>SFFY01000007.1 GCA_004556745.1 Bacteroidales bacterium | reverse complement strand
CGATCCTTCTATCATCGTTACAATTGAAGACAACGTTATCAAGTTTTCCATCGACGAACAGAACGACACCGTTGAGCAGAAGCAGAAGCAGGCTTACCATGGTCTCTACCGCGCGCTTGTGAACAACATGGTTGTCGGTGTTTCCGAAGGTTACAAAAAGGAAATGGAACTTGTCGGTGTCGGTTACCGCGTTTCCAACCAGGGCAACCTCGTTGAATTTTCTCTGGGTTACACCCACAGCATCTTCATCCAGCTCCCGCCCGAAATCAAGGTTGAGACGAAAACTGAAAGAAACAAGAACCCGTATATCTCCCTCGAGTCTTGCGATAAGCAACTTCTCGGTCTTGTATGCGCTAAAATCCGTTCCTTCCGCAAGCCTGAGCCTTACAAGGGTAAGGGTATCCTCTATGTGGGCGAACAGATCCGCAGAAAGTCTGGTAAGTCAGCAGGCGCTAAGTAATTTTAATTCTGTAAGATTATGACTACGAAAAAAGAACAAAGACGCATCAAGATAAAATATCGGGTACGTAATAAGATTTCCGGCACTGCCGCACGTCCCCGTTTGAGCGTATTCAGAAGCAACAAGCAAATCTACGCTCAGGTGATTGACGACGAAACCGCTAAGACCCTCGTGTCTGCTTCTTCTCTCGGTATGGAAGCCATGCCTAAGAAAGAACAGGCTGCCAAGGTGGGTGAAGCTCTCGCTCAGAAGGCTATCGAAGCCGGCATCACGACTGTTGTATTCGACCGCAATGGTTATCTCTACCACGGCCGCGTAAAAGAGTTGGCAGATGGAGCACGTAAAGGTGGACTTAAATTCTAAATAGATTATGGCAAACAGAGTAAACGTAAATAGCGAAGAATTAAAAGATAGACTGGTTGCTATCAATCGCGTTGTTAAGGTCACCAAGGGTGGACGTACTTTCACTTTCGCAGCCATCGTTGTTGTCGGAGACGGCAAGGGCGTTATCGGTTACGGTCTCGGCAAAGCCGGTGAAGTGACGGCCGCTATTGCAAAGGGTGTCGAAGCAGCCAAAAAGAATTTGATCAAGGTTCCTGTACTCAAAGGCACTGTTCCCCACGAACAAGCAGCTCGCTTTGGTGGTGCTGAAGTGCTTATCCTTCCCGCTTCTGAAGGTACCGGTGTTGTAGCCGGCGGTGCAATGCGCGCTGTGCTCGAAAGCGTGGGTATCAAGGACGTACTTGCCAAGTCAAAGGGCTCTTCCAACCCCCACAATCTTGTGAAGGCCACAATTTTGGCACTGAGTGAAATGCGTGACGCTTATACCGTTGCCCAGCAGCGCGGCGTCTCAATGGAAAAAGTATTCAGAGGATAAAAGATTATGGCTACGATAAAGATTAAACAAACCAAAAGCAGAATCGGAGCTCCCAAGGATCAGAAGAGAACGCTCGACGTGCTCGGTCTCACTAAGCTCAACCACGTGGTGGAAAAAGAGGACAACGAAGTTGTTCGCGGCATGATCCGCAAGGTACATCACCTGGTGACGATTGTTGAATAATCAAAATTAAGTACAAGTTATGCAATTACATAATTTAAAACCCGCAGCAGGTTCAACAAAAACGCGCAAGAGAATTGGTCGCGGTCCCGGTTCCGGTATGGGCGGCACTTCTACTCGTGGTCACAAGGGTGCCAAGCAGCGTTCCGGTTACAGCAAGAAGATTGGTTTTGAAGGTGGTCAGATGCCTCTTCAGCGCCGTCTTCCCAAGCATGGTTTTAAGAACATCAATCGCGTAGAGTACAAGGCTATCAATATCGCTACAATCCAGGCATTGGCTGAAGCCAAGAACCTTGAGAAGGTTGGTATCGAAGACCTCGTAGCTGCCGGCTTCGTTTCTGCCAAGCACCTCGTAAAAGTGCTGGGCAATGGCGAACTCACCAAGAAGGTCGATGTTGAAGCCCATGCTTTCTCAAAGTCTGCCGAAGCTGCCATCCAGGCTGCCGGCGGTACTGCTACCAAAATTTAATTAAGACCTAATCGATGAAAAAAATAATCGAGACAATCAAGAACATCTGGAGAATTGAGGATTTGCGTACACGAATCCTCATCACTCTCCTTTTTGTTGCAATATACCGCTTCGGCTCATTCATCGTGTTGCCTGGTATTGCACCGGATCGTCTGGCGCAGTTGCAGCAGCAAACGAGTGAGGGACTCATGTCCTTGTTGAACATGTTCTCTGGCGGTGCATTCTCCAATGCCTCAATCTTCGCATTGGGAATCATGCCTTATATCTCGGCCTCGATTGTCATTCAGCTTCTTGCTATCGCTGTACCTTATTTCCAGAAAATGCAGCGCGAAGGCGAGAGCGGTCGTCGGAAGATCAACCAATACACGCGTTGGCTGACAATTGCCATTCTCGTGTTCCAGGCTCCTACCTATCTGATCAACCTTAAAGCTCAGACCGCTGGTTCTGGCGCATTTCTGGTTGGCGATGGTTTCGGCTTCATGCTTTCTTCTACGATTATTCTCGCAGCCGGTAGTATGTTTATCCTTTGGCTCGGTGAGCGTATCACCGACAAAGGTATCGGCAACGGCGTATCGCTTATCATTATGATAGGTATTATTGCCCGTCTCCCGGTAGCTATCGGTCAGGAATTCGTTACTGCATTGAGTGGTGCTGAAGGCGGCGGCCTGATCAAGTTCCTTTTCGAGATTATCGCATTGCTCGCCGTTATGGCACTGGCAATCGTGCTCGTCAAGGCTACTCGTAAGGTGCCCGTTCAGTATGCCAAGCGTGTAGAAGGCAACAGAGCCGTAGGCGGTGCACGCCAGTACATCCCCCTCAAGCTCTTCGCTGCTAACGTAATGCCTATCATTTTTGCACAGGCCATTATGTTTATTCCCCTCACGCTGGCGCAGGCAACGGCCAAAAGCGGCAGTTGGGCAATGTCTCAATTCTTGGATCATACGAGCGTGCTTTACAACCTTGTGTTTGTAATCCTCATTATTGCTTTCACATATTTCTATACCGCCATTACCTTGAACCCCGTTCAGATGGCAGAAGATATGAAGCGCAATAACGGATTTATCCCCGGTGTGAAGCCCGGCAAACCCACCGCAGACTATTTGGATAACGTGATGTCGCACATCACGCTGCCCGGCTCTCTCTTCATTGCCCTCATTGCCATTATGCCTGCATTTGCCGGTATCTTTGGCGTGAAGCAAGAGTTTGCCCAGTTTTTCGGCGGCACGTCCTTGTTGATTCTTGTCGGCGTTGTGCTCGATACGCTTCAGCAGATAGAAAGCCATTTGCTGGTACGTCATTACGATGGCCTCCTCAATTCTGGTCATACGCGTGCCCGCTCCACCAATGTGGCTGCCTATTAGTGCATCAGTCTGATGATTTATTTGAAGACAGAAGATGAGATAGAGTTGCTGCGGCAGGCAAATCTCCTTGTAGCAGCAACGCTTGCAGAAATAGCGAAAGTTCTCCGCCCCGGAGTTACAACCATCGAATTGGACACCTTGGCAGAGACTTTCATAAGAGACCACGGAGCCGAGCCTACTTTCAAAGGATTTCCTAATCCTTATGGCTCGGACTTCCCCGCCTCTATTTGCACTTCCGTCAATGAGGTAGTCGTGCATGGCATACCCAATGAAGTTCCTTTGAAAGAAGGCGATATCATTTCGGTGGATTGCGGTGCGAAACTCAACGGCTTCTGCGGAGATTCTTGCTACACGTTTGCCGTGGGAGAGATTTCCGATGAAGCAAAGCGCTTGCTAAATGTGACGAAAGACGCGCTCTATAAAGCCATCGCCGTTGCCAATGCCGGCAGCAGATTGGGAGATATAGGCCACGCGGTACAGTCGCATTGCGAGGCCCATGGATACGGAGTGGTTCGTGAATTTGTCGGTCACGGCATAGGTCACGAGATGCACGAAGATCCGCAAGTGCCCAATTATGGCAAAGAGGGTAGCGGCGTTCAACTTAAAAACGGGATGTGCATCGCCATTGAACCGATGGTTACACAGGGCAGTCGCGAATTACGCATGCTTCCCGACCGTTGGGGCGTTGTTACCCGTGACGGAAAGCTTGCCGCTCATTTCGAGCATACCATTGCCATCCACAACGGCAAGGCAGACATACTCTCATCTTTTGATGCAATAGAAGAAATAGAAAGACAAAGACATTGATATGGCAAAAGAAGCTGCAATTGAACAAGACGGCGTAATCGTTGAAGCATTAAGCAATGCAATGTTTCGCGTTGAACTTGAAAACGGGCATGAAATCACCGCCCATATTTCCGGCAAGATGCGAATGCACTACATCAAGATTCTTCCCGGAGACAAAGTAAAGGTAGAAATGAGTCCTTACGACCTTTCAAAAGGAAGAATAGTGTTCAGATATAAATAATACCACGTAATATGAAAACAAGAGCATCCTTAAAGAAGCGCAGCGCCGACTGCAAGATTGTTCGTCGCAAAGGTCGCTTGTATGTGATTAACAAGAAGAACCCTAAGGAAAAAATGCGCCAGGGTTAATTCAGTCACGCAAATAACAAATATAGTATATGGCAATAAGAATTGTTGGTGTTGATTTACCTCAAAACAAAAGAGGCGAAATCGCTTTGACCTATATTTTTGGCATAGGTCGCAGTAGCTCGGCCAAGATTTTGGAGAAGGCCGGCATTGATAAAGACATTAAGGTTAAGGACTGGACCGACGACCAGGCTGCCAAGATTCGTGAAATCATTGGTGCCGAGTTCAAGGTAGAAGGTGACCTCCGTTCCGAAATCCAGCTCAACATTAAGCGTCTTATGGATATTGGTTGCTATCGCGGTGTTCGCCACCGTCACGGACTTCCCGTTCGCGGTCAGAGCACGAAAAACAATGCACGTACGCGCAAGGGTCGCAAGAAGACCGTTGCCAACAAGAAAAAAGCAACTAAATAATTAGGATAGAATTATGGCAAAGAAAACAGTAGCAGCAAAAAAGAGAAACGTAAAGGTTGACGCTATGGGTCAGCTCCACGTTCACAGCTCTTTCAACAATATCATTGTGTCTTTGGCTAACAGCGAGGGTCAGGTGATTTCGTGGTCGTCCGCCGGTAAGATGGGTTTCCGCGGTTCTAAGAAGAACACCCCCTACGCTGCCCAGATGGCCGCTCAGGATTGCGCAAAGGTTGCTTTCGACCTCGGTCTTCGCAAGGTGAAAGCCTACGTGAAAGGTCCCGGCAACGGTCGTGAGTCCGCTATTCGTGCTATCCACGGTGCCGGCATCGAAGTTACCGAGATTATCGACGTAACCCCGCTGCCCCACAATGGTTGTCGTCCTCCGAAGAGAAGAAGAGTATAATACATTGGTATTCGCTTTTACTTCCCAATTGATTTTCAAAATTTAACCCGAAATATTAAACAAGAAATATGGCAAGATATATTGGACCTAAGTCACGTATTGCCCGCAAGTTTGGAGAAGCTATCTTCGGTGCTGACAAAGTTCTTTCAAAGCGCAACTATCCTCCCGGACAACATGGTAACTCACGCCGTCGCAAGACTTCTGAATACGGCATCATGCTCGCAGAGAAGCAAAAGGCAAAGTACACCTATGGCGTTTTGGAAAAGCAGTTCCGCAACATGTTCGACAAGGCAGCTTCTGCCAGCGGCATTACCGGTGAAATCCTGCTCCAGAATCTTGAGTGCCGCCTCGACAACGTAGTTTTCCGTCTTGGCATCGCACCCACTCGCGCCGCTGCCCGTCAGCTTGTCAACCACAAGCACATCACCGTTGACGGTCGCGTTGTAAACATTGCTTCTTATAGCGTTAAGCCCGGACAGATTGTTGCTGTTCGCGAAAAGTCTAAGTCGCTCGAAGTAATCGCTGATTCTCTCGCAGGTTTCAACCACAGCAAGTATCCTTGGATTGAGTGGGACGAAAACATCAAGGGCGGCAAGTTCCTCCACAAGCCCGAACGCGCCGACATTCCCGAAAACATCAAGGAACAACTGATTGTCGAGTTGTACTCTAAAAACTAATTAAAACCGATTACATTCATGGCGATATTAGCATTTCAAAAACCCGATAAAGTTATAATGTTGGAAAACGACTCCAAGCACGGACGTTTTGAGTTCCGTCCCTTGGAGCCGGGTTTCGGCGTCACCGTCGGAAATGCCTTACGCCGTATCCTGCTCTCCTCGCTCGAAGGTTATGCCATCAATACCATCAAGATTGAAGGCGTAGAACATGAGTTCGCTTCCGTGCCCGGCGTGCGCGACGACGTAACCAACATCATCCTGAACTTGAAGCAAGTGCGTTTCAAGCAGGTAGTAGAAGAAATCGAGAACGAGAAAGCTGTTATCACCGTCTCGAATACCACTGAGTTCAAGGCCGGCGATATCAGCAAGTACCTGACTGGATTTGAAGTGTTAAATCCTGAATTGGTGATTTGTCATTTGGATGCAAAAGCCACGATGCAAATTGAACTGACGATTAACAAAGGCCGCGGCTACGTGCCCGCAGAAGAGAACCGCGAGTTCTGCACCGATGTTAACGCAATTCCCATCGATTCCATTTACACCCCCATCCGTAACGTCAAGTATGACGTAGAGCCTTTCCGCGTTGAGCAGAAGACCGACTACGACAAGCTCGTGCTTGACATCACTACGGACGGTTCCATTCACCCGAAGGACGCCCTTAAAGAAGCCGCTAAAATTCTCATTTATCACTTTATGCTCTTCTCCGATGAAAAGATCACTGTCGAAGACCAGGCATATTCTGAAAATGAAGAACTCGACGAGGAAGTACTCCACATGCGCCAGCTCCTCAAGACGAAGCTCGTTGACATGAACCTTTCCGTCCGCGCTCTGAACTGCCTCAAAGCCGCCGATGTAGAAACGCTCGGCGACCTCGTTCAGTTCAACAAAAACGACCTCTTGAAGTTCCGCAACTTTGGTAAGAAATCGCTCACGGAGCTTGATGATTTGCTCGAGAGTCTGAATCTTTCGTTTGGAACTGATATTTCTAAGTATAAATTAGATAAAGATTAAAACTTAAAATGAGACACAATAAAAAATTCAACCATTTGGGCCGTACTGCATCTCACCGCGCCGCCATGCTCTCCAACATGGCAGTTTCCCTGATCATGCACAAAAGAATCACTACGACCCTCGCTAAGGCTAAGGCGCTTAAGAAGTACGTTGAGCCGCTGATCACCAAGAGCAAAAACGACACGACCAACTCCCGCCGCGTAGTTTTCAGCTATTTGCAGGACAAGTATGCTGTTACCGAACTCTTCCAGAACGTTGCAGAGAAGGTGGCTAATCGTCCCGGCGGTTACACGCGTATCATTAAGCTCGGTTTCCGTCCTTCCGACGCTTCCGAAATGGCTTTCATCGAACTCGTTGACTTTGATGAGAACATGGCTAAGACTCCGAAGAAGACCACGCGTACGCGTCGCTCCAAGAAGTCTTCTGCTGCCGCTGCCGAAGCTCCCGTGGCTGAAACTGCTGCTGCTGAAGCTCCCGCCGAAGCTCCTGCTGAAGAAGCAAAGGCAGAGTAAAAAGATACTGACAATTAAAAGCCAAAAGAGTAGGATGAACCCCTGCGGGAGCATCCTACTTTTTTTAATCCCATTTATTCCAATAGAAAGGCGATAGCTGGCCTATCAATCATGCGACAAAACTGTTACGATGTGCTTAAGGCCGTTTGCATCATTGCTGTGGTGCTATATCATGTAGGTCTGTGTAAGTTTGGCTACCTCGGAGTGGACATCTTCTTCGTCCTTGCTGGCTATTTCACTACTAAGAGTTTGACTGGGCAGTCCTTTTCTGGTTCTGCCTATGTCCGTTTTCTCGGCAACCGCCTTTTCCGCCTTTTACCCTTGCTCTTGATAGCCTGCATCTGTGTCTTGGCTTTTGGTTGGTGGTTTATGATGCCAGACGACTACGAGAACGCCGCGCAGTCTGCCATTGCTACCTGCTTTTTCGGAAACAATATGTTGCAGGCCATAACCGTCAAGGACTATTGGGCAGTGGCAAACGAGTTCAAACCTTTGATGCACACGTGGTACGCCGGTACGTTGATGCAGTTCTACGCCGTTTGGCCGTTGCTGATTTGGTTCATTGCTTTTCTTGTCAAGAAGCCCAGGCGCAGCCAATCCCTTCCCTTGTATTTGTTTGCGGCTGTCGGTTTATGCTCCTTTGCGCTGTGGGTTGCAACTCCCGACGAAGCCGCGCGGTTTTATTATCTGCCCTATCGCCTGTGGGAATTTTGTGCAGGTGCGGCTGTCTTTTATTTTTTTGAGAAAAATCAAGCAACCCCGTCCCCTGCCCATCGCTATGTAGGTGGTGCGCTTATTTTTGCTTATGCCATATTGCTTGCTTTGATGTTCTGTGATACGGAGTGGCTCGGCGGGCATTTGCGCCAGCCATTAGCAGTTGTCCTATCAGCTTCGCTGCTCTTCTTGCTTCCGCGCACGCCGCTTGCGCAAGCAAACGTCCTTTCCAATGAATTGTTAGCACGAATCGGCGCGGCCAGTTTCAGCATCTACGTTTGGCATCAGGTTGTCTTTGCCGTTACGCGCTATTCATTTACAAGCGACCTAACAGAACCGCTGCCTTTCGTAGCAATCCTGTTTGCCACCTTCCTGCTTTCTTTTCTTTCTTATCGTTACGTTGAGCGCATTCGGGCTTCGCGGCGTGTGTGGGCTGCTGTCGCCGTGACGTTTGCTGCTGTTTGTGCTTTCTCTCTCGGCATATATGTCCGAGCTGGAGTTGTTCGCGATGTGCCCGAACTGGAAGTGCGTTGTGCCGATGCGCATCGCGGCATGTGGTCAGAATATTGCGATCGGGGTTATCGCTACGACAAAGATTTCGCCGCTGTTGGAGCGGGCAAACCGCGCTGGTATGTTATAGGCAATAGTTTTGGACGCGACTTTTTGAATATCATCGACGAAAGTCCCATAGCCGACAGCATCGAGGTTGTCTATTCCGATATGGAGACCTACGACCTTCGCCCCCAGCGTTTCGCCAAAGCTGATGTGGTGTTCCTTTCCAGCCTATTGCTTGATGAAGACGGCGTTTCCGAGGTGCGCTCCCTCTGCCGTCCGGGAACGAAACTCTTTATCATCGGCGAGAAAAACTTCGGCGAGAGCAACGGCCAGGTGTATCGCCACCGTTTCAGCCCGTCCTACCATAGCCTCGCCGTGCCCTTGGCGGCAGGATATGCAGAGCGCAACGCGTACCTCAAGTCGCTCTATCCCGACATATTCATAGATCTTATCGCTATGGCTACCTTACCCGGTGGTCGCGTGCGCGTGTTCACCGATGAGGGATTACTCATCAGCCATGATTGCCGCCACCTTACGCGGGCTGGGGCGCGGTTTTATGCCGAGCGGATTGACTGGACGCGATTTTTTAATAATGACTGTGATAGATAGGAAGGTTTTTAAGATATGTACATTGGACAAATGAAAACAGCGATTATCATGGGCGGCACTTCGGGCATCGGGCGTGAGGTGGCGGTGCAGCTGGCGCAGACGGGCGAGTGGCAGGTGGCGGTGTGCGGACGAAATGAAGCGCAGTTGCAGGAGTTGCAGGATAAATACGGGCAGATTGTTGCGGGGCGCAGAATAGACGTTACCGACGGCGATGCGCCTGCGCAGCTCCTGCAGCTGATAAGCGATTTGGGCGGCGTGGACCTTTACTTCCATTCCAGCGGCATAGGCTGGCAAAACCCGGCGCTTGATGTAGAAAAGGAACTGCGAACGGTGGAGACCAATGCCCTCGGTTTCTGCCGTATGGCCACGGCGGTGTTCAGCTATGCCGCCGAGCACCCCGAACGCACACTGCAACTGGCCGTTATCAGCAGCATTGCCGGTACGAAGGGCTTGGGCGCGGCACCGGCGTACAGTGCCACGAAACGTTTTGTGAACCATTACATGGAATGTCTCGAACAGTTGCGGCGTATGCGCGGCATCCGCAACCTGACGCTCTGCGACATACGCCCCGGTTTCGTGCGTACGCCGCTCATCGCCGACGGCCGCCGCTATCCCATGCAGTTGGAAGCGCCCGCCGTGGCGCGTGCCATTATCAGAGGGCTTGCCCGCCGCCGACGCATCGTCACGATAGACTGGCGCTACCGCCTGCTCGTCTTCTTCTGGCGGTTGCTCCCGGGCTGGCTTTGGGTGCGGCTGCCCGTGCGGTCGTAGAAAAGGTTTTGAGATGATATAAAACAACGGGGGGCGATGCCGCGCGGCATCGCCCCCGTTTTCCGTTAATATGTGTCTGAATGGGATTATTCGCCCCAGAAACTTTCTTCCGGCGTGCTCCAGTCGGAGCTGTCCCAGTCTTTCTTGTTCGTCAGCTGTTCGCTGCCCTCGGTGTCTCCGATGCGGAGCGACTCGGCAATCATGCCTTCCGTAATGATATTCACCACCTCGGCGTGAGGCGTTACGTATGTTTTCTTGTTCATTTCGATATTTGCTTTTATCAGATGCTTACTCATTTGAAAAACACTTTCTTGCCTCCCACAATGTACAGACCCTTGCCTGCTTTCTGCACGCGGCGGCCGCTGAGGTCGTAAATCGGCTGTTCGGGCGCGGGCGTGAGGCTCTCGATGCCGTCAATGGCGGTTTCCATGCCGTCCTCATGGAAGAGGAAGCCGCGCACGCCCGATCCGTTCGGCATGTAGGCCTTGAAGCCGGCGAGCGTAGTGCCGTTGAAGGGATAGAAGCCGATGCCGCCGGCAGCGGGATTTTGCAGCGTGTAAATTTTGCCGCTCACGCTCGAGGCAAGGATGGTTTCATAGCAGCCCGTGAGTGCCGTGCCTGCCAGTGTTTCCGCCCCGGAGGTTACTTCGAGATATACGTGGTCGTCTGCGCCGCGCTCCACTTCATCGTTCACTTTGAGCACCACCGGCGTGCCGTGGGGGATAACGCCCGTCACGGGGTTCAGGTGGAGGTATCTGTTGTCGCCAGAGCCGGCAATTTTTGCTGTGTAGGCAAAGATGTTGTCTCTTAGGGAAAGGTCTACGGGCGAGATGAGTGTAGAATATTTCACGCTATTGTAGTTTACGTTTACGGGCAGATACGTCACGTCTTGAATAGTCCAGCAATAGTGTTCGGCGGTATTGCCGTTGTCGGCTGCATCTACGTAGTTGTCTCTGCCGTTATACAGGTTGCGCGAACCGTTAGCCGTCAGTGTGTATGTGCCGATGATAGAGCCCTCACCGAAGGTATAGGTTGCGCCTGTTGCGCCTGCGTCTACAAGATTCCAAGTTGATTTCGAATCTCTCGCGAATGCACCGATAGCGCGGCCGGTTTTGTACGAAATAAGATGCGTGCCGTCGTAGTAGAACACGGAGGTGCTGGAGTTGGTCGCTGTGTCGTCGCCCATTTCAAGCATTTGGTCAGAACCGACAGTCACCGAGGAAGAATAGAGACGGCGGTTGTGGGTCGCGCCCTTAAAGCGGTAGAACTTGCCTGCCTCTGGCTGATTGAGCGTAAAGGTCGCGCCTACCAACGAAGCGGCGGTTGCCACCTTGGTTGTGAGGTCTGCTGTTGTCGTTTCGCTGGTAATACCGTTGTAGAAGGCGTTCAATGCTTCTGCCGTGGCGTTATAGTTGCTTACGGAGGCGGTGTATTTGCCCACTCCTTCGCCTACAACTTTCGGGTTAGCACTAATTGCCGCCAAGTGGGCGTTCAAGTCGATGCAACCCTCAGCAAATGCCGTCAGTTCTTCTGCGGTGGGCAGCGATGCGCTTGCCAAGTCGCTCACGGGGACTATGAGCATACGGTTGCCGCCGTCTTCGGCGTTCCAACCTGTCACGGCGCCGCCGTCGTCGCCGTAGCCAGCAGATACGTTCAGGTACTGTGAGCCGTTGAACTTGATGATGAAATATTCTTCGAGCGAAGCGGGTTCGATGGTTACGTAGTCAGCCGGACGGTAGTTAATCTTAGCCTTGCTGTTGGCATTCGTCATGAATTTCTTTTCGCTCACGCTGTAAACGTAGTATTTACCCTTGGCGTTTACGAATGCAAACTGCTGTGCGGGGCTGGTCTTGTCGATGGCTACCCCCTTGTTGGCAGCATTGCTGGCCGAACCGCCGCAAGCCGTCAACTGTTCGGCGCCTGCGGGGGCATAGAGCACGCCGCGCGTTGCATACTCCTGCGGCTTAATCATGTAGACCTTGCTTAAATCCAACTGCGAGAGATTGGCAATCGGCTGGCTGCCTATGAATTCTGCGTAGATTGCGCGGAGCGTCAATGGCGTTACGCTGGCCATTTTTGTCAATTTGCTGGTCTCCTCGTTGATCGGCAGCACGTAGAACTCTGAGGCGGTGAAGAACTGGGTGCCAGTATTTGTGGCGGTAACCACGAAGCGTAGGTATTGATAGCTGCCGCCAAGGTCAATTTCCGGCGAGAAGTAATCCTGTGCCGAAGAGCGCCCTTCGAGGTTGGCTATTTGTGCCACGGGGCTATCGGAGAATGTTGTTCCGTCGGTGCTGGCATATACGCTGATGTTCTTCGGACGGTTGTTGTTGTTGCGGCGGCTCATGTAGAACATCACCTTTTCTTGCGCAGAGCTCAGCGTTACTTGAATGTAGTGTGGGGCAGAGCCGGCATCGGAGCCGTAAGAAGAGTGTACGTAGGTACTTGCATTGCCATCGAGAAGGTTGGAGGAAGGCTGGTTATCATTACCAGAAGAGTGGTTCACTACAACCTGAATGTCATCGCCGCTCCTTACCAGTCCGTAGTTTGCTTGGTAGTAACTGTAAGCGCGGTTCTTTTCCGTCGTGTACTTTGTGTTGAACTCGCTCCACATGCGTTCCGTAGTCTCGTTAGAGAGCGTAGCGGCTTCCAAAAGCCAGTTGGATGCAACGTCGGCGGTGTTGTAGGCCATCATCTTATAATCTGTATTGGTCAGATGGAGGATATTGCCTGAGGCATCTTTCAGACTGACCACATTGGCGTCCTCGCGTACTACGAAACTGTAATTCGCCCCGTCGCTTGCCGTAGATGAAAGCAGCGCATTTCCTTTGGCATTGCCCAGATAAACGTTCCATGCCACATTGTACAACTTAAACGTGCCGTCGGCATTGAATTTCAGCGTCCACTTTGTGTTTTCAGCATCAGAGTTGGTGCCGCGTGCCTGATAGTTGTCGCTGTAGTCCGCAGTGCCTGCCGTTATTTTAAGGCCTCTTCTGGAATCATTAGTTCCGGCTTGGTTGGTAAACGTCACCACGTGCTTGCCCGTCCGCAGCGTGTTGAGGATGTTGGTCTTGGCGGTGGCGGCGGTGTTGAGGATTGTGTTGCACGCCGTTGCATAGTCCGTTCCCCCCACAGCCAGGTTATTGATCGTGCTCATAGCATTGGCATAATAATCCTCTGTGAAGCCGAGTGCAGCCAGCGAACTGTAATTGGCTAACGAAGCAAGTTTTTTGTTGGCCAACTCCTTGCCAGTGGCAAGAATGTCGGTGCTGAGATAAAATTCGGCGCAAGTGAAATAAGTGCCAGAGGTAGAAATGTCCGAAACGACCAATACGTAGCGTCCCGACTGCGGGGCTGTGAAGCCAACGGCTTTGTACTCCCGTCCGTCAGGATAAGTGAACGTCACGTCGGCAGCAGGCGTGTAGCCTTTCCTGGCCAGAGCGTCTGAGGAGACACCTTCGGTTACGTCAAACGCCGTGCTGGAGAAATACACGCGCATCTTTGAAGATGTACCGTTGCCGTTGTCAGGGCGGGGCAGATAGACAAAGCCCTGCACGTCGGCCACGGCTGCCTCGCTCGTGTCGATGATAAAATACTGCGGAAGTGCAGAGCCTGGTGTTCCTGTCGAACGCCAATCCGAATGGTAAAAGGTACTTTCGTTGCCGTCGATGGCTTTTGCCAGCGTTTCACTTTCTTCGGTCGGCGCAGCCGGCGAACTAAGCGTCCAAGCGCTTCTGTCGCAAACCCCTTCGGTGATTTGCGCACTCATCGTGTTCCCGCAAAGCCACAGCAGGAACAACGTTGTAAAAAACGTAATTCTCTTCATTATTATATAAAATTAAAAAGTGGAAGATCTGTCCATCCGCCCCGCCTCACAATAATTTGCCTCAGTGAAAAAACGTGGCGTTCATAGTATTAGACGCTGCAAAGTTACAAACTGTCGCCGTAATGAACCAAATATATTTTGCAGTTTGTGCCATTTTCCTACCAGATAAGCACAAAAGCGGGCGACTCCGCCGCGCTGTCTGCACGCTAACGGCAGAACGGCCTGACGCTCATATATGGGCGTGCCCGTTATCATATATGAGAATAAAGGCGAACTATAAGATATTTTTTCCGCCCTGCGCAGAAAATTTTTGCGGTCTTATAAGACAATTTTCATTATCTGCCTGAAATTATTTGTTACAAAGTTTCTAATATGTATTACAAACTTTGTAACACGTATTACAAACTTTGTAATATGCGTTACAAGGTTTGTAACAAAAGCTATCCTATATGAGGGTGAAAAATATCTTGCGGAAAGGGAAAAATATCTCGGAGCAAATAAAAATTATCTCCGTGCGCGTGCGGGTTATCTTAGGTGAGCGTGGATATTATTTGTGCAGTTTGTTGGCGCCAAATACAAAAAAATAGAGGCTGCGCCGTAAATGAATTACGACACAGCCTCTAATAATATTATAAGCAACTGCTAATTACTTCACAGCTTCTACCAATTCAGCACCAGCCTTGAACTTAACCACCTTCTTGGCGGGGATTTCAATCTTCTGCTTGTTGGCGGGGTTGATGCCCGTGCGAGCGGGACGCTCGGTAACGGCAAACGTACCGAAGCCGAGGAGGGCCACCTTGTCGCCTGCTTTGAGGGCGTTGGAGATAGCAGCGAGCGTAGCGTCGAGGGCTTTCTTAGAGTCGGCTTTGGTGAGACCGGCAGCTGCAATTGCATTTACGAGTTCAGTCTTGTTCATAATAATTTTGATTTTAAGAGGTGAAAAATATGGTGAATTACTCAGTTTCCCTTTATAAATAGGCATTTTACAATGGCAAATATAGAGAGAGTTCGAAATTCTGCCAAACTTTTTTTTGTTTTTTTGAAAAATTAGCGGCAAAATTGGGCAAAATGCCGCTCCAGCCGCCTAAAATCACGGTTAAATGACGGTTACTTTGGCTGCAACGCCGTCTTTCCCGTCGGCTGTGGCAGCCATGATGTAGTACACGCCGGGTGCTACGCGGCGGCCGCTGTCGTTGCAAACGTCCCAGGTGAATGTGCCGCCCGTAGATGTGCCGCGGCGCACGAGCTGCCCGCCCACGGTGACGATTTTCACCTCGGCGTTCAGCGTCAGACCGGTCACGACCACGCGTCCGCTGTATTCGGGGCGCACGGGATTGGGATAAACCTTGATGTTACTCTTGTCGAGCGTGTCGAAAGCCATGGAGGCATCGCCCTGGAAGGAGCAGAGGCCGAGGTCGGTGGCTATCATCACCTCGCCCGTGCTTTGGCGTATGGCGAGGTCGGTGATTTCGTCGGAGAGTAGGGGAGAGTCGGCGGCGGTGTAGTGGGCGAGGATTTCCGTGCCGTCGGCACTGATGAGATAGAGTCCGTTGTCGGCCGTGCCCACCCATTTTCGGTTGGCGGCATCAATGGCGATGGCTGAGACGGGCACGCCGTCGAGGAGATAGTCGGCATAGTTCGTGCCGTCGTTGCGCGGCACTTTCACCTGCGTGATGAGGAAACCGCTGGCAAACCACTCGGAAGGGTCGTCTACGACAAACATGCCGTTCTCTGTGCCTATCCAAATCTTTCCGTCCAAGTCCTGCGCCCAAGCGTAGGCCGATTCGAGTGAAACGTTTGTGCCGTCCTCGTTGGTGGCGGAAGTGCGGTAGAGCGCCACGTCGTCGCGGTTGTCGAGCGTGCCTTTCCAGTCCACGCAAAGCACGCCGGAGGTGTGCTCCTCTGTGGTGCGGCGGGCGAGTACCCACAGGCGGCCGGCATTGTCGAAGCGGATACAGTCGGCCGTGGAAACCATTTTGAGCGCTTCGGCATACACGCCGTACCAGCTGCCGTCGGGGCGAAGCACCTGAAGAGCGGTGTCGCGGCGGTTGTTCACCATCCAAAGGTTGCCTTGCGGGTCAAACTGTGCGCCGTAGACGTACATATAGAGCACGGGATGCACGGATTCGTCGTAACCCCTGCCGAGGGCGCTGATGAGCGGGCTGTTCTTATAGTCGTAGTGCTTGACGCATTGCAGGTTGCGGAACTCAAAAAGCCCTTCCGTGCCGACTGCCCAGTGGCGGTTGGCATCGTTGGGGTCTTGATATAGCTGGCACACGTCGCGATAAGGCAGGCCGGTGAGCGTGGCAGAGGGAATGTCTTCGGAGAAATGGTACCACTCGTCGTTTTCGTAATACATGAGCGTGCCCTGTCGGTTGTTAGAGTAAAAGGGTAGGCGTCCGCCGGCCACGAGCAGGCGGTCGCCCACGTAGTTGAGGTGGTAGGCGTAGTCGCGCCAAGGGCCGAAACCGCCCAAGGCACTGCCTGCGGGCTGATATACTTTGCTCTCGGCGTTGAGCGCATAGGGCACAAGGCCTTGTTCGCCGAGTGATGCCCACAATTTCCCTTGTTCGTTCATTTTCAGGCAGGTGAGTCGCACGTCGCTCGTATAGTAGCCGGCGAATTTAAGCGGATCGGCGGCATCGAAGGCATGAACCAATGTGCCGCCGCGCATGAGGGCTTGACGGGAGTTGGCTGTGCAGAATTGGTAGCCGTTGGTTGTGATAAATGTTGCCGTGTGGTTGCCGTCGGCATCATCGGGAGAGAAATACCATAATCCAGCCTTGTCCTCGCTGCCGCTGACTGCACGCGACATGAAATAGAGCCCTCCGGCAAAGGGTTGGAGGAACACGGCGGCAAGTTGCTTCTCGACGGTCCACAGGCTTTTGTCGGCAAGGTTCTGCGTGATGCCGATGGAGCGCAGCTCGTTCTGCAAGCCCACATAGAGGCGGCTGTCGGTGCAGGCGGCGGTGCGGGGTGCTTCGCCAAAGTCTACAGTGGCAGTCACGGCAATGTTAGGCACATCAAGGAGCATGATGCCGGTGGAAGTGCCTATGATGGCGCGGTCGCCGCTGACGGTGAGGAATTTTGTAGAGATGTCCTGCCCGCCCTCGTCCTTTATGTTGGGCAGGTTGCACACTTCCATGTTGTCTAAAAACAAGATGTCAATGTTGTTGTCCTTGAACAGCAGCACGAGGGCGTTTTGCGTGGCGGAGTAGCCCATATATTTAATATAGGTGCTGTGCAGACCGTCGAGCTTGTCGAAGGTGCGGACTTCCGTGGTGGAGCTGTCGTAGATGAGCAGGTTGCCGCTGTAAAGGGCGTACACCTTGTCTCCCACGGGAATGTTGTCGGTGCAGTTGCGGTAGGACATATACAGGTTCCAGCCGCCGATAGGGGCGGCCGCAAGCCACAGCGAGAGGAGCGAGCAGAGGGTGGTGAGTAAAAAACGTTTCATATAAAAGGGAATATGCTATACGCTTTGGTTGAACGAGGTGTTAAGTGCCTTCCAGACAGTTAATACATTTATCATTTTGTTCATTTTTTTACGACAACTTAGACAACTCTTGACAACTTTTTTTCTGTGCTGCCATTTTAATATGACGACAACTGGGACAACTTTTGACAACTTACAGTTGTCAATACGCCCCGTTGTCTATGTTGTCGTCATATTAAGCGCAAATTGTCAGACTCGGAGTTGTCTTTTGTTGTCTAAGTTGTCGTAAAAATAAAAACGTTCGTTTTCAACAGACGTTTTCTCGCCATGGCAAAGCTCGAGTAAACTCAACTTTGCTCATCTGGCTTATCGAAAACGTTCGTTTATTCGGGCTACGCTTATGTCCAATATGAAAACGCGGTGTGGCGCGTTTTATTGCCCGAGGACATATTTGGCAAACTGCGCCACGGCGCGGGCGCGGTGGCTGATGCGGTTCTTTACGTCCACACCCAGTTCGGCAAACGTCTTGCCGCCGCCTTCTTCGGGACAGAATACGGGGTCGTAGCCGAAACCCTCGGTGCCGTGCTCGGCTTCGGCAATGCTGCCATTCACGATGCCCTCAAAGAGATGCTCTGCACCAGCTTCGTCGATGTAGGCAATGGCGGTGCGGAAGCGGGCGCGGCGGTTGTCCTTGTTTGCCAGTTCGGCGAGCAACTTGCGCGTATTGGCTTCGGGGTCGTGGCGGTCGGGATAGGCATAACGTGCCGTATGCACGCCGGGACCTCCGCCGAGGGCTTCCACTTCAAGCCCCGTGTCGTCGGCAAAGCAGGGCAGGGCGTAGCGCTCGTGCACATAGCGCGCTTTGAGCAGCGCGTTGCCTTCGAGCGTGTCGGCCGTTTCGGGAATATCGTCGTGGCAACCTATGTCGGCAAGGCTCACCACTTCGAGCGTGTCGCCCAGGATGTGGCGTATCTCGGAAAGTTTGTGCGCGTTGTTGGTGGCGAATACGAGTTTCATTGTTTTTCTTTCTTGTCGGCTTTAACCTTAATCTTGTCGAACCCTTCGCCGAACACGCCGATTACTTTCGACTGCGAGACGAAGGCATTGGGGTCGATGTTTTGAATGATGCGGAAAATGTTGGTGCTTTCGCGCTTCTTGGCCAGCACCACGAGAACCTTGCGCGACTGCTTGGTGTACCAGCCCTGCCCGTCGAGCACCGTAACACCGCGGTGCGTCTCGTTGATGGCGGCGGCGATTTCGTCGTATTTCTTCGAGAAGATGAAGAATTGCACCGACTGCCGCCCGCGGTCTACCACGTAGTCGAGCAGGAGGTTGGTGATGATGAGCGTGCAATAGCCGTAGAGCAGTTTGTCCACGGTGGCTTCCGGCAGCAGGATGCTCGAGGTGATGATAATCACGTCGCAGAGCATCATCATCTGCCCGAGCGTCACGTCCTTATATTTGTTGATAATGGCGGCGATGATATCCGTGCCGCCCGTTGAACCATTGCTCAGAAACACGATGCCGATGCCGATGCCCTCAATCGCCGCGCCGAGGATACACGACATAAAGGCATTGTTGTTGACCACCTGCGGCAGATGGCTGCGCGGGTTGATATAGGCGAAACTCTCGGGATAGTGCTGCCCGATGTATATCATCACCTCCTGCACGAAGCCGAGCAGGAAGGTGAGCATAAAGACGGCGTAGATGGTTTTGAGGCAGAATTTCAGTCCCAGCACCTTCACCGCGATGCAGAGCAGCAGGATATTGACGATAAAGTAAGTGTACTGCACGGGAAAGCCCGTGGCGTAGAATATCACCGCGCCTGCGCCGGCAAGTCCGCCGGTCGTGATTTCGTAAGGCAACTGGAAGCAGGTGAAGCCGACGGCATAAAACAGCAGGCCGAGGGTGATGATGACGTAGTCGTGCAGTTCTTGCATGAACGTCGGGTGAAATTTGACTGTGGCAGACATATAATATTATATGTAGTAGGTTAAATTAACAGCGAATTTGACAAAAACCGTAAAAATCGCTTGCCCCGTTTGAAGCCCAAGGGCACGCCGCCGGTCTTAACGCCGAGCCTGCGAGCCTAATCGGCTCGCGCTCGTCCTTAATCCCTGCGGCTGCGGTCGGCTCCCGCCCGCTTCAAACGCTGCAAGCAAAAAACAGGAAAAAGTAATGCATCTCTTCTTTTCCTTTTTACAGAAAAAATAATGTCCACTTTTTTCTGTTTTTTGCTTGTCCTGTGTGGGCGGGCGGGAACCGACCGCAGCCTTAGCAGATTAAGCACAAGGCAAAAGTCGGCAGACTTTTAGACTGGGCTTAATCGGATAAGGCGAGCGATAGCCCACACAGGACAAGCTGTTTTGACTGTTTTTGTTTAATTTGAACCAATCTATGATAAATTCGTTGGCGCACACGGCGGGCGTTTTGCAAATGGCGTGCAAGCGAGCGCAATAGAGCTTGCTCATATTGCCGAGTGCAGCCGACATTATGAAAAACGCCCCTACTTTACAACGATGTTTACGATGCGCCCGGGCACGACGATGACTTTTACGATTTGCTTGCCATCGAGATACTTGGCGGCGGCTTCCGATGCGAGCGTCTCCTTTTCGATTTGCTCCTTGGAGGCATCGGCGGGGAAATCGAGCGTGAAGCGCGTCTTGCCGTTGAACGACACGCTGAGCGTCACGCTGTCCTCTTTCAGGTAAGCCTCGTCGAAGGCGGGCCATTCCGCGTCGCACACAGTGCCCTCATGGCCGAGCTTGTGCCAAAGTTCCTCGGCAAAGAACGGCGCGAAGGGCGACAGCAACACGGCGAGCGGATCGAGCACGCTGCGGGCAGCACACTTCTGCTGCGCGAGTTCGCCCACGGCAATCATGAATGCCGGCACGGCGGTGTTGTAAGAGAACGTTTCGATGTCCTCCGTCACCTTCTTAATCAACTTGTGCAGCGTTTTGAGGTTTTCCTTGGAGGGCGCGTCCGCACTCACGGCGAAGTCGTCGCCTTTGTGGTAAAGATTCCATGCTTTTTTCAAGAAACGGTAACAGCCGTCGATGCCGTTGGAGTCCCAGGGCTTGCTCTGGTTGAGAGGGCCGAGGAACATTTCGTAGAGGCGGAGCGTGTCGGCACCGTATTTCTCGACAATCATGTCGGGGTTGACCACGTTGTACATCGACTTCGACATCTTTTCAATCGCCCAGCCGCAGATGTACTTGCCGTCTTCGAGCACGAACTCGGCGGTGGCGTATTCGGGACGCCATGCCTTGAAGGCTTCCGTGTCGAGCACGTCGTTCTGTACGATGTTCACGTCCACGTGGATAGGCGTCACGTCGTAGTCCTTGGCGAGGCCTTTCGATACAAACGTGTTCGTGTCCTTGATGCGGTATACAAAGTTGCTGCGTCCCTGAATCATGCCCTGGTTGACCAACTTCTGGAACGGCTCTTCGCTCACCGAAACGCCGAGATCGAAGAGGAACTTGTTCCAGAAACGGGAGTAGATGAGGTGACCCGTAGCATGCTCCGAACCGCCTATGTATAGGTCCACGCTTTTCCAGTATTCCGCTGCCTCGGGACTTACCAGAGCCTGACCGTTGCGCGGGTCCATGTAGCGCAGATAATAGGCCGACGAACCGGCGAAGCCCGGCATCGTGGAGAGTTCGAGGGGGAAGACTGTTTTGTTGTCGATGCGCGCGTTCTCAGTCACCGTTTCGCTCACCGTGTCCCAAGCCCAGCGCGTGGCGTTGCCGAGGGGCGGTTCGCCGCTCTCGGTGGGCAGGAACTTCGTCACCTCGGGCAGTTCGAGCGGCAGGCAGTGCTCGGGCACGAGTTGCGGGCGGCCGTTTTTGTAATATACGGGGAAGGGCTCGCCCCAATAGCGCTGGCGCGAGAAGATAGCATCGCGCAGGCGGTAGTTCACCTTGACGCGTCCCATACCCTTCTCTTCGACATATCGCTTTGTGGCGGCGATGGCTTCCTTCACCGTCAGGCCGTTGAGCGAGAAGCCGCCGGCATCTACGCCCTCGCGCGGCGAGTTCATCACGATGCCCTCTTTTGCGTCGAAACTCTCTTCCGATACGTCTGCGCCCTCGATGAGCGGAATGATCGGCAGGTTGAAGTGGCGGGCAAAGGCATAGTCGCGCGAGTCGTGCGCAGGCACTGCCATGATTGCCCCGGTGCCGTAGCCCGCCAGCACGTAGTCAGACACCCACACGGGAATCTTTTCCTGCGTGAAAGGATTTACGGCATACGAGCCGGTGAACACGCCCGTCACCTTGCGGTCGGCGATGCGCTCGCGCTCCGTGCGCTTCTTCGTGGCATCGAGATAAGCCTCCACCTCAGCGCGCTGCGCGTCTGTGGTCATGCGGCTCACGAGTTCGCTCTCGGGGGCAAGCACCATGAACGTCACGCCGAAAATCGTGTCGGCGCGGGTGGTGAAAATCGTAAACGTATCTTCGGAGCCGTCGATGCGGAACTGCATCTCCGCGCCTTCGGAGCGGCCAATCCAGTTGCGCTGCGTCTCTTTAATAGAGTCGCTCCAGTCCACCGTTTCCAGTCCGTCGAGCAATCTCTGTGCGTAGGCCGAAACGCGCAGGCACCATTGCACCGTTTTCTTCTGCACCACAGGGAAACCGCCGCGCACCGAAACACCGTCAACCACCTCGTCGTTGGCGAGCACCGTGCCGAGTTGCGGGCACCAGTTCACCATCGTTTCGCCGAGATAGGCGATGCGGTAGTTCATCAGCACGTTGTCTTTTTCTTCCTCGGTCATAGCCTTCCACTCCTCGGCAGTGAAGCAGAACTCTTCGCCGCAGGCGGCATTCAGTCCTACCGAACCCTTCTTCTCGAAACGCGCCACGAGGTGGCTGATCGGCATGGCCTTGCCGCACTTTGCGCAGTAGAAAGAGTTGAACATCTGGCAGAACGCCCACTGAGTCCAATGGTAATAGCCCGGCTCGCAGGTGCGCACCTCGCGGTCCCAGTCGAACGAAAAGCCAATCTTGTCCAGCTGTTCGCGGTAGCGGGCAATATTCTGCTCCGTGGTTTTGGCGGGGTGCTGCCCCGTTTGAATGGCATATTGCTCGGCGGGCAGTCCGTAGGCATCGTAACCCATCGGGTTCAGCACGTTAAAACCCTTCAAGCGTTTATAGCGGGCGTAAATATCAGAAGCAATGTAACCGAGCGGATGTCCCACGTGCAGTCCCGCGCCAGAGGGGTAGGGGAACATATTCAGCACGTAGTATTTAGGTTTCGCCTTATCCTCTTCAACGTGAAAGGTTTTATCCTCGGCCCATTTGCTGCGCCATTTCCGTTCGATGTCTTTGTGGTTATATTCCATAAATCAAAAGTAAAAAATGCCGTTTCAAAGTCTCAAAACGGCTATTATCATATAATATAATTCGTTTTTCGGAGCAAAGATAATGCATGGAGCGTGAAAAGCAAAGAAAAAACGGGAAAATGAAAGGCAGAAAATCGTTTTTTCAAGGCAGAGAGGCGTTATTATCTGCCTTTCTGTCGCCTCCCCACAATTGCGGTGAAGGTACACCATAGTTGTGGGGAAGATGCACCGCAATTGTGGGGAAGGCACACCGCAATTGTGGGGAGGTAAAAATAAAGCGCGTGGTGACAAATATATAGCAGTCACGATTGAAATTAAGGGGTATCCAAAAGATTAGTCCAGAGGCATAGAAGCCGATGCACGGGAGTGTGCGGCTTTGCTTGGTTGCTCGATGCGGACGTCTGTACGCGCTTCTTGGTTTTACTAAAAAAGACCCGTTGGCTGAGTTAAGTCTTATTTTTTATTCCATTGGTTTTATGAGTAGAATGAATATTGACGACAACCTAAACAACAAGAGACAACGTTGGTTGTCGAAGGTTGTCCCTGTTTTTTATGACGACAACATAGACAACTGGGGCGTATTTTATACGCCTGCCACGCAAAGTCTCATGTTCGAGACAACTGAAAGTTGTCAAAAGTTGTCCCTGTTGTCGTCAAAATAAACCAAGTCGGGCAGGTGCGCATAATGTTTCCTTGTACATGGTAATTCAACCAACGCGTAAAAAATCTCTTCAAAAGCCCCTACTTTTCGCCTATTGCTGCATTTCTTCAAACACAATCTTGGCGGCAATAGCATTTTTGTTGTAATTTTGGAGCGATTATGCCCTTTCCTTACAAGAAAGGCTGCGTTTTTGAATTAAAATCAAGCAATGCAAAAGAATAAAACGACTGTTTCGCAGCAAAAAGCGGCGGCGCAGAAAAGCGGCGGCAAGATGTCGGCAAAGGTTGCGGCACGCACCGCCTACGCCATCGGCTTTTTGCTCTTCTTTGGTTTCTTCGGCTTCACTTACGGCGACGTGCTCGTGCGCGCCGAGCAGGAGAGTTTTTTCAGTTTCGACGCTTCGTTGATGAAGTATGTGCTCGATCAGAGTGGCGGCTACCTGTATTGGGCGGGGCGTTTCGTACTCCTGGCGTGCAAGAATGCCTGGACGGGTGCGTTGCTGCTTGCCACAATATTCACCCTCACGGCATGGCTCATTGACCGCGCCCTGCGATTGCCGGCAAAGCAGGGCGGCGCGGGATTTGTGCTGCCTGCGGCTGTCGTGGGCTGGATGCTCTGGCGCGGAACCAATATCTATTATAAATCAGAACCATCGCTCCTTGTACTCGTACCGCTCGGGCTGCTGCTCCTCGCTGCACTGGCGGCGGCCGTGTCGCGGCTGCGGAAAGGCAGTAATGCTTCCCCCAAAGATACTACGGCAAAACCTTTCGGTGTGGCAATGCCTGCCCTTTGCGTGGCAGTGCTCATCGCCTGCGCCCATATTTACAATAGCAACGTGATGCTTTCAGCGCGCGTGCAAAACCTGGCGCAGCGGGCAGAATGGGAACAGATTATTGAGGAGGTGCGTGCCGCCAAGCGCCCCACGCGTACGCCGGCTGCCTACCACGTCATTGCGCTGGTGCAGACGGGTCAGTTGCTCGAGGGAGTGTTTGATATCGTTTACGATTATCCCGATGCCCGGCTCGACCTCATCGAGGGCGGCGAGGAATATGCAATGTTTGTGCCCGATGCCAATCTCTACGCCGGCCTTGTCAATGCCGGCTACCGCACCAATATGGACCACGTGGTTATGGACGGGCCGCGCCTCTATTACCTCAAGCGCATGGTGCAGTGTGCCATACTCAACGAAGAGCACCGCCTGGCGGAGAAATATCTTGACATCATCAGCCACAATCCCTTTGAAGGCGAGTTTGTGGAGAAATACACCGCACTGAACAACAATCCGAAAGCCGTGGAAGAAGATGCCGAACTCGCCGCTATCCGCACCTTGCTGCCGCGCGAGCAACGCTTTGAACAAAGTTACCGCATGCCGGCTTTCCTCGGCTACAACGTGGGACTGATGGAAGGCTCCGATGCCACGCTTGTCACGTCGGCCGCCGCTTGCCTTTACTCCAAAGACCTGCAAGCCTTCCTGCTCCGGGCGCAAATCCTCGCGCAAAAGGGCTTCGGCATGACCAAAAGCGTGATGCAGGCCCTGGCCATCATGTCGCTCAAAGACCAGAATATCGCAAACATGTTCAAGATACCGCCTTATGTTCAAAACGAAGTAAGGTCGTTCTTGGTAGAAGCCAAGCCGTACGTCAAGGACCGCTACGAACTGCGCAAGAACCTGAAGAAGAATTGGCTCGGCAGCTATATGTATTATTATTATTGTGAAAACAACGAACCCGACCAAGTGCGCCCCGCCACCGAGAGCAACCACAAGGCAGGGGTGAACTGATATAATCGTCTACTCGTTTAATTGACGGACGTTTTGCAAAACGCCCCTACTCTTCAACTCAATTAAAAGACTTATGAAAAACAATATATTCCTCCTCGTGCTTGCCGCCTGCCTGTTCGCGGCTTGCGCCCGCCAGGCAGAAATACCGGCCGAAAGCACGCCCGTAAATGAAATCGCCGACATCTATCCCGATTACCGCGACATCGTTGTGCCGCCCAACATTGCGCCGCTCAACTTTATGGTAAAGTCGGAGGGCGGCGAATATGTGGCCGCCGTTACTGACGGCAAGCGCACCGTTACCGCCGGCGCAGCCGCCGACGGCAAACTGGCGTTCGACTCTACGGAATGGCGACAGTTGCTCACCGAAGCCAAGGGCAAGGAACTCGCCGTGACGGTCTATGCCAAGCGCGGCGGCGACTGGGTGCAATTTCCCAAATACAGCATCGGCGTGGCAGAAGAACCGATAGACCCTTATCTTTCCTATCGCCTTATCGAGCCGAGTTACGAACTCTATCGCCAACTCGGCCTGTACCAGCGCAATCTTGAGAATTTTTCGGAAAGCGTGATTTATGAAAACAACCGTTCCTACGACCGCGATAACAACCACTGCGTGAACTGCCACAATTATCAGGCTTATGATACGCAGCACATGCTCTTCCATGTGCGTGCCCAGCACGGCGGCACGGTGTTTGTGGAGAACGGCAAGGTGAGAAAGGTAAATATGAAATGCGACTCTATCCTTTCTTCCACTGTCTACCCCACGTGGCATCCCAAGCGCAACTGGGTGGTCTTCTCTTCCAATCAGACGGGGCAGACGTTCCACATGGTGAACCGCCAGAAGATTGAAGTGGTCGACTACGGCTCGGACCTCGTGTTCTTCGATGCCGACAAGAACACGCTGACCAATATCCTCAAAACAGACAGCGAGCTTGAAACCTTCCCCTGCTGGACGCCCGACGGCAAGAGCGTGGTGTATTGCTCCGCCCGCGTGCCGCAGTTTGCCGGCATGCCCGACTCTGTGCGGCGCGACCGCGTGAGCGACATCTACGACAGCCTGCACTACAGCCTGCGCATCATCGACTTCGACGAACAGACGCGCCGTTTCTCCGCGCCCCGCACCCTCGTCGATGCCGACAGCCTCGGCACGAGCATCGCCGTGCCGCGCGTCAGCCCCGACGGCCGCTACGTGCTCTTCACAATGGCCGACTACGGGCAGTTCCATATTTGGCACAAGAATGCCGACCTTTACGTCAAGGATTTGCAGACGGGCGAGGTGCGCCCGCTCACGCCTGCCAATAGCGAGTATGCCGACAGCTACCACACCTGGAGCAGCAACGGCCGCTGGATTGTAGTCGCTTCGCGCCGCGAGGACAATAACTATTCGCGCGTCTTTATCGCCTACTTCGACAAGGACGGCCAAGCCCATAAGGCGTTCCTCCTGCCGCAGGAAGACCCGGAGCACAACATTCTGCTAGAAAAGAG
The DNA here is from genome assembly GCA_004556745.1 of Bacteroidales bacterium. Lineage (GTDB taxonomy): Bacteria > Bacteroidota > Bacteroidia > Bacteroidales > Bacteroidaceae > Alloprevotella. The sequence continues at coordinate 50,976 of SFFY01000007.1, read as the reverse complement.
TTACAACGTGCCCGAACTTACCAAAACCGCCGTGCCCGTAACGCCCGAAGAACTCAAAAAGGCGATTTACGACGACGATGCCGCTCAAAAAGTAAGTTATAAGAAGTCTAATTAAATATTGAGGCGGTCTCTGCCATAACTCGTCTACTTGTTTACTCGTCTACTCGTTTACTTATCAACTCGTTTACTTATCAACTCGTTTACTTATCAACTCGTTTACTCAAAAATCAAAAAAATATCTCTCCATGAAAAACCTTAAATCTCTCTTTGCTTCGCTGCTGCGCCCCATGCTGGCACTGCTCGTTGCAAACTGCCTTACGCTGACCGCAACGGCAGAAACCGCGCCCGTATCGGGCAGCGTCTACCGCATCCTTTCTGCCTCGTCGGGGCAAGCCCTTTCCACGGGCGGCAGCTACACGAAAGGCGACAACCTCACAATGGACGCCAACTCGCCAACCGCTACGGCGCAGGACTGGGTGCTGCTCGCCGCAGGTGCCAAGAACGTCTATGTGATTTACAATCCCGAGACCGAACTGGCCATCGACCAGGCATTAGACTCTTCCTCCCAACTCCTGCACTGGACAATGGATTTGAAGAATGCCAATCAGAAGTTCCTCGTTGAGGCAGTCGACGGCGAAGCCGATACGTACCGCTTGCTCGCTGCCGACGGCTCGAAAGCCGCCACGGTGCAGAGCAGCGGCGCGATAAAGATGCAGGGCGACCTCACGGCTGCCGCTGCCAAGTTCAAGTTTTCCGACACCGGCCGCACGCACAGCATCAACCACCCCGTGGCAGGCATGAACTACGTCATTGCCAACACGTCTACGGACAAGGTGCTCACCAACCGGGGCGACGGCAGCAACAACGCCCGCATCTATGCCGACGACTACGCAGAGGGCGACTATGCGCAGGTGTGGCAACTCGAGCAACTGAGCAGTTATCCCGCTTACTATATCCTTTACAACAAGACTTATAACTCTGCCATCGACGTTGCCCTCGACAACCAGCGCTATCCTTTGCAGTGGACGATTGCCACTTCTTACAGCTACAATCAGCTGGCGCAAATCGAGGCAACCGGGGACGGCAGTTACCGTTTCAAATACACCAAAGGCACGACCTCTTATTACATTACTGCCCTCGCCAACGGCAACACCGGGCTGACGCAGGACGCTAATGCCACTACGGCCGCCTTTACCCTGCGCGGCGTGGGCACGCCCGAAGATCCCGAACCTAATCCTTGGGAGAACGAAGCCTTTTTTGAGGAAAATAAAGAGCCGGCGCACGCCACCTTCATTCCTTACGCCTCTACCGACAACATGCGCGGCGATGCCAATTACGAGAAGCCTTGGCTCACGCCCGAAAAGGCCGAAGTGCTTTCGCTCAACGGACTTTGGAAACTCAATTATGTCACCTCGCCCGCGCAGCGTCCCGGCGAAGAAGACTTTTGGGGCGACAATGTAGACGTATCGGCGTGGGACACCATCACCGTACCCTCATGCCTTGAAATGAAAGGCTACGGCGAACCTTTATATATAAATGTAGAATATGCCTTTGCCGACAACCCGCCCTACATTCAGATGAAACCGGGGCTGAACAACTCCGTAGGTTCTTACCGCCGCAACTTCGAACTGCCCGCCGGCTGGGACGGCAAGCGCCTCTTCCTGCATTTCGACGGCATTTACGGCGCAGCCTTCGTTTGGATGAACGGCAAATACGTGGGCTATACGCAAGGCAGCAACAACGATGCCGAGTTTGACGTCACCGCCGCAGCCCGCACGGGCGAGAACAATGTCTGCGTGCAGGTGTTCCGCTGGAGCGACGGCTCGTATATCGAAGGGCAGGACATGTTCCACATGAGCGGCATTCACCGCGACGTTTATCTCTACGCCACGCCCAAGGCCTTTGTGCGCGACCACTACATCACCGCCGCGCTCAACACCACCTACAATGGCGGCACGATGAACGTGAACGTTGAAATGGACAACCGCGACGGCCTCACCGCCGCCAAGAAAGTCAAGGTGAGCCTGCTCTCGCCCTCTGGCGAAACGGTGGCCACGGAGACTAAGGACTTTGCCCTCGCCGCCGCCGACAAGACGCTCGCGCAGAACTTCTCCTTCACGCTCTCCAACCTCCTGCCCTGGACGGCCGAAACGCCCAACCTCTACACCGTAGAAGTGGCGCAGCTCACCGCCGACGGCAAGGAAGAAATGGCATTTGCCACAAAATACGGCTTCCGCACCGTGGAGATTAAGAATAACAAGATGACCATCAACGGCCAGCGCGTGTTCTTCCGCGGCGCGAACCTCCAAGACACGCACCCCGTGCACGGCCGCGCCGTAGACGTGCCCACGATGCTCAAGGACGTTATCCTGATGAAGCAGTCCAATATGAACACTGTGCGCACCAGCCACTACCCGCGCCAGGCAAAGATGTACGCCATGTTCGACTACTACGGCCTGTATTGCATGGACGAGGCCGACCTCGAATGCCACAAGAACTGGGAAGACAATCTCGGCCTTTCCAACGATGCCTCTTGGAAAGCAGCCTACGTGGACCGCGTGGAGCGCATGGTGTTGCGCGACCGCAACCACCCCTCCGTCTGCTTCTGGTCGCTCGGCAACGAGTCGGGCGTCGGCAGCAACCTGAAAGCCTGCTACGACCGCGCCCACGCGCTGGACAGCCGCCCTGTGCACTACGAAGGCGCAACGCGTGGCAACGCCGACTACTCGGATATGTGGAGCGTGATGTATCCCAACGTCAGCCGCGCCACTTCGCAGGCCAACAACAACTGGCGCAAGCAGCCCTATTTCATGTGCGAGTATGCCCATGCTATGGGCAACGCCGTGGGCAACCTCAAAGAATACTGGGACATCATCGAGGGCAGCACCTACGGTATGGGCGGCTGCATCTGGGACTTGGTAGACCAGTCTGTATATCGTTCCGATGATATTAAAGACGGCAACCTCACCACTAACGGTTTCCCGCGCTACCAGTCCGGCTACGACTTCCCCGGCCCCGCACAGGGCAACTTCGTGAACAATGGTCTCGTGAACGCCGACCGCGCCTGGTCGCCCAAACTCGCAGAGGTCAAGAAAGTGTACCAAGGCGTGCGCTTCGGCGATTTCTATCCTTCCAACAAGAAGGCAAGCATCAAGAACATGTACCATTTCACCAACCTCAACCTCTACGAGATGCACTACGCCGTGCTCGCCAATGGCCATCAGGTGGAAGAAGGTACGTTCAACATGCCCGCGCTCAAAGCCGGCAACACTCTGCTCGTAGATATACCTTACACCTATCAGCCTGCCGCCGATGAAGAATGTCTCCTCAATCTCGAAGTGCGCCTTAAAGAAGATGCCACTTGGGCAGAGGCAGGCTACGCCATCGCCTCGCATCAATATTCCTTGCAGGAAGCGTCTGCTTCACTGCCCGCCGTCGAAACGGGCAGTGCCACGGCGTTTACCACCGACACGTCCAACGCCAACCGCGTGGTGCTTACTTCCGACAAGGCCAAGTTTATTTTCAGCAAGACCGGCCTGCTTTCCGCTTGGACTTACAACAATCAGTCTGTCATGACTGCCGGTCCCGAATACGCCAACTTCCGTTGGGTGGAAAACGATGAGGCTTCCGGCAACACCGCTTCCGCCGCCAACGGCATCGATGCAAGCAGCCGCACCATGAGCTACACCGTAGCAGCCGACGGCAAGTCGGCGCAGTTCACGGTAGATGCCTCCGGCACGCTCTGCTCCTACAACTTCGTTTACGACGTATATGCCAACGGCGTTATGGAACTCACGGCTTCTTACACGCCGCAGACCAGCGACCTGCGCCGCATCGGTATGCTGATGCGCTTCCCCGCCGCTTTCGAGAACGTGAGTTACTATGCACGCGGCCCGTGGGAGAACTACATCGACCGCCAAACGGCTTCTTATCTCGGCCGCTACACCACCACCGTTACGGACATGTTTGAGGCTTATCCCCGCCCGCAAACCTGCGGCAACCACCTCGACCTGCGCGAACTCGTGCTGACGAATGCCGACAACTCGCTCGGCATTAAGGTGGAGAAAGCCGACGGCCAGGTGGCTTTCCAGTTGCTGCACTACGACGACGAGACACTTTCCAAGGCCCGCCACCGCTGGGACGCTTCGCTCACAGCGAAGGACGTTTATGCGCACTTCGACTATATGCAGAAGGGCTTGGGCAACGGCAGCTGCGGTCAGAACACGGGCACGCTCACGCAATACTTCTGCCCCTCGTCCGGCACATATACTTATAAGCTGCGCTTCACGCCATTCGACACAACCGACACCGGCATCGCCGCCGCGCCCCTCACCGCTTCGCCTGCCGACTACGCCATGCGCCACAGCGGCGGTATCGTCACTCTGACGGGCAACATTGAAGCCGGCACCTCCGTGGCTGCCTACAACCTTGGCGGCGTGCGCGTGGCCAATGCCTCCACCGCCGTCGGCACGCAGAGCCTCTCGCTCAACCTCGGCGCACAGCCCCACGGCGCATACCTCATCACCGTGACCAATGCCAACGGCACGCGTACGCACAAGATTGCGAAATAATAAAGCATCATTATAAACGGTAAAAAGCCGCAGACCCCCGCCTGCGGCTTTTTATTATATGTGCTTACTTGTCTACTCGTTTACTCCCATGACCCATATATTATTTATATGTCTCGGCAATATATGCCGCTCCCCTTTGGCCGAAGAAGTGTTCCGCACGCTGGCGGAGCGCAGCGGCAGGGGCAAAGATTTTGAGATTGACTCTGCCGGCCTGATTGACTATCACGAAGGCGAACTTGCCGATGAGCGCATGCGCCGCACGGCTGATCGGCGCGGCTACCGCCTCACGCATCGTTCCCGTCCCGCCTGCGCCGCCGACTTCCGCCGTTTCGACTACATCGTGGCAATGGATGCCGCCAACCTGCGCGGCCTTGCCCGCCTGCGCCCGGCAGATGCCAAGGCCGAGGTGCTGCTCCTTGCCGACTACCTCACGCGCCACGCCTCCCCGTCCATTCCCGACCCTTATTATGGCACTGCCGCCGATTTCGAGCACGTCGTAGACCTATGCGAAGATGCCTGCGCCGAACTATTGCGCAGCTTGGAGTAATCTATTCAATAGCGTGTCGATCTGACCGATATAATAGAACGGAACATTCACGAGGCGGAAGGGTTTGGCGTGAGGCGCGGGCGTTGTCACTTCCTGCACCGAATAATTGCCGCTCCATACCCTTAGCGCCACCACTGGGCGCTCGCAGGCATTGACAAAAGAGTGCAGGGAACGCAGCCGGGAGTTTGTGCCGGCTTTCACCTCGATGGGGATGATCTGTATGCCGTCCTGCCAAATGAAATCCACTTCTGCCGTCGCGCCTTTTTGGTCGCGCACCCAAAAGTATTGGGATTCTTTATATTGCCTGTCAGCTGCGATACGCAACTCCTGTGCCACGATGTGCTCTGCCGCCCTGCCGCGCCACGTATCCAGCAGTTCTTTGTTTTGCAAATATTGCACCTGAATGCCGGCAAAGAAGTTGGCCAACCCCGTGTCTACCATCATGAGTTTCGGCGCGCGCCTTTTCGCCGGCATGGCGGGGACTGCCGTTGCCGTGACTGGGTAGTCCAAAGAAAGGAGGTAAGCCCTTTCCAGCAGGTCCATGGCATCATGTATTTGTGTGGCGGTGTAGCTGCTGTTGCCGAAGCAGCCGAATGTAATGGTTTCGGCGGCAGAGAGCCACGCCGTGCTTAATATATGGCGCAAGATTTTCGCCTGTTCCTGATTTTTCGCAAATTTTTCAGCGTCCTCGTTATAGCCTTTCAATAAGGCGTTGAATATGGGCGCAAGCCGCGTGATGTCGCCCGCGTCAAGGTATTCTGCCACCGCCTCGGGCATACCGCCAACAAGCGCAAACGTATTAAACTCGGCTATCATGTCTTCGTGTAGCATTTCGGGCACGGAGAGTCCGCGCACCATATCTGCCCAAGCCTCTCCCCTTTTCGCTTCGATATATTCGGCGAACGAGAACGGGCGCAAGGTCAGGTATTCCACGCGCCCCACGGGAAACGACAGTCCTGCTTTTGTCAGGCTTTGCAGTCTGCTCCCCGCGGCAATTACGTGTATCTCGGGCAACTCTTCGTAGAAATAGCGCAGCATGGCCACCGCCTTTGGCTCTTCCTGGATTTCGTCAATGAAGAGTAGTATGCTACTGCCCTTGCCCTGCATGATTTGGCGGGTGAGGCAGATGTACTGCCACAACGCTCTGACATCGCTGAACTTTCTGAATATTTCGGCATCGCCCTTTTCGAGATTTAGGTAGACGAAGGCATCGAAATCCTTGCCAAATTCCTTTACGAGCGTGGTTTTCCCCACCTGTCTGGCACCACGCAGCACCAGCGGCTTGCGGTGTGCCTTATTGCGCCAAATATTCAGCTGCTTTACAATCTCTCGCTTGTACATACGCAACATATTGATTTTATGACACAAAGGTAAATCTATTTTCTAAAACATAGGCAACTTTTGCCCAAAATCTTTCTAAAACATAGGCAAGAGTCCTGCTGCCCGCGCAATTTCGCCTGAAATTTTGTATATTTCTTTTGTGGCTTATAATCAAATATGTATTTTTGCAGTGCGGTGGGTAGACCAGTAATGGAGCCTGCCGTTCTTTTTTTCTGCCAACATTGTAGGCGCATATTCGTTGTAAACGCCCCCATGCAAACACAAAACACGGGTCGGTTTCCTGATTTGGAAGCCGACCCGTGCCGTATTGTGGGGCTGTTGCTTTTGCCTTATTTCACCAGCACTTTTTCCACCTTGTCGCCTTGACGGAAGAGGTAGATGCCGGCGGGCAGGCCGTTCTTGGCGGCGCGGGCTGCGCGCTTGCCGAGATAGCGACCCTCGGGCGTGTAAATCTCAACGGGGAGCGTCGGGTCTACGGCGGGGCGCAGCGTGCTGATGCCCGTAGTCAGCTGCACGGGCATCGCCTTGCTCCAAAGAGAGAGACCTTCCGCACCGATGGCTTGCACCATATAGGAATATTCAAAGCCCGGGCGCAGGCCTGCGACGGCATACGACGTGCCGGAAATATTGTTTGCCGAAACTACGGGCGTATCTGCGCCGGCGCTGTTGTTAAGCGCCTCGTCCGTGAAGTTGAGTTCGGAGAAGTCGCCGTTGTAAACGCCCATTTCCGTCACGTAGATGCGCTTGGAGGGATAGATGCCCACCTTATAGGTTGCTGCCACGTCGGTGAAATGCACGTAGTAGGTGCCGGTGTTGGCAGAGATGGTTTGCGAGGCAAACTCCTGGTTGTTGCCCGTGAGGATGCTCACTTTGGTCTCAACGTCGGTGTACGAGGAATATTGCTCGGGCAGGAGGCGCACCGTCACGTTGCCGTCGGCGGGCGCGTTGCAGGAAGGCGTGATGAGCGAGCCGTTGAGGCTGCTCTTGCCGATGCGCACGCGGCCGTCGCTGCCGTAGATATAAGTGCCTGTCCAGCCAGTTTGGGAGAGATAGGTATCGAGCACGGCGGAGATGTTGGTGATTCCGTCTGCGCCGTTGCCGCTGCCCTGCACATTGTCGAAGGTTTCAAGCACCTGCTGGTAGGGCGTAGGATTTTTCAGAGAGTTGTTGAACACTTTGAGGTTGTAAGACGATGCGCCTTCCACGGCCGTCCAGTTGGCGGTGAAGCCCGTTTCGGAAATATTCGTGGCTTCGAGCGGCAGGGGCGTGCCCGTTGTGTTGCCGCCCATAAAGTCGAAGGTAATCAGGCCGTCGCTACTCTCCGTGATGTTCTCGATGGGTTTGCCCATATACTTGCGGCCGTCGCTGTTGGCGGTGTTGAGTTTGGCTGCAGGCGTAGACGTGTCGGTAAGCGACTTGTTGCGCTTCGTGCCGGGATAGGGGTCGCCGGCGCGGTCTGTGGGAAGGGTGTAAGGCTGTCCGTAATAGTTGCCCGAGGCAAACTGGTTGTCGGCGGGGATAATCGTCATGCGCTGCGGCGTGCCGTTGTTGGGCGTGTTCTGGTCCCAGGCAGACTGGCTATAGGTCACGTGCAGCACGAGCATGCCGTGGCCATCGCTGTAAGAGTCCCAGCCTTTCTGCTGATGGTTTTCGAGCAGATAATATTCGTCCTTATTCCTGTCGTTGTAGATGATGTATGCCTCTGGCTCATCCGTGATGGGCTTCATGTCCTGGATGGTGATGGGGCTGTCGAGCACGGTGGGCGTGAGCCAGCCGCAGAACATGCGTTCGTAAGAGGTGTAAGGCGCGGGCACGTAGCCGTCGCCGCCGTAGGCGCCCGTGTCCATGATATCCCAGTTGTCCATACCCCAGTTGCCGCCATAGTTCGTGTCGTAGAAGTCGGGCAGGTCGAAGCAGTGGCTGTATTCGTGGCACATGGGGCCGATGCCTGCCATCTTCGTGCCGCTCGTGCCGTTGAGTTCGGAGGAGCAGGCGTAAGAGTTGATTTGCACGCCGTCGAGCGCGAGGTATCCGTAGCGGTATTGCAGCCAGTAGCGGTGCGGCCAGACGGTGTTTGTGCTTGCGCCGCTGGCTTGGCTATATCCGGCGTAGATGACATATATTTGGTCCACCTCTCCGTCGCCGTCCCAGTCGTAGTTGCTGAAATCCACCTCGCTGTCTACGGCCTTGCAGGCTTCTGCCACCATATATTCGGGGCGCACGTCGTTGCCCTCGGAGCCGGAGTCTGCGCCGTAGTACGACATGTTGCGGGTGAGGTTCACGGGTCCCACGACGTCAAACTCCATGTCGAGCTTACCGTACGACTGGTCGTAGAAGTAGTCGCGCACGCTGCCGTAGTTGCCGTTGATCTTCGTGCCGCGCGTATTCATCATTTCTTCAAACTTCGCCTTGGTGCTGGTCGATGCCATTTTCGTGTCGGCAAAGTTCACGAGAATCAGCAGGGCGCGCTTTTTGCCCTCGAAGGCTGAGGCGCGCTGCGCTGGGCTTTTGGCCTTGACACGCTGCACGGCCTTGGCGGCGGCGAGTTTGTTGCTCCATATCTGCTGCACGTCTTGCACGTTGAGCCGATTAGTTTTCAGGAACTCCGTTTCGGCGGCAGTGCGCTGTTCAGCCGGGTGCACGAGTTGCGCGGTGGGCGTGAGTTTGCCGTCGGCGAGCCGGGCGTAGTAGAACGAGCCGTTTTCGGCCTCGCATACGGGAATGCCGTCTTCGGTGGTGTGGAAATGGAAATGCTCATCGCCTGTGAGCAATACGGTGACAACAGTTCCGTCGGCCTGCGTGCGCTTTACCGGCACGCGCTTCGCCGGACCGGCATACAGCAAGGCGCTTGCCAAGCCGATAGCCAAAGTAATAAGCAGACTTCTTTTCATGGTTGATTTTAAGTGGGAAAGTTGTTATTTGTTATTTTGGATTGAATTTGTCGCATATTATGGCCTCAGCACACGCTGCTGCCGGCTGCTACTTTGCGCTCAGGCGTGATGACGCTCAGCGTGCCGTCGCAGTTCACGGCGGAGAGTATCATGCCTTGGCTCACGAGGCCGCCTTTGAACTCGCGCGGCGGCAGGTTGGCGATGAAGCACACCTGCTTGCCCACCAGCGTTTCGGGCTCGTAGTGCATGGCGATGCCGCTTACGATGGTGCGGTTTTCCAGTCCGTCGGCAATCTCGAATTTCAGGAGCTTCTTCATCTTCGGCACGCGCTCGCAGGAGAGCACCGTGCCCACGCGGATGTCGAGTTTCTCAAAGTCGGAGAAAGCGATGTCGGCCTTCACGGGCTCTGCCTTGTAGGCGGCCTCTGCCATTTCCTTCTTGCACTGCTGCAGCTTGGCCACCTGCGCTTCCACCACGCTGTCCTCGATTTTCTCAAACAGCAATGCCGGTTCGCCGATTTTGTGGCCGGCGGGTAGCAGGTCGGTTGCGCCGAGCGATGCCCACGACAGGCCGTCCACGGCCAGCATTCCTTTCAGCCTTTCCGATGAGAAGGGCAGGAACGGCTCGAAGGCGATGGCAAGGTTGGCCACGAGTTGCAGCGAGAGGTTGATGATGGTCTTCACGCGCTCGGGGTCCGTCTTGATTACTTTCCACGGCTCTGCGTCGGCGAGGTATTTGTTACCGATGCGGGCGAGGTTCATCGCCTCTTTCTGCGCGTCGCGGAAGCGGAAACCGTCGAGCAGGCGCTCCACGTCGGCCTTCACGTTTTTAAACTCGTCGATTGTGGCGCGGTCGGTGTCGTTGAGTTCGCCGCAGGCGGGCACGATGCCGTCGTAGTATTTCTTAGTGAGTTGCAGGGCGCGGTTCACGAAGTTGCCGTACACGGCCACAAGCTCGTTGTTGTTGCGTGCCTGGAAATCCTTCCACGTAAAGTTGTTGTCCTTCGTTTCCGGTGCGTTGGCGGTCAGCACATAGCGCAGCACGTCCTGCTTGCCGGGCAATTCTTTGAGGTATTCGTGGAGCCACACTGCCCAGCAGCGTGAGGTGCTGATTTTGTCGTCCTCGAGGTTAAGGAACTCGTTGGCGGGCACGTTGTCGGGCAGGATATACGACCCCTCGGCTTTAAGCATGGCGGGGAACACGATGCAGTGGAACACGATGTTGTCCTTGCCGATAAAATGCACGAGGCGCGTGTCGGGGCTTTTCCACCACAGCTCCCAGTCGTCGGGCCTGAGATCCTTGGTGTTGGAGATGTAGCCGATGGGCGCGTCAAACCACACGTAGAGCACCTTCCCGTCTGCCCCTTCCACGGGCACGGGGATACCCCAGTCGAGGTCGCGGCTCACGGCACGGGGTTTCAAGCCCATGTCGAACCAGCTTTTGCACTGTCCCATCACGTTGCTGCGCCATTCTGTATGGTCCTTCGTAATCCACGGCTCGAGCCATTGCTGGTGCTTGTCGAGCGGCAGATACCAGTGCTTCGTCTTTTTCATCACGGGCACCGAGCCGCTCACCGTGCTCTTCGGGTTGATGAGTTCTTCGGGCGAAAGGGCCGTGCCGCACTTCTCGCACTGGTCACCGTAAGCGCCTTCGGCGTGGCAGTGGGGACATTCGCCCGTGATGTAGCGGTCGGCGAGGAAGGTCTTGGCCTCCTCGTCGTAGTACTGCTCGCTCTCCTGTTCCACAAACTCGCCTTTGTCGTAGAGCTTGCGGAAGAAGTCGGAGGCCGTCTTGCGGTGCGTTTCGCTTGTGGTGCGTCCGAACACGTCGAACGAGATGCCGAACTCCTCAAACGAGTCCTTGATGATGCGGTTATATCTGTCCACAACCTCCTGCGGTGTGCAGCCTTCCTTGCGGGCGCGGATTGTGACAGGCACGCCGTGTTCGTCCGAGCCGCAGATGTAGAGCACGTCCTCCCCTTTGAGGCGCAGGTAGCGCACGTAGATGTCGGCGGGAACATACACCCCGGCGAGGTGTCCTATATGCACGCCGCCGTTGGCGTAGGGCAGGGCTGCCGTGACGAGGGTGCGGTTGAATTTCTTTTCCATAAAATATATTGTATAATTAATATTGTGTGAGCAACAAGAAAAATTCCTTTTCCGTGGCAAAAGCCAATTATAAGCGTACAAAGTTACGGAAAAGGTAGTTACTTGCCACAACTTTGAGCCCCCTTTTTTACCTATCGCGTCATAGTGTCGCCTAAATTGAGTTATTTGCATACAAATCGCCCAACCCAGCTTTCATTTTGCAAGCAGTATCAGAGTGATAGAATTTCAGGGGACTCTGTGTCGCGCGTCTGGCAACTGTCGGCCATTACGGCTGATGTGAAGCGTATTTTAGATTATATTTTATCTGATAATGGCAAAAACGCTGCGTTTCTTTGCTTTCAAGCTCCCCAAAAACGTGTAAATTTGCAGCGTCAAAAAACAAACAAATACCCAAAACATGAAAAAGATAAGAGCCGCCGTAGTAGGCTATGGCAACATAGGCCACTACACGATTGAAGCACTGGAAGCCGCGCCCGATTTCGAGATTGCCGGCATCGTGCGCCGTAATCCGCAGGACGAGCAGCCTGCACAGTTGAAACCCTACCGCGTGGTGGGCGACATTCGCGAGTTGGAAAACGTGGACGTTGCCATTCTCGCCACGCCGACCCGCAGCGTAGAGAAGTTTGCGCTCGACATCCTCGCCCTTGGCATCAACACCGTGGACAGTTTCGACATTCACACGCAAATCACCTCCCTGCGCCGTTCCCTCGGCGAGGCAGCACGCAAGGCCGGTGCCGTGAGCATCATTTCCGCCGGCTGGGATCCGGGCAGCGATTCCGTAGTGCGCACGCTTTTGCAGGCGATTGCGCCCAAGGGATTGAGTTACACGAATTTCGGTCCGGGTATGTCGATGGGCCACACCGTAGCTGTGAAAGCCATCAAGGGCGTTAAGGCCGCGCTTTCCATGACTATTCCCACGGGACAGGGCATTCACCGCCGCATGGTTTACGTGGAAATCGAACCGGGTCACGACTACGCGCAGGTGGCCGCAGATATCAAGGCCGACCCCTACTTTGCCAACGACGAGACGCACGTTATCGAAGTGCCCAGCGTGGACGAGGTGATCGACATGGGGCATGGCGTGAACCTTGTGCGCAAGGGCGTGAGCGGCAAGACGCAGAACCAACTCTTTGAGTTCAACATGAAAATCAACAACCCCGCCCTCACGGGTCAGGTGCTCGTTTGCGTGGCCCGCGCCACGATGCGCCAGCAGCCCGGCTGCTACACAATGGTGGAGGTGCCCGTCATCGACTTGCTCCCTGGCGACCGCGAGGAACTCATCGCCCACTTGGTATAGCATAGACACACTACAAATATAATTGTCCGCCGCAACGTCAGGCTTCTGACGCTGCGGCGGACTTTTTTCTGCCTGTTTTTCAGCAATTATCTTATGTGACCACTCACCCTGTCTCCTTGAAAATTTTTCCTTTCTGCAAGATAGTTTTTATTTTCAGCATGATATTTTTTTCTGTCTGCGCAGAAAAAGTTTGTTACAAAGTTTGTAACGCTTGTTACAAAGTTTCTAATACGTATTACAAAGTTTGTAATACATGTTACAAACTTTGTAATAAAAAATATCTTATAGGATAGGGGAAAATATCAAGGAGAAAGGGAAAAATGTCTTATAGGAACAAAAAAATGTCTGCGCAGACCGTCAGAGCTATCACGGGTGATACGTTCTACTGTCTGCGCAGACAATCGCAATGGTCTTATATGATTTTTGCAGCGCACCCGGAGGGCACGTGGATTCGACCCTGATTTGGAGTGCCGCAAAGGGCAATCAATACTGCATGTAATCGGGCAACGGTGGTTGCTTTGCCTGCTCGAGGCGGTCGCCAAGCAGTTCGCCGAGCAGGGGCAGGAGGGCGTGGCGCAAGGCATTGTCGTTGAGTTGATGCTCGCCGTCGAACTTGCGGGCGTGCGTATAGTGCTTCAAAAAGAGGGCGTAGGTGTTCACCAGTTTGTCGTGGATACCGAAAAGGCCGTAGCACAAATCCTGCTCTTCGGGCGTGATACCGTCCCACTGCCCGCGCTCCATGGCGTTGAAGTGCTGGATAGTTTCTTTCGTGATGCGAAATTCTTTCACCTTGTCCTTTCGCCCGTTGAGAAACTTGAACGTGCCCGTGCGCAGCAGCTTGCTGGCCGTCGACATGTTGAACGCGGGATTGACGCAGACGCGCTGATAGCCGCGCATTTGCTGGGCATACATGCCGCCCATGCTGGTGCCCACGATGACATCGGGCTTTACTTCCTCCGTGAGGCTTTTGAGAAAGGGCAACGCCTCGACAGGGTCGACGGGAATGTCGGGCGCAACGATTTCGGCCGAGGGCAGCATCTTGCGCAGGGTTTCCACCGTGCCGCTCGCGCCGGAAGAGGCGAAGCCGTGGAAGTAAAGCATGGTGAAAGCGGGATTTTTTAGTGTTTTTTCCATTGAAGTTTTAGTAAACAAGTATACAAGTAGACGAGTAAACGAGTAGGTTTTAGTAAACAAGTTGACGAGTAGACGAGTAAACGAGGGTAGGGGGATATAGAATAGGGGCGTATGCCCTACGCCCCTATCCCGTTTATATTATTCGTTTCCCCAAATTACTCTGCAATGAGGCTGAACTCTGCGCCAGAGGCGTAGTCGTTGCCGTTTTGCTCATTGAGGGCGCGGAAACGGATGTAGCGTGCCTTGACGGGCTTGGCGAAGAATACGCGCTGCGGCTCGCCGCTGTTCTTGAACGAACCTTTGCATACGGGCTCGCCCCAATTTTCAGCATCGTTGCTCACGTAGATTTCGAAGTCCTTGACGCGGCCGTTCGGACCGTCGGTGCGCGGCGTGTAGACAAAGCCTTTCATCGTCTTGACGGCGGCGGCATCGAAGTCCACCCAGTGGGGATATTTGGCCAGCGTGACGCTGTACATGGTGTGCCAAATCGAGCCGAGGTCGCCGTCGGTGAGGTGCGAGGCATCGCCTTCGCCAGTCTCGACGCTCGAAGCGTAAATCACCTCGAGGGGCACTTCCTCAATCTTTGCAAACGTGCCGGCGATAACCAGAGCGGGCGCGTCGGCATACCATGCCTTGACGGTGCCGCCATCGCGCAGGTCGAAGGGCTGGGCATAGGCTTGCGCCTTTTTGCTGTTGCCCACGGTGTACATCACCTTGCGGTCAGCGTAGGGTGAAGCAATGCTCACAACGCCGGTGCGGGAGCGGGAAATCGTGATGGGCTTTTCGCCGATGCCTTTCACGGCAGCCTTTTCGGTGATGACGGAGGGCATGGCGCGGCCGATGTTGAGCGGACGGATAATGAAGCCGAAGTTGTGGTCGTCGCCCTTGGTGCAGTCAGGTGCGAGCGGGCCGCCCTGTCCGCAACTGTTGCCGCCGAGGCCGGTGACCTTGGCGTCGAGGTGCAGGTGCGTGGCGCTGCTCACGGGCAACTGGTAGGGATGGGCTGCCTCGGCGAGTTCCTTCTGGCTGTACGGCAGTGCCGATGCGCTCATCTGTCCGTCGGCCACGAAGAGCACACCCTGGCCGCGGTCGTTGGTGAGGGCGCACCAGCGCACCTCTTCGCGGTTGCCCATGGCTTGGGGCTTCGGCAGCATAATATCGTCGCCAACGCGCTGGGCATGCAGTTCGATGAACTGAGACGTCTTGCGGTCGTTGTAGTTATTGACCGGGCCGCGACCGTAATAAGTAAAGTTGTCGAGGTCTTTGGGCAACTGCATGGCAAAACCGATGCGGGCGAGGTCGGCACTGGGCTTGTTCGACGTAATCGCGCTCTGCAATTCGATAGAGCCGTCGGGATAGACCGTCCAAATCTGATTGGTGGTAAACTTAAAGTCGTTGTCGCCAAAGGGTCGGTTCTTGTCTTCCTCAAACGTGTAAGTGCCCTGCGGTTCGCGGTCGCCGTTGGTGTAGTGCATCTTTGTGGCGTAAGGAGCCTGGCTTTCCACGGTGAAGGCAAGTTGCACCGCGCCGTCCTTGCGCTGGCTGTACGAACTGGACACGGCCTTGTGGTGCAGGTTGTCGAGACCGTAACTCGCCCACTTATACATCGCCCAGTTGTCATTGTCGGTGGGGGCGCGGAACGCGTCGAGTTTCGGACCCTTGCCGCTTTCAATCACCGTCTGGTCGCCATAAGTGAGGTTGCTGATGGTGCCTTCTGCCTTGGAGAACGTCACGCTGAAGCCTTCGCCCGTCACGTTGATGCCGTCGGCGGTTTCAACGGGCTTCTGCAACGTGCTGCTGCCGGCGTAGACGCTTTGCGTGATGTCGGCCGCCTTGACAGGCAGTTGCTCGTCCATCTGCACATAGCCCTTCTCGGCCCAAGGTTTGTCGGCTTTAAGCACAAACTGGATTTTCACGAAATATTCGCTCGCTGCCTCAAGTTTGGCGGGGTCGAAGGGCAGGGTAACGGTCTTGCGCTCGCGGGCTTTGAGCGTGCCGCCCTGAATGGGCAGTGCGGCGGGCTTGGAAATGCAAACGCCGTCCTTCCAAAGCGACCACATGATGTCGTAGTCGGCGAGGCTTTCAAAGTAATTCTTGTTGAAAATCTCAATCGTGCGGCTGTGCTCGCCGACAGCGCGGACGCCCACGTTCTGATACACCTTCTTCACCTCAAAATATTGCGCTTTGGGCGAGAGGTCGGGGCGCATCACGCCGTTCATGCAGAATGTGCCGTCGTTGGGCTTGTCGTTAAAGTCGCCGCCATAAGCCCAGAACTTGCTGCCCGTCTTGGCGTCGTAGTAGTTTTGCGCCTGGTCCACCCAGTCCCAAATGGCGCCGCCTATAAAGAAGTTGGTGCTTTCGATAGCGTCCCAGTAGTCGATGAGATTGCCCACGGCGTTGCCCATAGAGTGGGCGTATTCGGAGATGTGGAAGGGATAAACGAGATTATATTTACCCTTCACGGCACCCTGTACCCACGCGATGCTGGGATATTGGTTAGAACCTATGTCCACGATGTCGTTGTTGCGCTCATACTGCACGGGGCGTGAGGCATCGAAGGCCTTAATCGCTTTGTAGGCTTCCACGAAATTGTTGCCCGGGCCGGCTTCATTGCCCAAACTCCAAATACATACGGAGGGGTGGTTCACGCGGGCGTGTACCATTTCCATATTGCGGGCCACGTGGGCATTCTTAAACTCCGGCACGTGCGAGAGACTGGCATCGCCGTAATAGTATTGGTGGCTCTCGATGTTTGCTTCGTCTTCGAGATAGATGCCATATTTGTCGCAGAGATAGTACCAGTAGGGCGCACAGGGGTAGTGCGAGTTGCGCACGTGGTTGATGTTGCCGCGCTTCATGAGCATCACTTCCTGCTTCATTTGCTCGCGGGTAATGGCGTGGCCGCGGTCGGGATTGTTCTCGTGGCGGTTCACACCCTTCATCTTAATAGGCTTGCCGTTGAGGTAGTAGTAGCGACCGGCGAGGTTGAACTCGTCATCTTTCGCTTCCGTCTGCTTCACCTCGATTTTGCGGAAGCCCACGGAGGTGGAGAACGTTTCAACCACCTTTCCCTTCTTGTCTTTGAGCTGTCCCACGAGGACATACATCTGCGGGCGCTCTGCGCTCCAGGGCTTCACCTTTGTGCCGGCTTCGAGGCGCACGCAAACGTCCTGCTCCACGTTGGGCAGCAGTTCTTTGAGGGTAGCAACAGCCGTCACGCCTGCAACGGGCTGGTTGCTTTCGCCGTAAAGTTCGTTCTCGTAAAGGGCGTAGTCGATGGTATAATCCTTAATCTTTTTCTTGTCAAGGTTTTGCACCTTGGCAGTGATGTTGAGCGTGGCGTTGGTATAGGTGGCATCGTAGTCGGGAATGCACACGATGTCGCGCACCTGCACCTTAGGCTTCGCTGTGAGGTAGACATCGCGGTAGATGCCCGGCAGGCGGAACATGTCCTGGCTTTCGAGGAACGAAGCGTCGCTGTTGCGGTACACTTCGACCGCCAAAACATTCTCGCCCTCTTTCAGGTAAGGCGTGATGTCAAACTGTGCGAGGTTGCGCGAGTTTTTCGAGAAACCTACGTAGCGGCCGTTGATGTAGAGGTAGAAGAAAGAATCCACGCCGTCGAAGTTGAGGTAAACCACCTGGTTCTTCCAGTCGGCGGGCACGGTGAACGTGCGGCGGTACGAGCCCACCTCGTTGCGGTAGTCGTAGGTAAGCCAGTTTTTGCGCGGCTCGCGCATCACGCCGCCCTTCCAGTCGCCCACTGCCACGTTGTGGTGGAAGATGACGCGCTGGTTGGAGTAGATGGGCAAGCCGTATTTCAGGCTGCCGTCCTTGCCGATGCCGGCGATGTTCCAGCACATCGGCACTTCCACCTTATCCCAATCGGCGGTGCTGAAAGATGTTTCGTAAAAGTTCTTGGGTCGTTGTTCGGGTGTGCGCACCCAGTGGAAATCCCATGTGCCGTTGAGCGACTGGAACAGCGTGCTGTGTTCGGGCAGCACCTTTCGCGCGCTTTCTGTGTCGGCAAAGGAGAAGAACCATGCGTGCGGCTGCTGCTTGTTGTAAGCGAGCGAGTCGGGGCTTTGCCATTCCCAGCCGGTCGGAGCCTGCATGTCGCCATAATAGAAGCCGGCGAGCGGCTGCGTCTCCACATTCGGCTGCGCCATAGCCAGCGCAGGCGCGGCGAGGCAGGCGAGCAACAATGATTTAGTTTTCATCATATTAGATTTTTAATATTGATAGGATTATGAGTTTTCTTGCTATATTTTGCAAAGATACGTAAAAATAGTGAGGGCAAGCAAAAAAGCGGCCATAAAAGCCGCTTTGCTTATAAGGAAGTCCGAATTTGTGGAAACGAGATGCTTTTGAAAATCCCCTTTCTTTCTATTTGTCCAAAATGATTTGTATCAGAAAGTTCTTAGACTTGTCGCCGTAGCGGCGGCAATCTTCGCTGCCGCGCCTTTCTGTGGTGATGCAGAATATTTTGCCCTGCAATTCTTCGCTGATCATCTGTGCCGCCACGGCGGGCGAGTAGCCTTTGCGCTCGTCTTTGCCTTCCAGCACTTCGGTGTAGTAGCCGGGGATTTTTTCAAGTTTCATCAAGAGGGCGTTTAGTTCGTCTGGCTTTTTTTGGGAATGAAGATATGCGTCGATGCGCTCGTTGATGAGTTGCACGGTGGCGCGATCTATTTCGTTATCCTCGTTTTTGTAAAAGTTTCCAAGGATTTCTATTTGGTAGAGCAGGTTTTCCAACAATCCAGTTGCCTCTTTCTCAAAAGAGTTGCCGTTCAAGATCGACTTTTCATAAGCCTGCTTCGTGCCAGGTCCGAAAATGTGGAACACGCGAAAGTTTGCTTGGCGATTTACCTTGTCGTACCACCATTCCACGCCGTGCACGCGGCGATAGGTCGGGTTGTTCTGGTCGGCATAGCGCAGCAAGGCATAGTTGCGCCCCTCGGTGCCCGCGATGAACGGGTCTTTGTTTTCGGCGTAATATATGCTCACCTGCTGTTGGTCGTGGGCAGCGACGTTCAAGGGGCGACTTTGGCAAAATCCGGCCGAGGCCGACGGAGATTCCCTCTGATAGGTGTCGAGCAGTTCGGCTACCACGGCGTCGCAGGCTGCCTTGTCCTTTTTCTTGTCGTAGGGCATCGCATAGGTTTTCAAGCGGAGGTAATACGTGGAGTCCAAGCGGTCGCGCCCCTGCTCGGATTTGTAATTCGTCTGGGTGCAGTTCTTCGTTTTTTGGAACAAGGCTTCTGCATTTTTCAGGGAGGCGGTCTGTGCCGTGGCGGTGAGGCTTGCCAGCGCGGCGGCGAAAAGAAGAATTAGGTTTTTCATAATGTCAGTTCGGTTTGGTGAGACGTATAATATATATTGTGTAAAACTTCCTCAATCAGTTCGCGGCACATGCGCTCTTCCTTGTCCTCTTTGTTTTCCATGGCCTGCGCCAGCAGTTCTTCCACCAACTGGAGCGCTTCGGGCGAAGGCGGGGCTTCTTCTACCGGCGGCTCTGCGGGTGCGGGTACTTCCTTTGCACGCTCCGCCACGGCGGGGACACTGCGCAGCGC
This sequence comes from Bacteroidales bacterium, assembly GCA_004556745.1. Lineage (GTDB taxonomy): Bacteria > Bacteroidota > Bacteroidia > Bacteroidales > Bacteroidaceae > Alloprevotella. The sequence continues at coordinate 31,514 of SFFY01000007.1, read as the reverse complement.
CGGCTGTGCCTTGCGCTTGGCGGCGGCAAGACGGGGTTCGGCAGGTGCGGCCTTTTCCGCAGGCGCGGGCTGCTGGACGGCGGCAGGCGCAAGAGGGGCAACGGTTTGCGCCACGGGCTGTGCGGGCTGCTGCGGCGCGTGAAGGGCAAACAGTCCCGCTGCCACAATCACGACGGCTGCTGCCGCGCTCGCCGCCCATTTTGCCAGACGATGCCTGCGCGGCGCGGCGGCCGCGCGACCCGTGAGCAGTATGGCGTAGGGCTGCCATTCTTCGGGCACATTGTCCTGAGCGGCAAACCATTCCCGGAGCCGCCGTTCCTCGTCCTCCGATGCCGTGGCCGTCATGTAGCGGTCGAGCAAATGCTGTATGTATGCCTTGTCGTTCATCTATTTCTATAAGGTGGGTTCTTTTAATTCGCTTGGTTGTTCATCTGATTTCTTTTTTAATAAGTTCCAAAAGCCGCGCCCGCGCCTTGCAGAGCGTGCCGCGCACCGACGACTCGGATGTGCCCAAAATGCTGGCTATTTCGCAGAACGGCAGGTCGTGCTCGCTGCGCATCAGGAATATTTTGCGCTGGTTTTCAGGCAGTCGGGCGAGTGCCGTGCGGAACACGCGCTGCATTTCCTCGCTTTCCAGCCTGCTGTGCGGCGTTTCCTTTTCTGCCGGCTCGGGCATGGGCGTTTCTTCGTGCTCCTCTCCCCAAAAGAACCTTAGGAAAGGGTGCCGCCGGCGGTGCTTCTGCCTGTTGAGGCAGTGGTTGCGTGCCAGCGTGGCGGCGTAGGCTTTGAGTTTCTGCGGGTCGGACTGCAGCAACTCGTGCTGCTCCCACATTTTCAGCAACACATCCTGCACGATGTCCTCCCTTTCCGCCTCGTCTTGCACGTATCGCGCCGCCTGCGCTTCGGCTGCGCTGCGGCAAAGGGGGGCTAAGGATATGTATGTTTGCTTGTCCATCTATTATATGATACAACGCCGCGCCGTTTTCGCTACTTGGAAAATGATTTTTCTTATAAAAAAGGCTGCGCCAAGCATTGACGCAGCCTTTCCTTTATATATGTTTTTTTAGAAACAAATTAAATGCCGGCCATATCGAGCACGTGGCTTACAGCCTGCTCCAAGCCGGAAGCGTCCTTGCCGCCGGCCGTGGCGAAGTGGGGCGCACCACCGCCGCCGCCCTTGATGAGTTTGGCAGCCTCGCGCACCATGTTGCCGGCGTGCCAGCCGCGTCCTTCCACGAGGTTTTTGCTGATCATCACCGTGAGGAGCGGCTTGCCCTCAAAGGTGCTGCCGAGTACGCAAAGCATGTCTTCGGGCAGCATGCCGGAGATTTGGAATGCGAGGTCCTTTACGGCATCGGGCGCAATGTTGGTAGAGAGCACGGCATTGAGCACTTTCACGCCGCCCTTCTCCGTGGCGTTGCGCACGAGGCGGTCGCGCAGGGCGGTGACGCGCTCTTTCACGAAGTCGTCCACCTGACGCTTCAGTCCGTCGTTTTCCTCGATGGTTTTCTTAATGGCAGCCGTGAGGTCCTTTGCGCCGGCGAAGAAGTTCTGCAACCCGCGCAAGATGTCCTCCTGCGCATAAATGCTTTCCTCGGCGGCCTTGCCCGTGATGGCCTCGATGCGGCGCACGCCGGCGGCGACACTGCTCTCGGAGAGTATGCGTACCATGCCGATGCGCCCGGTGCTCTTGGCGTGGCAGCCGCCGCAAAATTCAACGCTCTTGCCAAACTGCACCACGCGCACGCGGTCGCCGTATTTCTCGCCGAAGAGGGCGATGGCACCGAGTTGCTTGGCCTCTTCGATAGGCACATCGCGGTGGTCCTGCATAGGAATGTCCTCGCGGATACGGCGGTTCACAATCCGCTCCACCTCACGCAGTTCCTCAGGCGTTACCTTTTGGAAATGCGAAAAGTCGAAGCGCAGATAATCGGGCGTTACGAGCGAGCCTTTCTGCTCAACGTGCGTGCCGAGCACCTCACGCAAGGCCTGGTCAAGCAGGTGCGTGGCAGTGTGGTTGGCTTCGCTGGCATGGCGTGCCTCGGCGTCCACCGTGGCATGGAAAGCGGCGGCGGGATTGGCGGGCAGTTTTTTAGTGAGATGTATGGGCAGATTGTTCTCGCGCTTCACGTCGAAGATTTCCACCGTTTCGGTCTCGCTTTGCAGCGTGCCCCGGTCGCCCACCTGTCCGCCCATTTCGGCGTAGAAAGGCGTGGTGTCCAACACAAGTTCGTAATAGGTCTGCTTCTTCTGCTGCACGCGGCGGTAGCGCAGTATGCGGCTTTCGGCTTCGAGGCCGTCCCAGCCCACGAACTGCGTTTCGCCTTCTGCGAGCACCACCCAGTCGTCCGTTTCCACGGCGGCAGCGTTGCGGGCACGCTCCTTCTGTTTCTGCATCTCGGCGTTGAAGCCGGCTTCGTCTACTTTCAGGCCCTTCTCGGAGCAGATAAGTTGCGTGAGGTCGAGGGGGAAGCCGTACGTATCGAAGAGGGTGAATGCCTTTTCGCCGTCCACGGTGTCGCGGCCTGCCTTCACGGTCTGCTCAATCACGCCTTCAAGCAGCGAGATGCCTGTCGAGAGGGTGCGGAGGAAGGACTCTTCCTCTTCTTTCATTACGCGGCCGATGAGCGTCTGCTGCGCCGGCAGTTCGGGATAGGCTCCGCCCATTTCTTCCACAAGGGTGGGCAGAAGGCGGTAGAGGAAGGCTTCGCGCTGGCCGAGGAACGTGTAGGCGTAGCGCACGGCGCGGCGCAGGATGCGGCGGATTACGTAGCCTGCCTTGGCGTTCGAGGGCAGTTGCCCGTCGGCAATGGAGAAGGCAATGGCACGCAGGTGGTCGGCCACTACGCGCATGGCCACGTCGGTCTCTTCTTTTTCGCCGTAGGTATAGCCGGAGAGTTCGCCAATCTTTTTAATGATGGGCTGGAATACGTCGGTGTCGTAGTTGGAATGTTTGTCCTGCATCACGCGCACGAGACGCTCGAAACCCATGCCAGTGTCAATCACCTTATGCGGCAGCGGCTCGAGCGAGCCGTCGGCCTTGCGGTTGTACTGCATGAACACGAGATTCCAGATTTCGATGACCTGCGGATTGTCTTTGTTCACGAGTTCTGCTCCCGGCACAGCGGCGCGCTCTTCGGGCGTGCGGCTGTCGATATGTATCTCGGAGCACGGACCGCAAGGGCCGGTGTCGCCCATTTCCCAGAAGTTATCGTGCTTATTGCCGTTGATGATGTGGCTTTCGGGGAAGAAACGTCCCCAGATGGCGGCGGCTTCGTTGTCGCGCTCGAGGCCTTCTTCCTTTGAACCCTCGAAAATGGTGACGTAAAGATGCTCGGGGTTGACTTTCAGCACGTCCACGAGAAACTCGTACGCCCACGTGATGGCTTCTTCCTTGAAGTAGTCGCCGAAACTCCAGTTGCCGAGCATTTCAAACATGGTGTGGTGATATGTGTCGTGGCCCACCTCTTCGAGGTCGTTGTGCTTGCCGCTCACGCGCAGACATTTTTGCGAGTCGGTCTGTCGGCGGCATTTCGGTTCGGTGTTGCCGAGAATGATATCCTTAAACTGGTTCATGCCGGCATTGGTGAACATCAGCGTAGGGTCGTCTTTGATCACCATTGGTGCGGAGGGCACGATGAGATGTCCTTTCGATTCAAAGAACTTCTTGTAGGCTTCGCGTATTTCGTTGGCAGTCATATTGCTTGGTGCTTTTTTGTAGACGAGTAGACTAATGGATGCTTTTTTATTTTGCGACAACTTAGACAACTCTTGACAACTTTTTTGTATTGCTTGCTTTTGTTTTGACGACAACTGGGACAACTTTCGACAACTTTCAGTTGTCTTCCTGCGTGCGAGGAGGGCGTATAAAATACGCCCGGTTGTCTAAGTTGTCGTCATATTTTGCGCAGAATTGTCAGACTTGGAGTTGTCTGTTGTTGTCTATGTTGTCGTTCTTAATCACACTCGTATACTTGTTTCTTCGTATACTCGTTTACTTGTTTACTAAAATATATGATTATGCGTTGCCTTCGGGAATGCCAAAGGGCGTGGCTGTGCGTCCTCCCGGTTGCTGGGGATTGCCGCCCGGCAGATTGATGGTGCCGAATTGCTTTTCGTATTTCACGATATTGTCTTGCAGTGCGAAGAGCAGGCGTTTGGCGTGCTCGGGTGCCAGCACGATGCGGCTTTTCACGTTAGCCTTGGGCAGGCCCGGCAGCACGCGGATAAAGTCGAGCACCACCTCGGCACTTGAATGGGTGATAATGGCAAGGTTGGCATAGATGCCTTCTGCCACCTCGGGCGTAAGTTCTATTTTGAGTTGCCCGTCTTGGTTTTCTTTATTTTCCATGATGTATATATATAATATTGTGTATGCGGTGAGTATATATAGTAATAAATTGATCAAAGTATTCTCTGCCTGGAAGGCAGTACGGAGCGAAGCGACGATAACCGGGGACGAAGTCCTCGGTAGAGGCTATAACAATAGTTCTGCCTGGAAGGCAGTACGCCTGTTGCAATGCTACCTGTCCTATGGCGTAGTGCCTTCCAGGCACATCGTCCTTGCAATGTCATACCGAGGACTTCGTCCCCGGTTACTAAAAAGCTGCGCTTTTGTAGTGCCTTCCAGGCACTTAGCAAAGATTATTAATGATGCCAACAGGTGAAAATGTATGCTTGTTTATACGACAAACCTAAATTATCTGCAAAAGTAGGATATTTTGTTGTAATAACGCGCGTATTGTGCCGATATTCCGCAAAACATCTGCTATGAAAAGCGCAAATCAGGGCGTAAACTTTTCCCAACAAACAGCGGAAATACCAATTTCTCCGTTAAAAAGCGTCCTATAACTCTGAAAGTTTTACCTTTTTAGTGCCTTTTCAACCATTATAACAGGTGAAAATGATTTTATTGTTGTACTTTTGCGCCATATATTTAAGGGAGTCCGCGCTTAATGGCTTGATATTTTGCCTGGCGCACTCTAAAAGTATCATCCAATAAATATAGAGTAACATGAAAAAGATTTTTACGCTTATGGTTGCCGGCCTCGTCGGCACGGCAGCAATGAACGCCCAAAAGGCAATGGAGCACAGCCGCTTTTTCGATAACTGGTCCATCGGTCTCGTAGGCGGCGGCATCACGCCCACCACGCATTCCGCTTTCTGGGCCAACATGCGCCCCACTTACGGCCTTGAAATCACCAAGCAAATCACGCCTGGCTTCGGCCTCGCAGTGCAAGGCACGATGGCGCACAACATTACGGACAGCCGCCTTGCTGTTGACGCGCACAACATCAGCCTGCTCGGTAAAATCAACCTTTTCAACCTCTTCGGCGGTTATAACGGCGTGCCCCGCGTCTTTGAAATGGAAGCCGTAGTAGGCGCAGGCTGGGGACGTGAATACTACAAGGCCGCCGTAAAGCGCGACGACAACTTCCTCACCTCCAAACTGGGCGTCAACTTCAACTTCAACGTGGGTCAGAAGAAGGCATGGACCATCGCCGTGAAGCCTTCTATCGTCTACAACCTGCAGGCCGGCCGCTCCGACTCTTATCTTGCCTACGACGTAAATAAGAGCGCCATCGAACTCATGGCAGGCGTGACCTATCACTTCAAGAACTGGACTGGCAAGCACTACTTCACCAAGGTGCGCACCTACGACCAGGCAGAAGTGGACGGCCTGAACGCAAAGATCAACGACCTCCGCGACGCGGTGAGCGACAAGGAAGGCCAACTCGCCAGGGCAAACAACACCATAGGCGAACTGCAACGCCAACTCGCTGCTACCAATCAGGCACTCACCGATTGCCAAAATCGCAAACCCACTACGGAATACATCACGAAGAACACACATTCCAGTTCCATGGAACAGACCGTGACGTTCCGCCAAGGCAAGTACACCGTCGATCCCGCCCAACTCCCCAACGTTGAGCGCGTGGCCACCTTCCTCAAAAACCACCCCGAGGCTACCGTAAGCATCAAGGGCTACGCTTCGCCCGAGGGCAGTGCCGAAATCAACGCCAAGATTGCCAAGGCACGCGCAGAAGCCGTGAAGACCATCCTTGTTGAGAAATACAAGATTGGTGCAGAGCGCATCTCTGCCGAAGGACAGGGCGTGGGCAATATGTTCTCCGAACCCGACTGGAACCGCGTGAGCATCTGCACCCTCGAAGAGAATAAATAAGTGCCTGCGATAAGTAAGTTTTTCATTGTAACCATAGCCATGGGCTGCGTCATCGTTTGGCGCAGCCCATATTTTTTATTGTTTTCATACCGTCTTGCAGCCAACGCCCTGCGCAGAGCGTCGCGACTTGCTCCGAGATGTTTTTTATTTTCAGGCAGATATTTTTCACTGTCTGCCTGAAAATTTTTCCTGTCCTATAAGAAAGTTTTTGTTACAAACTTTGTAACGCTTGTTAGAAAGTTTGTAACACATATTACAAAGTTTGTAATACATGTTACAAAGTTTGTAACAAACTTTTTCTGCGCAGACAGTGAAAAATATCCAGGAGAAAGGAAAAAATATCTCCTTGATAGTAAAAAATATCTTGCTGAAAATTCAAAGTTGCAAGAGTTGGACCGCAATTCATAAGTTAGGTGGCATATAATTGAGGCGGGCTGTAAGCCCGCCCAAATCTTTTATTCCGATACGCCCGCCCCAGGCCCTTACTTCCATAGGACGCACATAAAAAAACAAAAGGGCGGATGCGCTTTTAGCACGTCCGCCAAGAAATAATCTAATACCTATAACGCTCTATAAAGGCTTAATAGTCGGCGTTGTCGGTGTCGAAGTCGTCGTCCCAGCCCTTATAGGCTACGAGATACTTGGCATTGACCGTGCCGCCGAACCACTCGAAAGAGTCGTCGTTGGAATAGGACACCTGAATGTGGTCGAACTGCGTGCCGCTGCCCACAGAGCCGAGCGTGAGGCCGTTGATTTCCTTGTCGGTCTGCGAAGTGCCGCCGCCGTTCAGGTTGCCGTTGTTTTCATCATCGTTGCTGCATCCGCAGAAGAAAGCGGCGGAGCAGAGGGTCAAGACCGCGAAGGCCACTCGGATACTAACGATTTCGTTAAGCCAGATGAGCAAAGTTGAGTTTACTCGAACTTTGCCATGGCGAGAGTTTTCGTGCAAGCGAGTGCAATAGAGTTTGCTCATATTGCCGAGCGCAGCCGAAAATGTCAAAAGAAAATCGCACTTTTAAGAAACGTTTTTCCTTTCATAAGTAATATAAATTGGTTAATAGTGGGGGCGGATATGCGCCCCGGTTAGTGATTGCCTTGATTGCCACATTATTTTTATGTCCTGTGGCGCATTTGGCGGGCGTTTTTAATAAGATAGGCTGCGGCTCGGCAATTAGAGTAAACTCTATTGCACTCGCCTTGCACTATCTTTGCAAAACGCCCCTACTCTTAAAACTTATACGATGCCGAAAGGCTGAACGAGCGGCCGCGAAAGGCGGCGGGGGCGGCACGGAGCGAGGTGGCCGTCATCATCAAAATCAAAAGAACAAGAACTTTGTGGTTTTTTCTAAAAATCATAAATACACCATATTGTCTTATTACGCTGCAAAGTTCGCCCCTCCTTGTAACGATAGCGTTCCAAATATGTTACATTGATGTGAAAAGGGTGGGGGAGTTCAGGCGAGCAGGTTTAATTTGCCCGTTTGCCGCGCAAAAACTCCCTAAAAAACTGAAAAAACGCGGAGTTTTCCGAGTGCGGGCGGTTGCAATCGGATAAAACCTCGTAACTTTGCGGCACGCATTTTGCAACTTTCTTAGCAGAAACCGTAGTTTAGAGCATACACAATATTATATATATAGACAAGACAAAATGACAGAAACAAAAAATCTGGTAGAAGCAATCATCGAAGGCATACAAGAAAAGAAAGGCCGCGCCATCAGCGTGGCAGACCTCAGCAGCATCGACACCGCGCCGTGCAAATACTTCGTAATCTGCACCGGAGGCTCGCCGCAGCAGGTGGAAGCCGTGGCCGACAGCGTGGAAGAGTTTGCACGCAAGCACGCAGCCGAGAAACCCGCCGCCGTGTGCGGTAAGGCCAACGCCGAATGGGTGGCTCTGGACTACGGCACCGTGATGGTGCACGTGTTCCTCCCTGATGCGCGCGAGCATTACGACCTCGAGCACCTCTGGCACGACGCGCCCGTGCAAAGCATTCCCGATTTGGACTAAAAACATCCTTTCCCCTCTTGATGAGTTAGTAAACAAGAAAACGAGTATACGAGGAAACAAGACAAGTAACTATTCTAATATATAATTAGTACGACATTTCTGTCTCGTCTACTCGTTTACTTGTCAACTCGTTTACTATAATACAAACAATAATGGACACAAACAACAATAAAATCCCCGGCGGCAAGAAAAACAACATGCCGAAGTTCAGCCTCAGCTGGCTCTACATCGCGGTCATTGCCGCCCTCGCCTTCATGCTCTTCCAAGGCAACGACAGCAGCGGCGGAGCAAACAAAGAGGTGGACTACACTTCGTTCAAAACCTACGTGGCCAACAACTACGGCACGGAAGTCGTCATCGACAAGACTGCCGGCGAGGTGAGCATGACGATACGCCCCGAACACATACGCGAAGTGTTCAAGGCAGGCACCGACCGCGTGGGCAAGCAGCCCACCGTCTCGGCTAAATATGGCTCTATCGACCGCCTTGACGACTACCTCGCCGAGAACTTCAAGGGCAAGGTGAAGTATCGCGAGAGCGACAGCTTCTTCCTGCGCCTGCTGAGCAGTTTCCTGCCCATCATACTGCTCGTGTTCCTGTGGTTCTTCATGATGCGCCGCATGGGCGGCGGTGCCGGCGGCGGCGTGTTCAGCGTGGGCAAGAGCAAGGCCAAACTCTTCGACAAGAACGGGCAAGGCACCAACGTCACCTTCAAAGACGTGGCGGGACAAGAAGGCGCCAAGCAGGAAGTGCGCGAGATTGTGGACTTCCTCAAAAATCCCAAGAAATACACCGAACTGGGCGGCAAGATACCCAAGGGCGCACTGCTCGTCGGCCCTCCGGGCACCGGTAAGACCCTCTTGGCAAAGGCAGTGGCCGGCGAGGCCGACGTGCCTTTCTTCTCCATGTCAGGGTCAGATTTCGTCGAAATGTTCGTCGGCGTGGGCGCGAGCCGCGTGCGCGACCTTTTCAGCCAGGCCAAGGAGAAATCTCCCTGCATTATATTTATTGATGAAATAGATGCCATAGGTCGTGCCCGCGGCAAAAATCCCGCCCTCGGCGGCAACGACGAGCGCGAAAACACGCTCAACCAGCTGCTTACGGAGATGGACGGCTTCGGCACGAACTCAGGCGTGATTATCCTCGCAGCCACCAACCGCGTGGAAATTCTCGACCCGGCCTTGCTCCGTGCCGGACGCTTCGACCGCCAAATCCACGTGGACTTGCCCGAACTCTCGGAGCGCGTGGCTATTTTCAAGGTGCACCTCGCCCCGCTCAAACTCGCCGACGACCTCGACGTGGATATGCTCGCGCGGCAAACGCCGGGCTTCTCGGGCGCAGACATCGCCAACGTGTGCAACGAGGCGGCACTCATCGCCGCCCGCCACAACCGCAGCCACGTGGGCAAGCAGGATTTCCTCGACGCCGTGGACCGCATCATCGGCGGACTCGAAAAGACCTCGAAGGTGATGACCGCCGACGAGAAGCGCAGCATCGCTATCCACGAGGCAGGCCACGCTTCCGTGTCGTGGCTACTGCAATACGCCAACCCGCTGGTGAAGGTGACCATCGTGCCGCGCGGACAAGCCCTCGGCGCGGCATGGTATCTGCCCGAAGAGCGCAACATCACCACGAAAGAGCAGATGCTCGACGAGATCTGCGCCACGCTCGCCGGTCGCGCAGCCGAAGAAGTATTCACCGGCCACATCTCCTCGGGCGCACTCAACGACTTGGAGCGCGTGACGAAGCGTGCCTACGGCATGGTGGCTTACCTCGGCATGAGCAGCGAGCTTTCCAACCTCTGCTTCTACAATAACCAGGAATACAACTTCACCAAGCCCTATTCCGAAAAGACGGCCGAGAAGATCGACGCCGAAGTGAGCCGCCTCATCAGCGAGCAGTATGCACGCGCCAAGAGCATTCTTACCGACAACGCCGACAAGCACGGGCAACTGGCGCAACTGCTCATCGACCGCGAAGTGATTTTCACGGAGGACGTGGAGCGCATCTTCGGCAAACGCCCCTGGAAGAGCCGCGCCGATATCCTCATGGAGGAGGAAGAAAAGGAGAAGACCGAACAAGCCGCGCCGCAGCCTGACGACGCGCCTGCCGACGGCGAAGAAAAGCAAGTGCTCACCAATGAAGAGGTAGAACAACTCATTGCAGAGCGTGAGAAACAAAAACAAAGCGACCATGAATAACTTCGTATTACGCACCCTCACGGGCGTGCTTTTCGTGGCTGCCCTCGTGGGCGGCACCATCTACTCGCCCGTCACCTTCACCGCCCTCTTCGGCCTCATCACCGCCCTCACCATCTGGGAGTTCACGGGCATCGTGAACAATCATGCCGGCGCAAACGTGAACCGCCTCATCACCACGGCGGCAGGCACGTATCTCTTTTTCGCCTTCGCCGGCTTCTGCGGCGACTTCACGCCGAGCCGCGCCTTTGTGCCCTATCTGCTCTCGCTGATATACCTGCTCATCGAAGAACTCTATTTGCAGCACAAAGACCCGCTGCGCAACTGGGCGTTCGCCTTCGCGGCGCAGGTGTACATTGCCTTAGGCTTCGCCATGCTCAACGTGCTGGCGTTCCGCTACGATGCGGTGACCGGGCAGACGGCCTTCGAGTGGATATTCCCGCTCTCCGTCTTCATCTTCCTTTGGACGAGCGACACGGGCGCCTACTGCTGCGGCAGCCTGCTGAGCCGCTATTTCCCCGCCAAACTCTTCGAGCGCATCTCGCCTAAAAAGTCGTGGGTGGGCAGCATCGGCGGCGGACTGCTCTGCATCGTGGCAGCCGTCGTTATCAACGCCCTTTGTCCGGGCAAGATGGAACTGGTTTATTGGATCGGCCTCGCGCTTACCGTCTGCGTATTCGGCACATGGGGCGACCTCGTAGAAAGCCTCTTGAAACGGCAATTGGGCATCAAAGATTCCGGCACCCTTTTGCCGGGACACGGCGGCATGCTCGACCGCTTCGACTCCGCCCTCCTCGCCATTCCCGCCGCCGTGCTCTACTTCTTCTGCATAGGTTGCTAAGGGATATTGCCAAACGGCAAGACTAATAAATGAAACTGAAAAAACAATCGCGCCGCAGCCGCGAGGAAATCTTCAACACGCTGACGCACTTGGCGGGCGTGGTGTTTACGCTCTCGGTTGCATGGATCATTATCCGATACGGCTACCGGCAGAACTGGCAGCACGCTTTCGGCGTGACGTTCTTTACCTCCGGCATGCTGCTGATGTACGCGTGCAGCACCCTTTACCACTGGTGGCTGCCCGGGAAGACCAAGAGTGTGCTGCGCATCTTCGACCACTGCGGCATCTACGTGATGATTGCCGCCTCATATACGCCCATCTGCATCGGAGTGGTGGGCGGCGCGCTCGGTTGGACGGTGTTCGGACTGCTGTGGGTGGTGGTCGTTGCAGGCATAATATATAAAGTGAAAGCCTTGGGGCGTTACCCGAAACTTTCACTTTCTTTGTATCTCGCCATGGGCTGGTCGGTTGTCTTTATCGCCGAGCCCGTGGTCAGCAAACTATCCTTGCCTTCGCTGCTTTGGATTTTGGCAGAAGGCCTTTTCTACACTGGCGGCACCTATTTCTTTGCCCACGATGACCGCCGCTATTTCCACGGCATTTGGCACATTTTCGTCCTCCTCGGTTCTGTGAGTCACTGGGCCGCCGTTTATTGCATCGTTTCCTAAAACTTAGAAATTCACAACCATGCTGATGCCCCCGCCGTCGCCGAACGATGCTGGGGCGATGCTCACGTCTGCCTTTTTCACGAAGGGACGGGTGTAGATGAACGCTGCGCCCGCGCCTATGGCGGCACCGCCGAGCACGTCCCACCAGTCGTGGCGTTTGGCATAAGTGCGTCCCCACGCCACGTAAGCGGCCACGGCATAAGCAGGCACGCCCCACTGCCAGCCGTAACGGCGGAGCAGGAACGATGCGCCGTCGAAAGCCACCGCCGTGTGCGTGCTGGGGAAAGCGTGGTGCCCTGTGCCGTCGGGGCGGTCCTTCTTGATGATGGCTTCCAGCCCGTAGTTGATGGCGAGCGTGGTGGCAGAACTTAGTCCAAGTTGCAAGATGCCCTTCTTGTCCTTTTCCACAATCGCCTTGATAAGGCCCGTGGCGGAGGGAGCCAGGCACAGTACGTCTGTGGAACGCTCCACGAATTTACGCTGTGCCGTGAGGCTTGTGGCGTGGAGCATGAGGCAGGCACAGAGGATAAGGCTTATTTTCATAAATGGCGGTTATTTCTTCTTATTCTTCTTGCCGGTTTTCGCAGATTGCGCCGGCTGCGCGACGCTGACCGTGTCAATTACCGGGGCATTGCCGACCGCGCCCGTTTGGTTCGGCGCACCAGGCACGGAGAATTGTCCCCGGTCTTCCACGAGGCGCATGTCGCACACGTTGCACCAGGCACAGTTGCCGCTGGGCTGCTGCGTTTTCGACTGGTCGCAGATTACGCCGAACGTAATCGTGCCGCCCGCGTGGCGGAAAGGTTGGGAGGCGGAGAAACTCCAACGTTTGGCGCGCTCGGCTATATCATCCCAATCATCTTTCGTATAATATGCCTGCTTGAAATAGTCCATCGTGTAGGCAAGTTCGTAGGGCGTTCTCCCGATGTTGCTCGGCACGTCCTTTATATAGGCCGGCAGAGGCACGAGGTTCGTGTAAACCCCGGCGGAGTCCACAGTGTAGCCGAAGCAGCCCGCAGCACTGGCTTGCGAGATGATTTCCAAACGATAGTTGCCGGCAGGCAGCGTCACCGTTTTTTGCAGGTCGAAAATCATGGGCTGGTTGTCCAGATAGCGCGAAAAGGCCCAGTGGGACTCTTCCGCTTCATCGTTGAAAAACGATTCGTGCCATTCGTACACATCGCCCCAGTTGTTGCAGTTTTCCAACTTCATGATGTGCACGCCGTCCGCCGCGAGGCGGTTGCGGTCGGAGGGTTGCAGATAGATGCCGTTCACCGTATTCTTGTCGTGCAGCACCTTGAATTGGGCATCGTCGAAATTTTTCATTAAAATGCCGCCCAAGATGCCTGCCACGCAGAGCGCGAGCACTAAGGAGAGGACGAGGAGTACGATGCGCCCGAGCGAGAGGCTTTTGCCCGACGTGCCGCCCGTGAGGAAGCGGACGAGCAGATAGAGCAAGATGCCCACGGCAGCAAGCAGGCAGAAAGCAATAACCACAAGCGAGACTGTGGAATAGGGAATGGCGTGAAGGGCTTCGGGAAGCAAGGGATCGCAATCGCTGACACTCGTGAGAATGGTGAAACTCGTGGTGGCGAAGGTAAGCACCGTGAAGGCAGCGAGCAACATGCCGATGACAAACATGCCCACAATGCACGCCACGCCAACTTTAAGCAGGATCACCAAGGCGTGCAGGAGCGTGTTGATGAGGCTGCGCCCGCGGGCCTCCTTTTGCTGCGGCGCACCGGCGGGGTTGGCGGCGGTGGCGTTGCGGATAATCTCGTCGTTGATGCTTTGCGCGTTCACCGTCTTGCCCCGCATCTGCAATTTCTGCTCGGCCGTCTGCGCCGCCGGCACGAAGAGCCACAGCACGAGATAGATAATGGCCACCGTGGAGAAACTAAGGAAGCAGAGCAGCACCATGGCGATGCGCCACGGCAGCGGGTCGGTGCCGCCGAAGTAGTGGCAAAGCCCCGAAAGCACGCCGCCCAGCATCTTGTCGTCCTCGTCGCGGTAGAGCCGGCGGCGGCGCAGCCAATCGGTCAGGCGGTCGGCGGCGCTTGCCGGTGCGCCCGTTTCCGAATCAGTTTCTTCTGACTCTGTGGCGGCGGCATCGGGGGAGTCTGCCGTTTCGCCCGAATCCATTTGCTCGGGGTCGCCGATGCGGTGGATGATGTTCTGCACATCGTCGATGTCGCAGGCTTCCTTGCCGCTTTGCTTTAATTCTTCCATAAGTTCCGCCACGCGATGCTCCACGTCGTCGGCGATTTCGTCGCCGCCCTCCTTTTTAGAGAAATAGCGGCGCATGTTTTCGAGATAACTCTTCAAGAGCGCGTAGGCGTCCTCGTCGATGGCGTAGAGCGACCCGAACATATTGATGGTGATATTCTTTTTCATGATGTGAGGTTGTTTTATTTAGTTACGAGTAAACGAGTTAACAAGTAAACGAGACAGGATTGTATTGGCTTTATATATTATATTGAGTATTTTGTCTTGTTTACTCGTTTACTGGTCTACTTGTTTACTAAAACGTATGGTATAATATTATAATAATGTGCTTGGCGTATATCCGTCGAGCGTGAGGCGTGCCGGGCTTTCCGCTTTGAGCAGTCCCACGGTGCGTGCCAGTTCGTTCCACGCGCCGTCGAGTTCGGCCAAGGCTAGTTCGCCCTGCTCGGTGAGCGCGTAATACTTGCGCGGCGGCCCTTGCGTGCTTTCGCGCCATTCGTAAGAGAGCATCCCGTCCTTTTTCAGTCGGGTCAGCAAAGGGTAGAGCGTTCCTTCCACCACGATCATCTCCACGCTTTTCAGGCGGTTGATGATGTCGTTGGCATACGAAGGCTCCTTGCGCAGCAACAGCAGCACGCAGTATTCCAGCATCCCTTTGCGCATCTGTGATTTCGCATTGTCTACATTCATAATCCTTGAGAGTATTGGTAATAAATTTGCCCCCGGCCGTGGGGCAGTATCAACTATCTGCCGCAAAAGTATGCAAAAGATAAGTACCTTGCAAAGCAAAGTACTAAGAAAATCTTATTAATTAGTATAAATTTAATATTTCAAGCATGGAATGTACGGTTTTGTCAATATATTTCATTTCTCATTGCTTTGCTCTCATAAAAATCCAAGGTCTCACGAGTAGGGGCGTTTTGCAAAACGCCCGGGAAATGGTTGCCCCATTGATTTTATTCCATGCGGCGCATTCGGCGGGCGTTTTGCAAAACGCCCCTACTCGTGAGACCTTGCATCGCAAGAAAACTATTTTTGCCAAGATAGTTTGTTTTTGTAACTTTGCAGCAGATAATCCCCGGGAAATCATTTTATGGAAAATAAGACCGCTACAACAGCGAAGCCCGCCGGCATCGGCGACACACATAAAGAAGAGGTGCGCCTGCGCGTGATAGAGCAAGCGATGCACATGTTTCAGAAACAGGGCATCAAAAGCGTCACTATGGACAGCATCGCCGATGCCCTGAAAATGTCGAAGCGCACACTCTATGAACTCTTTGCGGACAAAGCCGCGCTCCTTCTTGCCGGCCTGCGCCGCCACGACGAGCAGAAGACGCAGCGTATGATTAGGCGATGCGCAGAGACGGACAACGTGCTCGAGATTATCCTGAGCGACTTTGCCGACAGCATGCGCGATTTCAGCATGGTCAATCCCACTTTTTTCATCGACATACATAAATATCCCGCCGCCGTAGCCTATTTCGAGGCGCGGCGCGAGGAGCGCGAGACATCTGCCGTGGCCTTTCTGCAGCGCGGCGTGGAGCAAGGGCTTTTCCGTAGCGACGTGGATTACCGCATCGTGTATCGCCAAATCACCAACCTGCTCAACCACCACGTCATGGAGGAACTTGGGCGTGACTGCTCGCTCAAATCTCTTTTCTACAACATCGTCATCGTCTACATACGTGGCTGCACCACGCCCGAGGGAACCCGCTATATGGACGATATATTAGAGAAAATCTTGCAGGCGGAGCAGTTATAGCTTCCATTTTATATTTTATTGCTGTCTGCGGACAGCAATTTTTTTTAGACATAATAGCGGCGCACAATGCAGAAAAAAGCATTGTGCGCCGCTTAACGTATTTAGATAAAAAGTTCTACCGAATAATTGTTGCCTCTCTGTCGGGCCCTACGCTGACGATAGAGATGCGGACGGCGAGCTGCTTTTCAAGATAAGCGATGTAGGCGGAGAAGGCGGGCGGGAAGTCCTTTTCCTCGCGTATTTCCGTGAGCGGTGTCTGCCAGCCGTGGAGTTCCTCGTACACGGCTTCGTAGCCCTCGGTGTCGTAAGGCATTTCCGTCACCACTTCGTCGCCCTTCTTGTATGCGGTGCAGACTTTAATGGTCTGGAAGTCGTCGAGCACGTCGCCCTTCATCATTACGAGGTCGGTCACGCCATTTATCATGATGGCGTATTTCAGTGCAACGAGGTCAATCCAGCCGCAGCGGCGGTTGCGGCCCGTCACTGCGCCGTACTCGTGGCCGATGCGGCGGAGCGTTTCGCCCGTCTCGTCAAAGAGTTCCACGGGGAAAGGCCCGGAGCCGACGCGCGTGCTGTATGCTTTGAAGATGCCGAAAACGCGGTCAATCGTATTGGGGGCTACGCCCAAGCCGGTGCAAACGCCGCCGGCGGTGGTGCTGGAAGAGGACACGAAAGGATAGGTGCCGTGGTCGATGTCGAGTAACGAGCCTTGCGCTCCCTCGGCAAGCACAGCCTTGCCTTCGGCGAGGGCGCGGTTGATTTCTGCTTCGGTGTTAGAGAGCTTGAAGCGGCGCATATATTCCACGCCCTCCATCCACAGTTTTTCTTCTTCCGTAATGTCGTAATCCGTAAAATGCAGGTCGCGGAGGATTTGTTCGTGACGGGCTTTGAGCGCACGGTATTTCTCTTCAAAGTTCTCCTCAATGTCGCCGACGCGCAAGCCTACGCGGGCGGCCTTGTCGCTGTAAGCCGGGCCGATGCCCTTGCCCGTCGTGCCTACCTTGTTTTTGCCCTTGGCTGCCTCGTAGGCGCGGTCAAGCACGCGGTGGGTGGGCAGAATGAGATGGGCGCGGCGGCTGATGTGAAGGCGGGGGGCGATGTCGTAGCCGGCGGCCTCGAGCTCGCGGGCTTCTGCCATGAAGAGGTCGGGCGCGATGACGCAACCGTTGCCTATGATGTTGATTTTGCCTTCATCGAAGATGCCCGACGGAATGGAGCGCAACACGAATTTCTTTCCGTCGAAGATAATTGTGTGGCCGGCGTTGGGGCCTCCGGCAAAGCGGGCGACTACATCGTAGCGCGGCGTGAAGAAATCCACGACCTTGCCTTTGCCTTCGTCGCCGAAAACAATGCCCAGCAGGGCATCAACTTTTCCCTTTGTCATATTTTATTTTTTTTGATTATTATATTCCCAAGAGGTTTTTGATAAGGAAGAACAGCATAGGCATCACGAGGGCGGGCAGGAGGTTGATGGTCTTGCAGTCCTTGATGTTGAGTACGCCCAGTCCCGAGGCGGCAATAAGCACGCCGCCCACCACCGAGACTTCTGTGATAAGTTGTTCGGAGATGAACGTCTGCGAAACTTTGGCGATGCCGTAGATGCTCGCTTGCCACACGAAGATAACGATGCCCGTCACGGCAGTCCCGAAACCGTAGCTCGAAGCGAGCACGATCATCGTTACGAGGTTGAGCGTGGCGGCGGTCATCAGATAAGTATTGTCACCGTAGAGCGCGCTCAGCACGGGGCCCATCATCGAGAGCGTGCCCACGCAGCAGAGCAGCACGCCGGTGGTGATGCCTTCCACGAGGTTGGAGGTGGACATGCGGCGCGTGGCGCTTTCCATGCGCTGGTCGAGTTTGAGCACGGTGCCGAGCAGTCCGCCGAGGGAGAGGCAGAAGATGAAGAGCACGGGGTATTTGCTGTTGGCCATATTGGTCATGGCCACGTTGATACCCAGCACGAGGGCTGCCAAGCCCATCGCCGTGTTGAGCACGTTGATGTATTTCTCCTTGATGCCTTTGCGGGCTATTGCGCCAATAGCGCTGCCGATGATGGCCGCAAGGGCGTTGAAGACGATAGCGAGCATATTTTTATTGATGCTAATTCAAAGGGCTTATTATATGCGGGCGATGATGCTGCGGAAGATTTCTGCCATGAGCGGCTGCACGGCGTTGGCGGCCTTCTGCACTTCTTCGTGCGTCACCTCCACGATTTTGCCTTCCACGCCGAGGTCGGTGATGATGCTGATGCCGAAGACGCGCATGCCGCAGTGGCGTGCCACGATGACTTCGGGCACGGTGCTCATGCCCACGGCATCAGCGCCGAGACGGCGGTACATCTTATATTCTGTCGGCGTTTCGTAAGTGGGTCCCTGGTTGGCGAGATACACGCCTTCCACCACTCGGATGCCTTTCTCCTTGGCAATTTCGCGGGCGAGGGCGAGGAATTGCTTGTCGTAGGCTTCGCTCATGTCGAGAAAGCGGGGGCCGTAGGGGAAGTTCTTGCCGCGCAAGGGGTGCTCGGGCAGGAAGTTGATGTGGTCGGTAATAAGCATCATGTCGCCTATTTCAAAATCGGGATTAACGCCGCCGGCGGCATTGCTCACAAAGAAATTCTTGATACCGAGTTCGTGCATCACGCGTTCGGGAAAGGTTACTTCTTTCATTGTGTAGCCTTCGTAGTAATGGAAACGCCCTTCGAGCGCCATCACCTCCTTGCCGCCGAGACGGCCAAAGAGCAGGCGGCCACTGTGTCCCTCGACGGTGCTGACGGGAAAGTTGGGGATTTCGTTGTAAGGGAAGGCGTCAACGATTTCTATCTCTTCGGCCAAATGGCCAAGCCCTGTGCCGAGCACGATGGCGGTTTCGGGACGGAGCGCGGTGTGGCTCTTAATCCACGCGGCGGTTTCTTGAATGGCTTGCAACATAGTTGAGAATAAGGTTGTTGAATTTCTGTTTTTCTGAATTTGAGAAAGTTATTTCTATGGGCTGGTAATAGAGTTTCTTCTTCATTTCGAGGGGTAGGGGGAGGGCTTTGAGGCGCATCATGTCCTTTTCGGTGGTGACGATGCAGTTTGCCTCTTGCGCTGCCTCTGCCATTTGCCGGATTTCTTCGGGCGTGAAGGCGTGGTGGTCGGGATAGCGCAGCACGCTTGTTTCTTTCGCCTGTCCTTGCCAGCGGGCTATGAACGGCTCCGGGCGGGCTATGCCGCACACAATCAGCACGCGCCCCTCGCCGTATGCGCTCTGCCACTTGGGTGTCTCGGCAAAGCCGGGCTGCAACGCGCCGTAGCCTACGAAGGAGAAGAAGACCGGGGCGGGGGAGTAGCAGGCTATTTTGCGCTTGATGCCTTCTCGCTCCTCTTCGTCCAAAGTTTCGGGGCATTTGGTCACGATGATGGCATCGGCCCGCTTCGCCCCGCTGCGACTTTCACGCAGTCGGCCGGCAGGCAGCACGCAGTCGTCGGTGAAGAGGTTGCTGTAGTCGGTGAGTAAGAGGTACAGCCCCGCCTTGATGTAGCGATGCTGATAGGCGTCGTCGAGCACAATGACTTGCGGCTCTGTGCCTGCGGGCATTTGCAGCAGCCTTTCGCAGCCCTCCACGCGGCTCTCGCACACGGCAACGCGCGTGTCGGGAAACTTCTGCTTCACCTGCAACGGCTCGTCGCCCACTACCACACCCGTGCTTGCCACCGTGGCTTCGCGAAAGCCGTTTGTGAGCCGTCCGTAGCCGCGTGAGAGCATGGCGGTGCGCAGTCCCTGCTCGCCGAGCAGGCGCAAGAGGTATTCCGTATGCGGTGTCTTGCCCGTTCCGCCCACGGCGAGGTTGCCCACGCAGATGGCAGGCACGCCGCACGGCGTTTGCTCCAATACGCCCAGGTCGAAGAGCATATTACGAATGCCCATAACGGCGGCGTACATCCACGAGAGCGGCAACAGCAGGCGGAGCATGATTCCTTTTTATAGGTTGGTAGAATTAAACAAAAACATTCAAAACCGCTTGCCTTGTGTGGGCTATCGCCTGCCTTATCTGATTAAGCCCAGCCTAAAAGTCTGTCGACTTTTGTCTGTTGCTTAATCCGCTAAGGCTGCGGTCGGTTCCCGCCCGCCCACACAGGACAAGCAAAAAACAGAAAAAAGTAAAGCATCTCTTCCTTACTATTAACAGTAAAAAGCAATCGTCCACTTTTTTCTGTTTTTTGCTTGCGTCGTTTGAAGCGGGCGGGAACCGACCGCAGCCGCAGGGATTAAGGGCGAGCGTGAGCCGATTAGGCTCGCAGGCTCGGCATTAAGCCCGGCGGCGTGCCCTTGGGCTTCAAACGGAGCAAGCGGTTTTTAGGGTTTTTGTATAAATATTTGTGGCTAATCAGCCCACAGGTTTATTGTATGTTCGGCAGATAGGGGATGCGTGCTTGCAGGGCGTTCCGGCGGCTCAGGCTGCCCACGAAGCGCAGGGGCTGATAGTAGATGCCGAGTGCGTCCTTCACGCGGCTTTCCATGTAGTCGCTGCCGGTGGAACTCATGAGGTTGTCCATCCAGTTGGACGGGGCGGGGTAGTCCGCCGTGTAGTATTCCTTGCTCTTGGCGAGGCGGGCGGCTTCAGCAATCGCGTCGTCCAATGTGCCGAGTTGGTCCACGAGTTTAAGTCCCAGTGCCTGCCGTCCCGTCCACACGCGGCCCTGCGCAATGGAGTCTACGGCGGCGACGGGCATGTTGCGCCCTGCTGCCACGCGGCTGAGGAATAGTTTGTAGCCGCGCTCGATATAGGCCTGCATCACGGCCGACTCTTTTTCGTTGAACGGACGTCCCGTTGCGCCGAAGTCGGCTGCCTCGCTCGTCTTGGCCACATCGAAGTGCAGGCCGAGTTTCTCGGTGAGCAGACCGCTGGCATCGGGAATCATGCCGAAGATGCCGATGCTGCCCGTCAGTGTGGTGGGGTCGGCGAAAATTTTGTTGGCGCCGCACGCCATGTAATAGCCGCCAGAGGCAGCCATGCCGCCCATCGAAACCACTACGGGCTTCTTGGCTTTGAGGAGTTCCACGGCATGCCAAATCTGCTCGGAGGCATACGCGCTGCCGCCGCCCGAGTTGATGCGGATCACGACGGCCTTCACGTCTTCGTCCTCTGCCAGTTCGTCGAAGTCCTCAACCAGCGTTTGGCCCACAATCTCGTTGTCGCCGCCCATGAGCGAAGCTGTTCCGGCCTCGTCCACAATGTCGCCGTAGGCGTAGTACACAGCGATTTCATCGCCCTTGTCCTTGCTGCCGCCGGCGGCAATCACGTCGGCGGGGCTTACGAGATTGAGTTTCTCCTGCTTGGAGAGCGTGCGCAGTTTGTCGCGTGCGCCGTCGATGTAGGTGAGCGTGTCGACCAGTTTGTTCGCCACGAAATCTTTCGTTTCGGCAAAGCCGATGTAGGCGTCGGCCAGTTCTTTCAGGCGCTCGGGCGTGAGTTTGCGGTCGGCTGCCACGTCGGCGCACATCGTGTTCCAAATGTCGTTGATGTAAGAGGTGACCTGCTCGCGGTTGGCGGGGCTCATTTCGGTCTGCGTGAAGGGTTCCACCGCGCTCTTGTACGTGCCGACGCGGAACACCTGCATTTTCACGCCGATCTTCTCGAGCATCTCCTTGAAAAACATGGGTTGGGCGGCCAGGCCGTGCCAGTCCACCATACCAGAGGGGTTAAGCATCACGGCGTCGGCCGTGGCGGCAAGATAGTAGCCTGCTTGGGTATAGGTGTCGGCATAGGCGGCGATAAACTTGCCCGATTTCTTGAAGTCGAGCAAAGCCTTATGCAGTTCTTCGAGCGAGGCAAAGTCTGAGGCGAGCGCACCTCCGTCGAGGTATATGCCGCTAATGTTCTTGTTGTCCTTTGCAAGGCTGATGGCTTTCAGGGTCTCGTCAAGGCCGAGCGTGGCTTCCGTGGCATTGCCCATAAACTCGTCGAAAGGATTGGCCTCGGCGGCGCGTTCTTCAACGACGGCATTGAGCGAGAGGCGCAGCACGCTGCCCTTGTCAACGGAGGCGGTGGTTTGGCTGCCGCCGGCGGCAATCATGGCTGCCAGCATCACGAAACTCATAAATGCGAAGAATGCGAACACGCAGAGCGTGCCGAGCATCGACGCGAGGAGCATTTTGAAAAACTGTTTCATGGTTAATGGGGTGATTTTAATAGTCGCTATAGATTTCTATAGACCCTATATATAATATTGTATGCTTTGAATATTAAAACTCAATGTTTACTTCCACCGGGCAATGGTCGGAGCCGAAAATCTCGGTGTGTATGGCGGCGCTTTGGAGTTGCGGCTGCAGGCGGTTGGAGGCGAGGAAATAGTCGATGCGCCAGCCCGCGTTTTTCTCGCGTGCCTTGAAACGGTACGACCACCAGGAATAAATCTCCTCTTTATCGGGATAGAAATAGCGGAACGTGTCGGTGAAGCCCGCTTCGAGCAGGAGCGAAAACTTTTCGCGCTCCTCGTCGGTGAAGCCCGCGTTGCGGCGGTTGCTCTTCGGGTTTTTGAGGTCGATTTCCTGGTGCGCCACGTTCAGGTCGCCGCACACCACCACCGGTTTCCGCTCATCGAGGGCTTTCAGATAGGCTCGGAAGTCGTCCTCCCACGTCATGCGGTAGTCCAGCCGGCGCAGCCCGTCCTGAGAGTTCGGCACGTAGGCCGTGACGAGATAGAACTGCTCGAATTCCAGTGTAACGGCGCGTCCCTCGTGGTCGTGCACGTCGATGCCCAGCCCGCGCGACACGCTCAGCGGCTTGTGGCGCGTGAAAATGGCCGTGCCCGAATAGCCCTTCTTGTCGGCGTAGTCCCAATAAGACTCGTATCCGGGAAATTGCAGGTCTATTTGTCCCTCTTGCAGTTTGGTTTCCTGCAAGCAGAAGAAGTCTGCGTCGAGTTCGTTGAATATGTCGCGGAATCCCTTACCCTCGCAGGCGCGGAGTCCGTTGACGTTCCAAGAAATGAATTTCATATGATGTGCGTTTATATCTTATGCAAAGATTGTGCAAGCGAGCGCAATCAAATTTATTTGAATTGCCGAGCGTAGCCAATCTTATGCAAAAATAGCAATTTCTCTTGAACTATCACTTTTGCAAGGCAATAAACTCCCATTATCCTATATGATAGGCCGCAAAACGCTTGCGGCGACCGCGCGGCACGGGCGGCACGGCGCGGTTTTCCCAGCAGGGCGCAGACGCTTCAAAGCAGCAATTTTTTATTTTCTCGGAGATGTTTTTCACTATCTCCTTGATATTTTTTCCACTCCTATAAGATAGTTTTTGTTACAAAGTTTGTAACACGTATTACAAACTTTGTAACATGTGTTAGAAACTTTGTAACATGTATTACAAACTTTGTAACGAACTTTTTCTGCGCAGATAGTGAAAAATATCAAGGAGAAAAGAAAAATTATCTCGGAGATAGTAAAAAATATTAGGCGGCTCGTTGCGCGCTTCTGCGTGCAAGCGGTGGCGGCATGGCGAGACAATTCGCGCTAAAACCTCGGAGACCCCGATTTTAGTGCATAATCCCGCTTTTTCTTACTATAAAATGCAACGAGAATAAAAACATTGCTTAATTTTGCTTTCCGAGCAGATTTGCCCAAATAATGAAGATATGAACCAACAGCAAACTCCTGCAACGGAAGACGGACTGCTCTTCTCGCAGATAAAGCAAGTGCTCGACGATGCGCGACGCCATGTGGCACGCACTGTCAATACCACTATGGTCAAAGCATATTGGCAGGTGGGGAAGTATATTGTGGAATACGAACAACAAGGAAAAGAGAGAGCAGAATATGGGAAAGGGGTGATTAAAAACCTTTCCGAACGCCTCATGAAGGAATACGGAAGCGGGTTCACGGTCACCAACTTAAAGATTATGAGGCAATTCTACCTCTTCTACCCAAAAGGTCACGCACTGCGTGACCAATTGAGTTGGACGCATTGGAGAGCATTGCTGACCGTGCAGAATGAAATCGCCCGCAACTATTATTTGCAGGAGTGCGTCGCTGCAAATTGGAGCACGCGCCAACTGGAACGCCAAATCAATACGATGTATTATGAGCGTATGCTGGCAAGCCGCGACAAAGATGCGGTAAGGGCAGAGATAGAGCAGTCTGTCCCAAAGGCCTTGCAGCCCCGCGAAATTATCCACGACCCTTTTGTCCTTGAGTTTCTTGGAATTAAGCAGGGCGAACATTTTCTTGAAGGCGACCTTGAGCAGATGCTGATCAGTAAGTTGCAGCATTTTCTGCTGGAACTGGGGCGCGGCTATTCGTTCGTGGCGCGGCAGAAACGAATCACCTTGGGAGACAAGCATTTCTATATCGACCTCGTGTTTTATAACATTCCGGCGCGTTGCTACGTGTTGATCGACCTCAAAATGGACGAACTCACGCATCAGGATTTGGGGCAGATGCAGATGTATGTCAATTATTATACGCGCGAACTGATGAACCCTGGCGACAATCCGCCTGTCGGTATTGTGCTCTGCGCTGAAAAGAACGATGCCGTGGTGAAATACACGCTGCCAGAAGGAGAGCAGCAGATTTTTGCTGCCAAATACATGACATATCTCCCGACCGAGGAGGAAATCAAGCGCCTGCTCTGCGAAGACAGCGCGGAGTATTATTACAGAAGATAGGCTTCGGTTCGGCAATTAAAACAAGTTTTATTGCGCTCACCTTGCACTATCTTTGCACAAGATAAACCATGAAAGATACAACCTCGACATCAAACTTTGAGTTTTGCGATGATGACGCTTCGCTGAATGCCGCCTTTGCCGATTTCCAGGAGATTCCTACCTCCGGGTGCAATGTCCTTGTAAAGGCGAACAGGAATGGGAAGCGGCTGGTGCTGAAAGGATTGAAAGAAGAATATAGGGAGAAGAAAGTGTATGAGGAGGCTTTGCGCAAGGAATACGATATCCTCTCGTCGCTGCAGCACCCCAACATCATTTCTGCCGAGGGATTTGAGGACGTAGAGGGGCTGGGACAGTGTATTGTGCTGGAATATGCAGGAGAGACGAACCTGCGCGACGCGCTGGCGGCAGGCATTACCCGAGAAACGAAGTTGAAAATCGTGCGCGAGTTGCTGGACGCCGTTGAGTATATCCACATGAAGCAAATCGTGCATCGCGACTTGAAACCGAGCAACATAATGGTTGTTGACGACGGCCAATACGTCAAACTCATCGACTTCGGTCTGTCCGACAGCGACGTATATACCTTTTTGAAGCAGCCCTCGGGAACGGAAGCGTTCATGGCGCCCGAGCAGAAGGTTGCGGCGGGGAGCGACACGCGCAACGACATTTACAGCCTGGGCTGCATCTTGGAATGCATGAAGCTGGGGAAGAAATTCGACGGGATAATAGCCCGCTGCAAGAGACCCATCGAAGAGCGTTACCAGACGATGGCCGCGCTGCGCGACGATTTCGACAGCGTGTGCCGGCGCAAGGCGAGGATATGGTTGGCAGCGGTGGTGCTGGTGGCGGTCAGCCTATGCCTATTCGGCGTGCGTTACCACTGGATGGATTATGTTTACGCGGTGGCGCGGTCCATCAACCTCACTCATTATAGTTTTAAGAAAGACGGCCTTTATTATAATATCCTCTCCAAGGAAGAGGGCACTCTGGAACTGACTTGCGGCGGCGATTTCGGAGCGTATGAAAACGATATCACCGTGCCCGACAGCGTGGAGTATAATGGCAGGACGTATGCCGTGGTAAGGATTGGCGATGATGCTTTCCGCCAGTGCCACGACCTCATTGGCATAGTTTTGCCGCCCACAATACGCAGTATCGGCAACAACGCGTTTATGGATTGCGATTCGCTTGCGACGGTCAACCTTCCCGACGGCATTACGGAGATGGGCGACTCCCTGTTCCGCCGCTGCGGCTGGTTGCACTCCGTGCATTTCCCCGAGAAGATGAAGGTGATACCGCCTTATTGCTTCACGATTGTCAAGTGTCTGCGGTCATTTCGCGTTCCCGACGGCGTAACCTCCATACAGCGCGATGCCTTCGGCGAAAGCCAGATCGCAGAAATCACGCTGCCCAAAAGTCTCCGCGAAATAGAGCGCGGCGCGTTTTGGGAATGTATAAACCTCAAAGAAATCCGCATTCCGGCAAGCGTGGAGCGCATAGGCGACTACGTGTTTTGGGGTTGCAATTCGCTGAGAGACGTGTATGTGGAACGCGCCGAACCGCTTCCGATTACCGATATTTTCTATAATTTGAAAGACGTTAGGTTGCATGTCCCCAAAGGCTCGGCCGAGGCTTACCGCAACGCAGAGTGGTGGAAAACACTTACGGTGGTTGAAGATTGAGACCCGGATTTTTGCTTTTTTGCTCCCTTAGATGTAACTTTTATAGCAAATAGTTTGCTTTTTGCTCGGAATGTGCTACATTTGCAAGCGAAAAGCAATTATCGCACCAATAGTATAGGCTTACTTATGGCACACAACGCACAGTTTTTCGGCTTTTACTTTTACTTTGCTCAGTAAAGCGAAGCGGGAAAGCGCGTGCCAAACATAACATTTGACCATACAACAATTCAGTCCCGCTTCCAACGAAGAAGCGGGACTTTTTGTTTTGAAAAAGCACAGCATGAAAAAGATAGCCATTCAGGGCATTCGCGGTTCGTTCCACGACATTGCCGCCCATCAGTATTTCAAAGGAGAGGATCTCAGGCTTGTGTGCTGCGACACGTTCGAGGACGTGTTCCGGCAGATGCGCATCGACAGCGCCTGCCTCGGTATGGTGGCGATTGAAAACACCATCGCCGGCAGCCTGCTCCACAACTACGAACTTCTGCGCGAGAGCGGCATGAGCATCGTGGGCGAGCACAAGTTGCACATAGAGCATAGCCTGATGTGCCTGCCCGAAGACACGGCCGACGATATACGCGAAATAAACTCCCACCCCGTGGCCCTTGCCCAGTGCCGCCGCTTCCTCTCGGAAAAGCGCGGGGTGAAACTCGTGGAAACCGACGACACGGCCGGCGCGGCGGAACAGATAGCCCGAGAGCAGCTGCGCGGGCACGCCGCCGTGTGCCACGCCGATGCCGCCGGCATCTACGGCCTGAAAGTCTTGGCGCGGGGCATTGAGGACAACAAGCACAACTTCACGCGCTTCCTCGTGCTGGCCGATCCCTGGCAGGCCGAAGCCGTGAGGCAGCAGGAAGAGGCCGACAAGAGCAGCATCGTCTTTGCCCTGCCCCACGAGGAAGGGTCGCTCTCGCAAGTGCTCAGCATTTTCAGTTTCTACAAGATAAACCTCACCAAAATCCAATCTTTGCCCATCATAGGCCACGAGTGGGAATACCTGTTTTATGTGGACGTGGTGTACAGCGACAGCCTCCGCTTTCGGCAGAGCGTCGACGCGCTGCGCCCGCTGACCCGCGCGTTGAAGATTTTGGGAGAATATAAAGGCAAGTAATTATGGACGCATTACGCAAACCCCAGCCCGCCGACCGCCTGAGCGGCGTGAGCGAATACTATTTTTCAAGAAAACTCAAGGAGGTGGCGCAGATGAGGGCGCAGGGCGCAGACATTATCTCGCTCGCCATAGGCAGCCCCGACCTGCCGCCTTCGCCTGAAACGGTCGAAACGCTCTGCCGCGAGGCGAAACGCCCCGAAGGGCACGGCTACCAGCCCACGATGGGCACGAAAGAACTGCGCACGGCCATGGCAGGATTCTACAGCCGCTGGTTCGGCGTGACGCTCGACCCCGACCGCGAAATCCAGCCGCTCATCGGTTCGAAAGAAGGCATCCTCCACGCCACGCTCGCGCTGGCCAACGTGGGCGACAAGGTGCTCGTGCCAAATCCCGGCTACCCCACTTACACCTCGCTCTCCAAACTGCTCGGTTGCGAGGTGGTGCACTACGGTTTGCGCCCCGAAAACGGCTGGCAGCCCGACTTTGAAGAACTCGAACGCCTCACCGACGACAGCCGCGTGCGTATCCTGTGGATGAACTACCCCCACATGCCCACCGGCGCGGCGGCGCAGCGCACCACGTACGAGCGGGCGGTGGAACTAGCACGACGCAAAGGCTTTGTCGTCATCAACGACAATCCTTACAGCTTTATCCTCTCCAGCGAACGGCTCAGCATCTTGCAAGTGCCGGGTGCAAAGGACTGCTGCATCGAACTCAACTCTATGAGCAAGAGCCACAACATGCCGGGCTGGCGCGTAGGCATGCTCGCATCGAACGCAGAGTTTGTCAGCTGGGTGCTGAAAGTGAAGAGTAATATAGACTCGGGCACCTTCCGCGCCTTGCAGCTTGCGGCAGCCACGGCCTACGACAATGCCTACGCCTGGCACGAGGAACACAATATAAATATATACGCGCGGCGCCGCCGTTTGGCAGAAGCCATCATGGCTACCCTCGGCTGCACCTTCGACCCCGCGCAGGTGGGTATGTTCCTATGGGGGCGTATCCCCGAAAGCATGGACAATGCCGAGCTGCTTACGGAGCGCGTGCTGCACGAGGCGCACGTGTTTCTCACGCCCGGTTTCATCTTTGGCAGCAATGGCAACCGCTACGTGCGCATCTCGCTTTGCGCCTCCGAAGAAAAGCTCCAGGAAGCCTTGCAACGGATTAACGCTATTCACTGATAATATCTTTTTCGTCTATTTTCGGGCGTTTTGCAAAACGCCCCTACTAATCTCAAAAATATGGAACTCAATGTTACTCCTTTATCGCTGCCCGGCATAGAGATGCAGCGTCCGCTAATCATAGCCGGCCCTTGCTCGGCCGAAACGGAAGAACAGGTAATGAATACAGCGTGCCAACTGGCAGGCAAGGGCGTGCGCATCTTTCGCGCAGGCATCTGGAAACCCCGCACCAAGCCCGGCGGTTTTGAGGGCGTGGGCGAAATCGGCTTGCCCTGGCTCACGCGTGTCAAGAAGGACACGGGTATGCTTGTGGCTACCGAAGTGGCCACGCCGCAGCACGTTGAGGCTGCGCTCGCGGCAGAAGTGGATATTCTTTGGATAGGCGCGCGCACGGTGGCCAATCCCTTTGCCATGCAGGCCCTGGCAGACGCGCTGAAAGGCACAGACGTGCCTGTGCTCGTTAAAAATCCCGTCAACCCCGACCTCGAACTGTGGATCGGCGGCATAGAGCGTCTCAACGGCGCAGGCATTACGCGCTTGGCCGTTATTCATCGCGGCTTTTCTTCTTATGAGAAACGCCTGTACCGCAACACGCCGATGTGGCATATACCCATAGAATTGCGCCGCCGCATTCCCAGCCTGCCCATCTTCTGCGACCCGAGCCATATCGGCGGCGTGCGCGAACTGATCGCCCCGCTTTGCCAGCAGGCCATGGACCTCGGTTTCGACGGCCTGATGGTGGAAAGCCATTGCACGCCCGACTGCGCATGGAGCGACGCGAAGCAGCAGGTCACGCCCGACGTGCTCGACTTTATCCTCTCAAAACTCGTGGTCCGCGAGCTTGCCCCCACCACCGAAAGCCTTGAAGTGATGCGCCGCCACATCGACGAAATCGACAACAACCTTATGGAACTCCTTGCCAAGCGTATGCGCATCAGCCGTGAAATAGGACAGTATAAATTGGAACACAACATGACCGTCGTGCAAACGCGCCGCTACAACGAAATCCTTGACAAGCGCGGCGCGCAAGGCGTGCTCTGCGGCATGGCACCCGAATTTGTGAAAAGCATCTTTGAGGATATTCACGAAGAAAGCGTGCGCCAGCAGATTGAATTGATGAATAAGAAATAAAGCAACAACTCCATGCGCATACTTATTCTCGGAGCCGGCAAGATGGGCTCTTTCTTTACAGATATCCTTAGTTTCGACCACGAGACGGCAGTGTTCGACACCGACCCAAAGCGGTTGCGCTTCATGTACAACACGCAGCGGTTCACTTCCGAGGAAGAAATCAAAGCCTTCCGCCCCGAACTCGTGATTAACGCCGTGTCGCTCAAGCATACCTTAGACGCTTTCCGCCGCGTGCTGCCGCTCCTGCCGCAGGACTGCATCTTAAGCGACATTGCGTCTGTCAAGACCGGGTTGAAAGAATTTTACGAGGCCAGCGGCCGCCGCTACGTCTCGACCCACCCGATGTTTGGTCCCACCTTTGCCAACCTCGGCGCGCTCCACGACGAGAACGCTGTGATAATCACCGAGGGCGACTACATGGGGCGCATCTTCTTCCGCGACCTCTATAAGAACCGACTCGGACTGAACGTGTGTGAATACACTTTTGAGGAGCACGACGAAACGGTGGCCTATTCTCTAAGCATTCCCTTCGTTTCCACGTTCGTCTTCTCGGCGGTGATGAAGCACCAGGACGCGCCCGGCACAACCTTCAAGCGGCACCTGCGCATCGCCCGCGGCGTACTCGGCGAGGACGACTGCCTCCTGCGTGAAATTCTCTTCAATCCTTACACCGTAGGGCAGGTGCGAAAGATTGGTAGCGAGATGGAAACGCTCGCCCACCTTATTGAGCAGAAAGATGAGGAAGGACTCAATGCCTTTATCCGACGCATTAGAAAAAATGTGTGCGAGGGCAAGTAGGGGCTTTATGATACAAAAAGAGAGGAATGTCATGCGACATTCCTCTCTTTTTTAGTTAAAAACTTGGGGCGTAGCCCCTTAATGCGTTTTAGGCTTCTGCCTGAGGCTCCACGGAGACAACGCTGCGGTCGCGGTTGCCGCGGTGGAAAGTTACCGTACCGTCAACGAGGGCGAAGAGTGTGTGATCCTTGCCCATGCCGACGTTCTTGCCGGGATAGTGTACAGTGCCTCTCTGGCGAACGATGATGTTGCCTGCAATGCAGGTCTGTCCGCCCCAGATTTTAACGCCTAATCTTTGTGAAGCTGATTCGCGGCCGTTCTTAGAACTACCGACACCTTTTTTATGTGCCATGTTTTCTTCTGTTTTTTAGATTAAGCAATAACTTGTTTGATTGTGAGTTCCGTGAACTGCTGACGGTGACCGTTCAGCTTGCGATAGCCTTTGCGGCGCTTCTTGTGGAACACGAGCACCTTGTCGCCCTTTACGAGCACGGTCTTCACCTCGCATACTACCTTTGCACCCTCTACCACGGGAGCACCAACTTTAACTTCGCTGTCTGTGTCGAGCAGCAGCACTTTCTCAAATTCAACAGTCTGACCGGCTTCGGCTTGCGGCATGTGGTTCACGAAGAGCTTTTTGCCTTCTTCGGCCTTGAACTGCTGACCGTTAATCTCAACGATTGCGTACATTGTTGTTTTGATTGTGTATAAACGGTTATTCCGGGAGGCGTGCAGCACCCGCTGCCCCTTGTTCAGCCCCGTCGGACTCTAAAAGCGCGGCAAAGTTACTAATTCTTCTCGAATTACGATGCCTTGCCGCCCTTTTTCTTATAAGGAAAGTGATTTTTTAACGTCGAAAGGTTCAAATTCCTCCTTTTGCCGACCGTTTTCACGGCAGGCCGCGCGGAGTATCGGCAAGATATTTTTCATTTTCCCCGAGCAAAATCTTACTTTCTGCCTGCAATTTTTTTCTATCCTATAAGAAAGTTTTTGTTACAAAGTTTGTAACATGTATTACAAACTTTGTAACATGTGTTAGAAACTTTGTAACAAGCGTTACAAACTTTGTA
>SFFY01000039.1 GCA_004556745.1 Bacteroidales bacterium | reverse complement strand
ATAGTAAAGAAGATGAAGGAGATTGTGCCGGAGTACAAGAGTCAACAAAGTAAATATCAAGAATTGGATAAATGATTAGTGCAACAAAATTGTGGTATATAGCTTATCGCTACCCCAAAATAAGCCCAGTTATACAAAAAGCGATGAGGTTACTTTATTCATGTGATGTTTCAGCTCCTCAAAAAATGGGGGGGGTAATTTGTAATATAGAAAAAGTTTTTATATTTGCAACGCAAAAGCAGTAATATCGCGTTTTATAAATTATAAAACATAGAATCAAAGAAAGTACATAAATAGAATAAGAAGAAAAAGCTAACCTCAAGAATGTTTTAATGCGAGTGGGTTTGCCGTGAGGCACGCCCGCTCTTTTTTTGTTCGTTGCAAGTCCCAAGGTTTTCTCTGATAATTGTTTCTTTTATCTCATGTGTCTATTCTTTTTGATGCTTATTTTTAGCTTTAATATAGTTAAATAATATAAAAATCGGGGGGGTAATTGTTATTATATAGAAATGAACTAACTTTGCACCCGATTAGCACATATAAAAATATAATTGTATGAAAAAAATCAAGATTTTTTTAGTTTTGGGGCTTTGCCTGTTGCTCGGCAATGCGGCAGCCAATGCGCAAACCTATGTTTGCAGTTCTACGCCGGTGAGCGAACCTAACGGTATCACCTCGGGCATGTATATAATTAATGTGTGGGCAAAAGGCAACCAAGGTCTGCTTTACGAACACGACACGTCGAAGTATACAGGATTCGTGAGCGGGAACATTATAAATACTTATTCGGGACAAACTATAGATACCTCTAATGAAGATATGAGAAAAATGCTGTGGAATCTCGAAGCGCAGGATAACGGCAGCTTTACGATCCAGTCTGCCTCAACGTCTAAGTATTTTTCTAAAAGGGGTCATCGGAACGAAGGCATGGGGGATGTGCAGAGAGTTTCGAGCAATACGGATGCCAACATCGGACATTTAGCGCTCAAAACCAAAGTCGACATTTTCAGCGTGCCTTTCTTTACCGTCCGTTTAGCAAACGGCACATTCCAAGGCAACGGCACCCCCACGTTCTTTCACGTGAACGGAGGCGGTACGGGCACGGCCGATGGTAATATGCACCTTAGCTATTGGTCGACGGAGAACACAGGTCTCAAAACCGGTGACGGTGATAGCGGCGTACTGCTTTCCTTCTATAAGGTGGAGGAAATTCAAAATCCCGTGAACTTCAGTTATGTGTACCGCATCGACGGTTCGGAGATTTATCGGCAGGCTAAGACTGGATCGGCAGGCAGTGTCTATCCCGACCTTGCCACAGCCCCTGCGTTCTGCACAGCAACCAAGCCCGAGGGCACGGTGTCGACCGACCTCGAGGGGAAAGATGTATATATTGACGTTACGTGGAGCGCACCCGTTGCCTTCTCTACATCGCTCGAAAATGCCAAGTGGTATTTGATGACAGAAGGGCGAGATAATGATGTGAATCCAAAAGTCCTGCCGGTGATGCGCTATAAAGAGGGACAAAACTATATCACGCTTAAAACGGCAGATAAAGATTTCAGCCTTTCAAGTGCCGACCAATGGGCTTTCGTGGGCAACCCATACGAAGGCTTTAAGATTTACAACCGCTTCAATCAGGGAAGGCTGATTTCATCCACTGCGCTGACCTCATCGAACGAAGGCAATACCCATCCCTATGTCAGCGCTGGCGAATTGCCTTCCGGCTATACAGAGTTGTGGGACTTGCAGGCTCAGCAGAAGGGAGGCAGTCCCTCTGCGATTGACGACGGTTTTTCGATTAGCCAGCACGGCCAGCCTTCAAAGAAGATGAACAGACGTCGGTATAATAATGACGCCTCTGATCAGCGCCTTGCCTATTGGACTGGCGGTGCCGACAACGGCAGCACCTTCACGGCCACACAAGACCTGCCCTCTTCGCTGATACGCTACAACGGCTTTGAAGGCTCTTTCTACACCACGCTCTATGTGGACTATCCCATAGCCGTGACCAATGCAAAAGTGTATACCGGCCAAAGAAACGATGCGCACACCAGTGTGGAAATGACTTTGGCAGAGGATAACATTATCCCTGCTAATACGGGCGTAGTGCTTGTGTTGGACGGAGGCAATGTTGCATTAGATCAGACCTACACCATCTCCAACGAACCGGGAACGGTGGAGCGGGGCGACATCTCAGGCACCACCACAGCAATTCAGCTGACCAATGATACGAGGAACAATTATCGCGTGTTCGGACTGTCGACCGCCTCGCCGCAGCGCCTCGGCTTCTTCCGACCCTCCTCGAGCGTGGAAAGCATTCCCGCCAACAAGGCATTCTACGACCTGACGGGCAGCGGCGTGCAGGGCTTTGTGCTCAGTTTCGACGGAATGGAAACGGGCATCGCCCTCGATCAGATTATGCAACCCAGCCCAGAAGCCGACAAACCGGCTTACGACCTGAGCGGCCGACGCGTGAACCATGCAGCCAAAGGCATCTATATCATCGGCGGAAAGAAAGTAATCGTAAAATAAACCCTTAAAACAAGTCTTCAAGTTATGAAAAAAATATATACCAGTCCCGCTTTCAACGTGTTTGACCTGCACACAGAAACAGCAATTTTGGCGTATTCTTATGGAGATAAAGAAACCGATGCCGTTTGGACGAACAAGAAGGAAGTAGATACGGACAGCAAAAGTTCTATTTGGGACACCGATTTAGACAACTACAATCCTTATAATAATTAACTAAAAGCTAATAGTAATGATTTTTTTTTGGAGTGGGTTTGCCGTGAGGCACGCCCGCTCTTTTTTGTAAATCCTCTCCGCATTTCGGGCGATAAATTACAGATAATAGGGATAATTCGGAGAAAATACGTATTTTTGCAAAGTTAATACCACAATATAATGGGCAATATATCACCCCGTTTCCGGTGACATGAGAATGATATTCCTCCAGTTGCCATACTTTAAGAAGGAGGCGGAGGAATGCGCCGATAATTTTGAACGTTCTTAAAAGTGCGATTTCTCGCCATGGCAATTTTCGAGTAAACTCAAAATTGCTCATCTGGCTTAACGAAATCGTTCTTTTCTTCATTTTTATCTTCTGGAAGTGATTTTGAGAGAATACAAACAAACTCCTTATAGTCTCTTAAAACAAGCTGGTCAACAGTAAAACCTTCTTTTGCAAGCAGGTTGATAATATATCCCATCCAATTAGAAATATTACTAATACCTTTAGAACCTCCCTCTTCTTTTGGAATATCTTTGACCGTATATTGTCGTTTTAGTGTAGTTGGAACATCACCACTTAAAACAGCACCAGTGACATCAAAAAAAATAGTAACGTATGTCTTATGTGCAAGAGATGACATACAAAAGGCAAAAAAGAGAGCAAATACAAGTAAAATTCTTTTCATACGTTTATTATTTCAATATTATGTTTTTGCAAATTTATAAAATAGTATTGCAATAAACAAAAAAAAGGTCATATACATGCACCTTTGGTGGCGGCTCGGCATAGCCCAAGCGAGCTTGGCCTCTGCGCTCGCCTTGCACAAACGTTGGATTTATGTATTGAAGCATATGGAAGCACTCAACAGACTGCCTTGGACAGCCAAAGACCCGATATTCGAGCGTTTGGCCCAAATCTCCGAGATAAGCGCGCTCACCCGCGATGAGCGCATCAAGTATGATGCCGCGATACGCTACTATCGCGACAATGCGCATGCCTTGGAAGACGCCGAAGAGGTGGGAGAAAGGAAAGGGTGGAAGAGAGGCCATGCGGCTGGCGTTCAGCAAGGAATCATTGAGACTGCCAAGAAACTGAAAGCGATGGGCATGGGTGCTAAGGACATACACATCGCGACAGGGCTGCAGCCCGAAGACATCGAGAAACTGTAAAATCTGACTCGTATAGATAAAGCGAGGGACGCGCAGCGCGGCGCGCCCCTCGCTTTATCTATTGCCCGCGCAAAAAAGATTGTGAAAAGTTGGCGTTTCTGCGCAGAAAGATGTAATTTTGCTCACATCGAAAAAGCAAATGCAACAGATGTTTGACGAAATTGCCCGCGACATTGAGGCGGGACGCACCGCCGAGGCTCTGGAAAAGGCACGCCGGCTGCACGCCGCAGAGGGCGCAGATAAGGCGAGGCTCTACTATCTCGAAGGACGCGCCTACATGAAACGCTCGCAGTGGACCGAGGCGATTGGTTGCTTCCTCAAATCGGAAGAACTCGACCCCGAAGGGCCCGCCGCCGAGAGCAAAAGAATGTTGCAGGACATTCTCGATTTTTACAACAAAGACATGTATAACCAATAAATACCGCGAAAAAGGGATTGCCGCCGCCGAAGCATCGGACGGTTGCCGTCCCTTTCGCCGTTTTTACAAAAGAAACAGATATACAGCCATGGCAAAAATGAAAGGAGCCGTTGTCGTAAACGTGGAACGCTGCAAGGGTTGCAACCTCTGCGTCGTGGCATGCCCAACGAATACGCTGGCGCTGACGACCGACGAGGTGAACCACAGGGGCTACGCCTATTGCCGCGAAGTGAACGACACGTGCATCGGGTGCGCCTCGTGCGCCATCGTGTGCCCCGACGGGTGCATCTCCGTTTACAGGGTGAAAGAAGATTAGCACACATATTTATATATAGTCTCTATCGAAAATATAGGTTCTATCATAATCCATACAAGAATATGAAAGAAGAAAACGAAATACTCTTGCTCAAAGGCAACGAAGCCATAGCCCACGCCGCCATACGCTGTGGTTGCGACGGCTATTTCGGCTATCCCATTACGCCGCAGAGCGAGGTGCTCGAAACGCTCGCCGCGCTCGAACCGTGGAAAACCACGGGCATGGTGGTGCTGCAGGCGGAGAGCGAGGTGGCGAGCATCAACATGCTCTACGGAGGCGGCGGCACGGGCAAGCGCGTGATGACCTCCTCGTCGAGTCCTGGCGTGGCGCTGATGCAGGAAGGCATCAGCTATATGGCGGGCGCGGAAATCCCCGGCCTGATCGTGAACGTGCAGCGCGGCGGCCCCGGTCTCGGCACCATACAACCCTCGCAGAGCGACTACAACCAAGCCACGCGCGGCGGCGGCAACGGCGACTACAACGTGATTGTGCTCGCACCGGCCTCGGTGCAGGAAATGGCAGACTTTGTGGACCTTGCCTTCAGCCTCGCCTTCAAATACCGTACGCCCGCTATGATACTCTCCGACGGCGTGATCGGGCAGATGATGGAAAAGGTGGCGCTGCCGCCTTGCAAACCCCGCCGCACGGAAGAGGAAATCGTGAAGGAATGTCCCTGGGCTGCCAATGGGCACGGGCTGAAAAGCAGAAAGCCCAACGTGATAACCTCGCTCGAGCTCGACCCCGCCGAAATGGAAAAGAAAAACGAGCATTTGCAGGCGAAATACCGCGACATCCAGGCCAACGAGGTGCGCTATGAGGAAACAAATCTCGAAGATGCCGAACTCGCCATCGTGGCGTTCGGCTCGGCTGCCCGCATCTCGTATAAAGCCATGGAGAACGCCCGTGCGCAGGGCATCAAGGTGGGACTGTTCCGCCCCATCACCCTCTGGCCCTTCCCCGAAAAAGAAATCGCCGCGCTGTCGCGCCGCGTGAAGGGTCTGCTCGTGGTGGAAATCAACGCCGGGCAGATGGTCTACGACGTGAAGCTCGCCGCCGAGGGACGCATTCCCGTGGGACACTACGGGCGACTGGGCGGCATCGTGCCCAGCCCCGACGAAATTGTGGACGCGCTTAAAAAACTCACAGACTGATGCAGGAGGAAAACGACATACTCGAACGCCTCAAACATCCCGAGCGGGAGCCGGAGCGGAGAAAGATGACGCGCAACCTCTTTATCCGCAACGTGCTCAACAGCGTATTCATTCTCATGGCCTTGGTGGCAATGGTGGGTTTGCTCGTAGTGAAGCAGCAGCCCTACCTCATGTGGTGCTACTGGCTCGGCCTCTTTGCCGTGATTGTGAAGATGGTGGAAGTGACGCTGCGTCTGCCGGGCATGAAAAAGTGATTTGGTTTTCTCTATACAATATTATATATATACGTTTACTTGACGGGCGTTTTGCAAAACGCCCCTACTAAAATACTATGACACGCGAAGAAATAATCCGTCCCGAGCATCTGGTCTACGAAAAGCCCGCATTGCTCAACGATGTGAATATGCACTATTGCCCCGGCTGCTCGCACGGCGTGATACACAAGCTCGTGGCAGAGGTGATTGCCGAGATGGGCATGGAAGAAAAGACCATTGGCATCAGTCCCGTGGGCTGCGCCGTGTTTGCCTATAAATACATCGACATCGACTGGCAGGAAGCAGCCCACGGCCGTGCGCCCGCGCTCGCCACTGCCTGCAAGCGCCTCTGGCCCGACCGCCTCGTGTTCTCCTATCAGGGCGACGGCGATATCGCCTGCATCGGAACGGGCGAAGCCATCCACGCGCTGAACCGCGGCGAAAACATCACGATGATTTTTGTGAACAATGCCATCTACGGCATGACGGGCGGGCAAATGGCGCCCACCACGCTTGTGGGCATGAAAACAGTAACCTGTCCCTACGGCCGCGACCCGCAGTTGCACGGCTATCCCCTCAAACTCACGGAAATAGCCGCCACGCTCGAAGGCACCGCCTACGTGACGCGCCAGAGCGTGCACAACGTGGCTGCCATACGTCGCGCCAAGAAAGCCATACGCCACGCCTTCGAAAACTCTATGGAGGGCAAGGGCTCTAACCTCATCGAGTTTGTATCCACTTGCTCCTCGGGCTGGAAACTCTCGCCCGTGAAAGCCAACCAGTGGATGGAGGAACACATGTTTGAATATTATCACGTGGGCGACCTCAAAGACAGCCAGCGCAAATAGCCCACTCGTCTACTCGTCTACTCGTTTACTCGTCTACTCGTTTACTCGTCTACTCGTTTACTCGTCTACTCGTTTACTCGTCTACTCGTTTACTCGTTTACTAAAAAAACTATGACACACGAAATACTGATTTCAGGCTTCGGCGGACAAGGCGTGCTCTCAATGGGTAAAATCTTGGCCTATGCCGCACTTATGGAGGGAAAGGAAGTGACGTGGATGCCGGCCTACGGACCAGAGCAACGCGGCGGCACGGCCAACGTGACCGTCATCGTGAGCGATGAAAAGATTTCCTCGCCCATTCTCAGCACCTACGATACCTGCATCGTGCTCAACCAGCCCTCCCTCGACAAGTTCGAGAGCAAGGTGAAGCCCGGCGGCGACATCATCTACGACAGCTTCGGCATTCTCGAACCGCCCACGCGCACCGACATCACGGCCTTTCACATCGCGGCTATGGAAACGGCTGCCGAACTCAAAATGATGAAGTGCTTCAACATGTTCGTGCTCGGCGGACTGCTGAAAATCCACCCCGTGGTGAAGATGGAAAGCGTGATGCTCGCCTTGAAGAAAACCCTTCCCGAACGCCACCACAACCTCCTGCCCGTCAACGAGCAGGCTATCCTCAAAGGACAGGAATTGATAAAACAATAGATAAACTGGATAGTAAACTCGTTTACTAACAATAACCCGATTTTTATGGCAAATAAAAGACAATTCAAGAAACACGTGCATAACGTATGCGGCGACCTCTTTGCCGACTGCGTGGCTCTGACTATGTGCGGCGGCGACAACCGCGAAACGCTCGAACGCCTCATGGCCGAGACGCTTGCCCTCAACAACGAGTTCACGGCACGCGCCTGCCACGTCGAGCCCAACGACGCGAAAGCCTATTTCAAGCACATCGGTGCCGACTTCGATGCAAAGGCAGAAGAAATCTTCGCCAAAATAGTCAAAGCCTAAGCCGCTATGTTCAAGAGTCTGTGCCGCTTTATTTTCAATAAAATGGGGTGGCAGGTAGAAATGACGGTGCCCTATCGCGACAAGTGCATCATCTGCGTGGCACCGCACACCAGCAATTGGGACTTCATCATCGCAGAGCTTTATTACCACTCCATCGGACGCACGGCAGGCTTCCTGATGAAAAAGGAATGGTTCTTCTGGCCTATGGGCGTGCTCTTCCGCAGCATGGGAGGCATTCCCGTAGAGCGCAACCGCCACGTGAGCCTCACCGACCGCGTGGCAGAGGCGGCGATAAAAGCCGAACGCTTCGAGCTGGCGGTGACTCCCGAAGGCACCCGCTCGCTTGCTACCAAGTGGAAGCGCGGCTTCTATTTCATCGCCCTCAAAGCCGGGTTGCCCATTCAACTTTACGCCATAGACTATAAGAACAAGCGCATTGTCTGCACCAAAGAACTCGTGCCCTCGGGCGATGTGGAGGCAGATATGCGCCTCATTATGGATTACTATCGGCCTTACGAAGGAAAATATCCCGGAAAATTCGCCGTAGAAGACATTTAATAAGGCATTTGCCTATATGTTTCTATCGCTTTTCGTAATTTTGTGCGGAAAAACTTACACACAATATTAATATATAAGCATTATGACAATCGACACATGCAATTTCAAAGGCCTCAAGGCCATTGTTCGCGTTGACTTCAACGTACCCCTTGATGAGAACGGCCACGTGACCGACGACACCCGCATTCGCGGCGCACTGCCCACGCTCAAGAAAATCCTTGCCGACGGCGGCGCACTCATCATCATGAGCCACATGGGCAAGCCCAAAGGAAAGGTGAACGCCAAGTTCTCTCTCTCTCAGATCGTTGAGCCGGTGAGCGCACACCTCGGCGTTGCCGTTAAGTTCGCTCCCGACTGCGCCAAGGCTGCCGAAGCCGCTGCCGCCCTCCAGCCCGGCGAAGTGCTCTTGCTCGAAAACCTCCGCTTCTATCCCGAAGAAGAAGGCAAGCCCGTGGGCATCGAGAAGACCGACCCCGCTTACGAAGAGGCTAAGAAGGCAATGAAAGCCAGCCAGAAGGAATTTGCCAAGACTTTGGCTTCCTATGCCGACGTTTATGTAAACGACGCCTTCGGTACGGCACACCGCAAGCACGCCTCTACCGCCGTTATCGCCGACTACTTCGATGCCGACCATAAGATGCTCGGCTATCTCATGGAGAAGGAAGTGCAGGCCGTGGACAACGTGCTCAGCAACATCAAGCGCCCCTTCACCGCAATCATGGGCGGTTCTAAGGTGTCTACCAAAATCGGTATCATTGAGAACCTCATGGACAAGGTGGACAACCTTATCCTCTGCGGCGGTATGACTTACACCTTCGCCAAGGCACAGGGCGGCCACGTAGGTCTCTCTATCTGCGAAGACGACAAACTCGACCTCGCCCTCGACATCATCAAGAAGGCTAAGGAAAAAGGCGTGAACCTCGTGCTTGGCGTTGACTGCGTGGCAGCAGACAGCTTCTCCAACGATGCCAACACCCAGGTAGTGCCTGCCGGCGAAATTCCCGAAGGTTGGGAAGGCCTCGACGCAGGTCCCAAGACCCGCGAACTCTTTGCCAAAGCCATCGAAGGCGCAAAGACCATTCTTTGGAACGGTCCTGCCGGCGTGTTTGAGTTCGACAACTTCACGGGCGGTTCCCGCGCCATTGCTGAAGCCATTGCCAAGGCAACTGCCGACGGCGCATTCTCCCTCATCGGCGGCGGCGACTCCGTGGCTTGCATCAACAAGTTCGGCATGGCCGACAAGGTGTCTTACATCTCTACCGGCGGCGGTGCGCTCCTCGAAGCCATCGAAGGCAAGGTGCTCCCCGGCATCGCAGCAATTAAGGGCTAATTCCCCTCAAATATTGCATCATTAAAATAAGGCCAATAAGTCCACACCAAACACTTGTGGCTTATTGGCCTTTTCTGTTATAAAAACTCAATATACAATATTATATATAAGATGTCCTTTCCCTCGAAAGTCTTTTCCCTGATGCTTGCCTCGGTTTTGATGCTCGCCTCATGCGGCGGCAACTCTTCCGGCAGCGAGGCGGCGCGGGGCAGGGCAGGGCAGGGCGACACGGCAAAGGTTGATTGCTCGCTTGCCCTAATGGCCACGCTCGATTGCCTCCCCTTCTTCTACGCCGAGACGCACGGCATCTATCGCCGCCTCGGAATGGACGTGGCGGTGACACCCTACCGCTCGCAACTTGCCTGCGACACGGCATTGACGCGCGGCGCGGCAGATATCGTCTATTCCGACCACCTCGTCGCCAAACGCGCGGGGCAGAAAGCGGCGGAGGGCTGGGAAACCGCCATGCAGATGGGCGATGCCTGGACGCTCGTAGCCTATCGCGGCTTGCGCATCAAGCACGCCAAGGCACTCGAAGGGCGCGACATCGGCATCACGCGCAGCAGCGAAAGCCTCGAAAAGTTGGAAGCAACGTTGCAGGCAAACGGATTGAGCGCAG
The DNA here is from genome assembly GCA_004556745.1 of Bacteroidales bacterium. GTDB lineage: Bacteria > Bacteroidota > Bacteroidia > Bacteroidales > Bacteroidaceae > Alloprevotella. Next base: position 11,946 of record SFFY01000039.1, on the reverse strand, counting down.
AGCAGGTGTATCTGCCGCAAATCAACGACCTCAACATTCGTATGCTCATGGTCGCGCAGGGACAGCTTGCCGCCGCCATGCTCACAGAACCTTATACCGCCGCCGCTGCGGCACGCGGCAATATGCTGCTCCCTACTGCGGGCGGCGATGTGCACCACAGCCGCCTGCTGCGACGAAAGGGCAAGCAGGCATTGCCCGACGGCAAATGGCAAACGATTATCAAAGGCTATAACATGGCGGTGGACTCTATCAATGAGCGCGGTCTGAATTGCTGCGCCGATATTCTTATCAACCACTACGGCCTTGACCCGCAAATGGCCGATACCATGCGCCTGCCCCGTCCGCTTTCGCATAAATAGAGCGTAGTCACCCGTTTACTCGTTTATTTGACGGGCGTTTTGCGAAACGCCCCTACTCGTTTACTAACATCGTGTCCGAACCCAAGACTTCAACATATTTGATAAGCGATGCGCAGAAAGCACTCGCGCAGTCGCGCCTCAGTTCCGCTTTGGCGTCATTGGCCGAAGCCGCCAACGCTTTGGGCGATTGGGAAACGGGGCGTGCAGTTTCCGAACTCAGCAACGCTTACTCCGCCCTGCTCAATTATATGTCGCTCGGCGTGGCCGACCCCGACCGCCACAATCTTTACCATTCCTTTTTGAGAACCGCCGCAGAACTGTGCGATGACCTTTCCCGCGCCGACAGCGTGCGCCATGCCGACACGGCTTATGCCCGCACCCGCCGCACATTGCAAGCCCTGCCGGGGCGCGGCGACTTGATGCCGCTTTACTCTGCGCCCGCGCCGCTCCGCGACCGCTTCGATGCCCTGTGGACATCGCCCCGCCTCACGGCAGCTGAGCAAGACGCCCTTGAAAATTTCTTTACAGCTCCAACGCTCTTAAAGGAAGAAACGCCGACGGGGCGTGACTCCGCGCGGCTCATGGCTGCCGGTGCGCTCACCCTCGCCCTGCTTTCAATGTTCGACGTGCGCAAACTGCATTTGCTTCTTGATGGTTGCTCGTCGCCCTCCGCGCCGCTCCGCGCCCGTTGCATCGTGGGCGTGACGCTGGCGGTCTTGCAGCATAGCAACCGCATAGCCGATTATCCCGACGCGGCGGCGCGGCTCACAGAACTTTTAAGTCGCGAGGAATGTGCCGCAGCCGTGTGCGAGATACAGCAGCAGGCACTACTCACCCTTGCCACGCCGCATATAGAGAAAAGCCTGCGCGAGGACATTCTGCCCGAAGTGATGCGGCAGGCCAAGAATATGGGAACGCCCAAGGCTGGCGATAATATAGATATTGACGAAATAGCCCGGCAGTTAGACCCAGAAGGTCAGGACGCGGCGGTATGGAACGTTGAGGCCGATGCTCCTTGGCGGCGCAAGATACAGGAGATACAGAAGTTTGCCGAGCAGGGAGCAGACGTGTTCCTCCCTACATTCAAGCAACTGATGCAGCGCATGCCTTTCTTCAACGTTGTGGCCAACTGGTTCTGCCCCTTTACGGCGGAGCACCCCGACTTTCCCGCCCGCAGCGCAAATAGCAGTTTTGTGCAAGCCTTCATGGCGCAGCCGATGGCTTGCGAGACCGACAAATTCGCCTTTTGCTTCATCGCCGACAGTTTTTCCTCCTTCACGGGCGGTGCGACAGGTGCGGCTTTGGGCGAACAGTTGAAGAAAATGCTCGAAGAAAATGACATTGCCGCGCGTTTCAATGCCGCCGATGCGCCGCCGCGCAGTTTCTTGGAAGAATTGCGCGTTTACATGAAAGACCTGCGCCGCTTCTTCAGTCTTTCGCCTTATCGCCGCGACGGCGCGTCGCCCTTGCAGCAGCACCTCCTGATGACAGACAACCAGTGGCTGGCACCCGCGCTCGGGCGCCCCGCCGCTCTCATTGCTGCCGCCGATATTGCCATGCACGTGCAGTCGTTCGCCAATGCCTATCGTCTTTATAGTGACTACCTCAGCCACGCCGCTGGTATCGAGCCGCAGGTCCAGGCAGAGGCTTTGCAAAAATTGGGCTATTGCCGCGAGCAATTGGGTGAACTGGTCGATGCCGAGGAGGTTTACAATAAGGCTTTGCTGCTGTGCGGCGATAACTCTTGGGTGCTGGCGCGACTCGCGAAGTTGCATAGCCGCAGGGCGGATTATGTGGGAGCGGCCGAACTTTATGACCGTGTGGCGCAGATCACGGAAGAGACCGACACCACGCCCCTTGTGCGTGCCGCCGAATGCTATCTCCTTGCCGCCATGCCTGAGGAGGCTCGGCAACGGCTTTTTAAGGCAGATTATCTTAAGCCCGAGCAGCCCCGCACCCGCCGCGCTTTGGCGTGGAGCAGCCTTTTGATGGAGAAATATGAAGATGCCGAGCGGCTTTACAATTGGCTCTTGGATCGTCAGCCCACTGCCGCCGATTGCCAAAACGCCGCGCACCTTGCCTGGCTCACCCGCTCGTTGCCTGAGGCCTTGCCCCTGTATCGCCGTGCCTTGCAACTGTCGGAAGCGGGCACGCCGCCTGCCGCCTTGTTCCGTGCCGACCGCAGTTTCTTACTTTCGCATGGATTGAAAGAAGAGGATTTGCAGCTTGCGGCCGACTTACTTGAAGCAAATTTGCCTTAATTGCGGCGTATTTAGTAGTAAATAGTATGAAAGTAGGAATTTCGTTGGGAGTATCTCGCACGAAATTCCTACTTTTGTAGTAAGATAATTATATTTTTGTACAGCCATGAACAGAAGCGACAGCATTGTCATTATCCCCACCTATAACGAGAAGGAAAACGTGGAGGCGATTATCCGCGCCGTGATGGAGTTGCCCCACGGGTTTGACATTCTGATTATCGACGACGGCTCGCCCGACGGCACGGCGCAAATTGTGAAAAACTTGCAGGCCACGGAGTTTGCCGAAAGGCTGCACCTCGTGGAGCGCAAGGGAAAACTTGGATTGGGCACGGCGTATATCGCCGGGTTCAAGTGGGCTTTGGCCGAAGGCTACGATTACGTGTTTGAGATGGACGCCGATTTCAGCCACGACCCCAAAGATCTCACCCGCCTTTACGAGGCTTGCGCCGTGGAAGGCTATGACGTGGCCATAGGGTCGCGCTACGTGAGCGGCGTGAATGTGGTGAACTGGCCTATGGGGCGCGTGTTGATGAGTTACTACGCCTCCAAGTATGTGCGCCTCGTGACGGGCGTGCCTATCCACGACACCACGGCTGGCTTCAAGTGCTACCGCCGCCGCGTGCTCGAAACCATCGACCTCGATGCCATTCGCTTCAAAGGCTATGCTTTCCAGATTGAAATGAAATTCACGGCCTACAAACTTGGCTTTAAGATCAAGGAAGTGCCCGTTATCTTCGTCAACCGCCAGTTGGGCACGAGCAAGATGAGCGGCGGCATCTTCGGCGAAGCCTTGTTTGGCGTGGTGCGCCTGCGCTGGGCAGCCCTTACGGGGAAAATTAAACCCGCCAAAAGGGCATAAATCTATTTATTATCTATTGCACCAATAAAACAATCCATGCATTTCAGAATACAAATCAAGAACGCCACGATCGTCAATGAGATGCGCCGCTTTGTCGGTTCCATAGTCATTGACGACGAGCGAATAGACGAAATCATCGAGGGTCGCGACGGCGAGCCGTCCAGTCCTGTCAACGAGATAATCGATGCCGAGGGCGCATACGTCCTGCCCGGTGTCATAGACACGCACGTGCATTTCCGCGACCCGGGTCTGACGGCAAAGGCTGATTTTTTCTCGGAGAGCAAGGCCGCTGCGGCGGGCGGCGTGACCACGGTGTTCGATATGCCCAACACCGTGCCGCAGACCACCACGATGCAGGCGTTCAACGAGAAGTGGGAAACGGCAAAGCATAAGAGCCTCGTGAATTTCGGTCTCTTCTTCGGCGCAACGGGCGGCAACGCCTACGAGTTGGAACGCCTCAATCCGCGCAAGGTGTGCGGCATCAAACTCTTTATGGGCTCGTCTACCGGCAATATGCTCGTAGACAATGAGCGCACGCTCCGCGCCGTCTTCGAGCACGCGCGGCTGCCCATCGTGGCGCACTGCGAAGACACGCCCACGATAGAGGCAAATCTCAAAGCCTGCCAAGCCGCCTATGGCGCAGACCCCGACGTGTGCCACCACCCCGAAATCCGTTCCGCCGAGGCTTGCTACAAATCCACGGCGCTTGCCGTGAGCCTCGCCAAGGAATACGGCAGCCGCCTGCACGTAGCGCATCTTTCCACGGAGCGCGAATTGGAGTTATTTGAGGCGGGCAATCCGCTTATCACGGCCGAGGCGTGCGTGGCGCACCTGCTGTTTACCGACAAGGACTATGCCCGCCTCGGCACGCGCATCAAGTGCAATCCCGCCATTAAGACGGAGGCCGACCGCGCCGCCCTGCGCAGGGCGCTTGCCGACGGGCGCATTACCACAGTGGCCACCGACCATGCTCCGCACCGCCTGCGCGACAAGGTGGGCGGTTGCGTCAAGGCTGCTTCGGGCATGCCGATGGTGCAGTACTCGCTCGTGTCGATGCTTGAACTTGTAGATGAAGGCGTGGTGAGCATTGAGCGCATGGTAGAATTGATGTGCCACGCGCCGGCGCGTATTTTCAGAATTGAAAACCGAGGCTTCTTGCGCGAGGGCTATAAGGCCGACATCGTCATCGTGCGTCCCCGTACGCCGTGGACCGTAACGCCCAGCCGCATTCAGAGCCTATGTAACTGGAGCCCCGTGGAAGGGCATACATATCATTGGCGCGTGGAACGCACCTTCTGCAACGGCTTCCCCATCTACAACAGAGGGCATATCACCGATGAGCGCTATCACGGTCAGCCCGTTTCCTTTTGCCGATAAATAAAGATGCTCGAGGCGCTCGGCTATAAGGTAGAAGATTTAGTGCCCTACATAGATTGGAACTACTTCTTTTTCGCATGGGGCATACCTGCGCGTTTCGCCACTGCGGCGGGCGTGCACGATTGCCCTGCCTGCCGTGCGGCGTGGTTGGGCGGCTTTTCTTCCGAAGAGCGCGGCCGGGCTGCCGAGGCGCAGAGACTCATGGACGAGGCCCGCTGTCTGCTCGGCGCGTGGCGCGACCGGCAGTGCGCCGCCGCGTTTGCGTTGCTGCCTGCTTGGAGCGAGGGCAATGATATTTGGGTTCGGTGCGACGAATGTGGGAGCGGCGTTTCGCAAAACGCCGGCCCAGTGCGGCTGCCCATGCTGCGCCAGCAGGTGCCCGGCGCGAATGGTTGCTGCCTTTCGTTGGCCGATTACATCAGTCCCGTGCAGCCAGCCGCTTCCTCCGATGTGCGAAACCTGCCGCCCGAGAACGTGCTCGGCCTTTTTGCCGCTTCCTTTTGCGAGGCTGATGCCGCTGCCGAGGCGGAGGATGAAGAAAAATATGGGCAAATGCTTTGCCAGACGCTCAAAGACCGCCTTGCCGAGGCGACTGCCGAGAAACTGCACGAGGACGTGCGCCGCATCTATTGGGCTTATGTTCCCGAGGAGCGGTTGGCCATGCCCGATCTCTTTGCCGCCAAATATCGCGGCATTCGTCCCGCCGTGGGCTACCCCTCCTTGCCCGACCAAAGCATCATTTTCCTCATCGACCGCCTTCTGCCCTTCTCGCAGATAGGCGTGCGGCTCACCGAAAACGGCATGATGCAGCCCCACGCCTCCGTGGCGGGACTGATGCTCTCGCACCCCGCTGCCGAATATTTCAGCGTGGGGCAAATCGACGGCAGTCAGCTTGCCGATTACGCCGCCCGCCGCGGAATGGCGCAGGAACAGCTGCGCAAGTATTTTTTTAGAAACATATCGTCTTTATGAACTTCCTTTATAAAATCTATCAGCTTTTCATCGCTTTGCCCTTGGCGTTCGTCGCCACCGTGCTCACAGCCCTCGTCACGATTGTCGGCAGTCTCCTCGGCAGCGCGCACTTTTGGGGCTATTATCCCGGCAAGATTTGGTCGCAATTCATCTGCAACGTCCTGTTGCTGCCCGTCAAGGTGGAGGGGAGGGAAAACATCGACCATAAGCAGAGCTATGTGTTTGTGGCCAACCACCAAGGTCCGATGGACATCTTCTTGATATATGGTTATCTCGGGCGCAACTTTAAGTGGATGATGAAGAAATCCCTGCGCAAGATGCCGCTCGTGGGTTATGCCTGCGAGAAGGCACGCCATATTTTTGTGGACAAATCGGGCCCGAAGAAGATTAAGCAGACCATCGAGAATGCCCGCAATACCTTACGCCACGGCACGTCGCTCGTGGTCTTCCCCGAAGGCTCGCGCACCTTTACGGGCCACATGGGGCGCTTCAAGAAAGGCGCGTTCCAATTGGCCGACGAAATCGGTCTGCCCGTGGTGCCACTCACCATCGACGGCTCTTTCGACGTGCTTACGCGTATGGCGGGTTTCAACTTTGTGCATCGCCACAAGATGCGCCTTATTATCCACAAGCCCATATTCCCGATAGGGCAGGGCGAGGAAAACGTGAAGCACGCTATGGAACAGTCGTACGATACGATTATGGCAGGCTTGCCTGAAAAGTATCAGGGTTACGTAGAAAATAAGGATCAATGATGCTCTCTCGCTTGCGCGGCTGGCTAACCGGCGCGGAACTGCGCCGCCTCGTGCGCTTCGGCGCGGCGGGCGTGTTCAATACCCTGCTCACCTGCGTCTCCTTTGCCTTGATGCGCTGGGCAGACGTGCAGGTCGACGTGGCCAACGCCGTCAGCTATGCCCTCGGCATCTGTTCGAGTTTTGTGCTCGGCAAGTTGTGGGTATTTTCTTCAAAAAATCCGCATTGGCACGCCGAGGCGCTGCGTTTCCTCATCGGCGCGGCGGTGTGCTGGTCGTTGCAATGGCTGTGCTTCCATTTCCTTCTGCCGCTCGTCGGCGAACCGATTGCCTACGTCTGCGGCATGGTGGTCTACACCGCCTGCAACTATATATATAATAAATGTGTGACCTTCCGTTAGTCTGATTTATGAAAAAGTTACTTTCCCTTCCGCCCAACGTCGTTAATAGTTTCCACGACGTTACGCGCCTTTCCCATGACGAATATTTTTGTACTTCCGACCCCGTAGGTCACAAACTCGGCTCCGGCGGCGGTACGGCGTGGCTGCTCGAGGCGGCACGGCGCGACGATGCCCCCGAAGCCTCGTTCAAGGAATGGCTCGCTAAGGAAAAGCGCGTGCTGCTCCACGCCGGCGGTCAGAGCCGCCGTTTGCCGGCGTACGCCTCAAGCGGCAAGGTGCTCACGCCAGTGCCCGTGTTCCGTTGGGCGCGGGGACAGAAGATTAGCCAGACGCTGCTCGACCTCCAAATGCCGCTCTACGAGCGCATCTTAGAGAAAGCCCCTGCCGGGCTGCGCACCCTCATTGCAAGCGGCGATGTGTACCTGCGTGCCACCGAGCCTTTGCAGGAAATACCCGATGCCGACGTGGTGTGCTACGGACTTTGGGCCGACGTGGAGCAGGCTTCGCATCATGGCGTATTTATGATGAGCCGCGAAAACCCTGATGTGCTCGACTTCGTGCTGCAAAAGCCTTCGCCCGAAGAGCAGGCACGGCTCATGCAGACCCACTATGCCATGATGGACATCGGCGTATGGCTGCTTTCCGACCGCGCCGTGCATCTCCTGATGCGCAAGTGCGGCGAAACTGCCGACGGGCTGCTGGCGCAAAAGGGCGTGGAGGGCATCAACTACTATGACCTTTACACCGATTTCGGCGGTGCGCTCGGTCTGCACCCCACGTTCGACGACCCCGAACTGGCCGACTTGAAAGTAGCCGTGCTGCCGTTGCCCGGAGGCGAGTTCTACCATTTCGGCACTTCGCCCGAACTGCTCTCTTCCTCCCTCGAAATACAGAATTTAGTCAAGGACCAGCGGTTTATCATTCAGAAGGGCGTCAAGAAGCAGCCCTCTGTGTTCACGCAGAACGCCGTCATCGCCCAGCGTCCCGGAGCCTGCAACAGTTTCGTATGGATTGAAAACTCCTTTATCCCCGAAACGTGGCAGTACGGGAAGCATCATATTTTCACGGGCATTCCCGAGAATAATTGGCAACTCTCTGTGCCCGACGGCGTTTGCATTGACATCGAGCCGGTCGGCGCGGCCAACTTCGTGCTGCGCCCTTATGGCTACACCGATGCCTTCCGAGGCAGGCTCGACGTGCCCGAAACGCTTTATCTCGGTCAGCCCGTCACGTCTTGGCTCGCTAAGCGCGGCATCTCTATGGCCGACCTCGGCGATGCCGCGGACCTGCAAGCCGCGCCGCTATTCCCCGCCACGGCTTCTTTGCCCGATATGGAGCGTCTGTTGCAATGGTTCATTGCCGACACCCCCGAGGCTGCTGTCACCGCCCTTTGGCGCAGCCTGCCGCGCTATTCTGCCGACGATATTTCGGCGAAAGCCAATCTGCACCGCCTCTTTGCGCAGCGCGAGCAGTTTCAGAACGACAATCTCCCGGCACTCGCCCAGAACTGGCGGCGCAGCGTTTTCTATCAAGTGAATTTGAAGGACGCGGCCCATAAATTTGCCGATGCAGCCTTGCCTCTGCCCGAGGCTTTGCCCCAAGATGCGCCGCTCATGACGCGCATCCACGATGCCATGTTCCGTTCAGAGGCCTTGCGTCTTGCAGGAAAGGAAGGGGAAGACGCCGCAGGCGATGAGGCGTTCCGCCTCCTGCGCGAGGGACTGACTGCCAATGCCTTGCGCCGCAAGAGCCACCCCGTTCACACCACCTATTCCGACCAAATCGTATGGGCACGCAGTTCCGTGCGCATCGACGTGGCGGGCGGCTGGACCGACACGCCGCCTTACAGCCTCGTGAGCGGCGGCAATGTGGTCAACCTTGCCATCGAACTCAACGGGCAGCCGCCTTTGCAGGTCTATGTCAAGCCCTCCGCCGAGCCGGTTATCATCTGCCGCTCTATCGACCTCGGGGCAATGGAGCGCATCGAGACTTTCGAGGAATTGAAACAATATAATAAGGTGGGTTCGCCGTTCTCCATTCCCAAAGCCGCGCTCACGCTCGCCGGTTTCCTGCCGGGCTTCTGCGACACGCCCTATCGCACGCTGCGCGAACAACTCGAGGACTTCGGCTGCGGCATAGAGATTACCCTCCTCGCCGCCATTCCCGCAGGGTCGGGTTTGGGCACGAGCAGCATCTTGGCCGCCACGGTCTTGGGTGCTGTGTCGGACTTCTGCGGCTTGCATTGGGATAAAAATGAGATATGCAACCGCACGCTCGTCCTCGAGCAATTGCTCACCACGGGCGGCGGCTGGCAGGACCAATACGGCGGCGTGCTGCCCGGCATCAAACTCTTGCAGACCAATCCCGGTTTCGACCAAAACGCTACGGCGCGCTGGTTGCCCTCATCGCTTTTTACCGCGCCCGAAACTGCGCCCTGCCATCTGCTTTACTACACCGGCATCACGCGCACGGCCAAGAATATCCTTGCAGAAATCGTGCGCGGCATGTTCCTCAACAACACGGAACACCTTGCCCTGCTCGACGACATGAAGCAGCACGCTTTGGAGATGTTCCGCACCATTCAGCAGGGCGACATCGAAGCCTACGGCCGCCTGCTCGCCGCGACTTGGGAGCAGAACAAGCGGCTTGATGCCGGCACCAATCCGCCTGCCGTTGAGGCACTTTGCCGCAAGGTGCACGATTATTGCCTCGGCTACAAACTGCCCGGCGCCGGCGGCGGTGGCTTCCTCTATATGGTGGCGAAAGATGCCGAGGCGGCCCGCCGCATTCGCGCCATGCTTTCTGAAAGCCCCATCATGCCTGCTGCCCGCTTCGTGGAAATGAGCATTTCGGACAAGGGCTTGCAAGTCAGCCGATCATAAAACGTATTGTACGTTCGTTTATTAGTAGACGAGTTTACAAGTAAACGAGTAGACGAGACAAGTTTCTCATGTAAAATATAAATTAGCAAGACATTTACATAATCTCGGCTGCGCTCGGCAATTTAAGTAAACTTAATTGCGCTCGCTTGCACGACATTTCTGTCTTGTTAACTTGTTTTCTTTGAGATTTTCGGCTGCACTCGGCATAGCCCGAACAAGTTCGGCTCTGCTCTCGCTTGCACGAAAATATCCTCGTTTACTTGTTTACTAAAATCGCTCATAATCTTCTTTGGCTATGAAAAAATATATTTTGCTTTTGCTCGCCCTCGTTACGGGCTTTGCCGCCCGTGCAGGCGAGACCGACCGCGTCACGGTGGCGGTGATTTCAATTAACGATTTCCATAGTTGCTTCGTGCGCAACGATTTCAAGCAGATGCCCGGAGCGGCGGCACTTTGGCAGACCATCGACTCGCTCAAAGCCGTCTATCCGCACAGCATCGTGGTCTCCGCCGGCGACAACTTCGGTGGCAGTTATTTCCATCAGGCAACGCGTGGGCAACTCATTCCCGAATTTTTCCAAAACCTCGGCATCACGCTTTCTGCCGTCGGCAATCACGAGTTCGACGAAGGGCAGGCGGCGCTTGCCGACAAGTGGCGTTCGCAGCCGTTCTGCCCGAAAGATTGGCAACTCGAATATGTTTGTGCCAATGTGCGCGATGCTGCCGGACAGCCTGCGCCGTTTGCCGCGCCGTTCTCCGTTAGGGAAATTCCCGTCGGCGGGGGCAAGAGCGTCAAGGTGGCCTTTATCGGCCTGCTCACCTCGTCCACGCCGCGCCAAGCCAGCGTTTCCAAACTCAAAGGCCTTAGTTTCGACGGCCGCTATGACCTCGTGCTCGACAGTTTGAAGCAGACGCCAGGCTATGCGCCAGCAGCAGCGGCCGACCTCCGCGTGTTACTCACGCACATAGGCACGGAGATGCAGACCGACGATGAGGGCAACGCCCGCCCCGTGTGGGTTGATGCCGACGTGCCGCACTTGCAGGCGGTGGCAGAGCCTACCGTGCAGGCTTGGATTACGTCGCACACGCACGAAACTATTTGCGGCCGCATCAATGATCTGCAATATCCCGTCCTGCAAGCCGCCTGCTACGGCCGCAGCGTCGGGGTGATGAAATTCGTGGTAGATACTACCGACATGAAGATTGCGAGCATCACGCCTGAGGTCTGTGCCGTCAATCCCGACATTCGTCTCGGCGCGAAGCAGCAGCGTTTCCAGCAAAAGATAGATTCTGTGTTGCAGCACACGAAAACCAAGGGTGGGGCGGCGTTAAAAGAAGTCTTGACAAAGGCTCCCGTTTCGTTGCAGCATAGCCGCGACGACAAACTCCGCCAAACGGAGATGGGGCAGCTCGTTTGCCGTTCCTATGCCGAGGCTTACCGCCGCGCGACAGGCGTTTCAGAGAAAGAGCCGGTGATTGGCGTGAGCCATTTCGGCAGCATTCGCTGCGGCTTTTCGGAGGGTGATGTCACCGTGCTCGATGTCGGCGATGCCCTGCCTTTTGCCAACAGTCTGAAAGCCTACCGCCTCACGGGGGCGCAAATCCGCAAACTCATCGACTGCGGAGTGCACAATGAAAAGTTCGGTTGGATACAGACCTCGTCTTTGAACATCGGCTTCGATGGCGATATGCAGTTGGACGCCCTGGTTTACGTGTCGCCTTCGGGCAAGGAAATCGAGATGAAGGACGATAAGACCTATATTCTTGTGGCAGACGACTATATGACGCACGGCGGCGACAACTACGACCCCGCTTTCTTCCCCGAAGAGGCAGAACTGAAAGTGGAAATGCCCACCACCACCGATGCCTTTATCAATTATCTGCGCACCCTCCCCGAACTGCCGCAGCCCGAAAGCGATGGCTACGACGAAATGCAGATTTGAACATACTAACGATTTTATTTTTACGACAACTTAGACAACAAGAGACAACTCCGAGTCTGACAATTTGCGCTTAATATGACGACAACATAGACAACGGGGCGTATTTTATACGCCCGCCTCGCATGCTGAAAGACAACTGAA
>SFFY01000081.1 GCA_004556745.1 Bacteroidales bacterium | reverse complement strand
GATAGATAGCAAAATAGTTAGTGAATAGAAGCAGCGTTTTATCAACTTCCGTTTCGTAATATAGTCGATTATTGCTGATGAAAGTATCAAGCTCCATATAAGCATCTGTGAAACTCTTTGCCGAATGTAGCATTGTCAAAGTGGGTAATGAAGCTTGTTCTACACGCTCAAAACCGGATTCCCTTAGTAAGCTAATGGCCTTATCAGTATAACTAGATGGCAAAATCTCTTGCGCAAGGAGGGAATTGAGACGCTTATAGAGTTCCTCATAGATGGCGAGCCGTTTCTTCATCACCTCTCCTTCAACTTCCGCAATAGCTGCTTTACGAGCAAAGTAGGTATGGGTAATCCAACCTACAAGGAGGCCTCCGACTGTGAGGATTAGGAGTTCTATAATGCCTTTACCTATATACTCTGGTATGTCAATGCTAATATCCATCATTTAAGTTTTTTCGGAAGACTTTGAAGAATTCATCTAGATGTTCATGTTGTCTATCCTCAGGTAATTCATCAAACTGGTTGGGTGTGTATTTGCTGGAATAGTGGAGATAATTGAGTCGCACTATCAAATCTGGTGATTTTTTTACCAATTGTGATTGTGCAAAACTATGGTTGTTGCCTTCTTGTTTATGTGTATTTAATTTCCACCTGCGAAGTTTCGGGTGGCGAAGTTTATTTTCAAGGAGAGGTTCAATGTTTCGGGTAAACACATCAACATCATTCTGCAATGCAATACCGAGAAGCGAACAAGCACAACTGATATTATCACGTTGAAGAAAAGAGTCGAATCCCCAACAAGGGTCTTCTTCTGTTGCCTTGAAAGCATGAAGCAGATGAAAGAGCCTGTCTACCCAAAGCTGAAGATTATATAATTCGCTACGAAGATTTGGCTCAAGATAGAGATCATTGGTAAGCAGCAAATTTTTCAACTCGTCCGAATAGTTTTCAATTTTTTCTATACTACATAGATAGGAAGCATATTCGAAACCTTGATGACCGATTTTGTAATCTGAACCTTGGAGACATTCTGCATATAACTTTTCTTCAACCAATGGCACTGCAATGCGTTTGAGATTCTTACGCATGAAGCGATAGACATCTGCATATGCTTGGATTCGGTGTTCGAGTAACTGACCTTGTGCCTCCAATCTAACTTCCCTTCGCTTGGCCAATACAGTAGTGATGTAGGCCACAACTATAGGCAAAAGGATGTATGTTATAATTTGGATAAGCATGTGGCGGTTTACTTTAGCTAATCCCTCCTGAACAAATCTCTCGTATATACTTTCTCCTCCACGTCTTTGAGGCTTTCGTCGAAGCGGTTGGCGATGATGGCGCGGCTCTGGGCCTTGAAGGCTGCGAGGTCGTTCACCACGCGGCTGCCGAAGAAGGTGGCGCCGTCGTCGAGGGTGGGTTCGTAGATGATGACCTCCGCACCCTTGGCCTTCACGCGCTTCATGATGCCCTGGATGGCCGACTGGCGGAAGTTGTCGGAGTTGCTCTTCATCGTCAGGCGGTACACGCCGATGACGCATTTGCCCGCCTCTTGGCCGTATTGGTTGTTGCTCGTATAGTCGTACCAGCCTGCCTTGCGCAGCACGGCGTCGGCGATGTAGTCCTTGCGCGTGCGGTTGCTCTCTACGATGGCGGACATCATGTTCTGGGGCACGTCGGCGTAGTTGGCCAGGAGCTGCTTGGTGTCCTTGGGCAGGCAATAGCCGCCATAGCCGAAGGAGGGGTTGTTGTAGTGCGTGCCGATGCGCGGGTCGAGGCCGACGCCCTCGATGATGGCGCGGCTGTCGAGGCCCTTGACTTCGGCGTAGGTGTCGAGCTCGTTGAAATAGCTCACGCGCAGGGCTAGGTAGGTGTTGGCGAAGAGCTTCACGGCCTCGGCCTCTTTCATGCCCATGAAGAGGGAGGAGATGTCGTCTTTGATGGCGCCTTCTTGGAGGAGGCGGGCGAAGGTCTCGGCGTACGCCTCTGCCTCGGGGTTGCCGATGGCCTTGATGGCGGCGTTCTCTTCGTCGAACTCGGAGCCTTCTATCATCTTGGGGTAGCCCACGATGATGCGGCTGGGATAGAGGTTGTCGTAGAGGGCTTTGCTCTCTCTCAGGAACTCGGGGGAGAAGAGGAGGTTGAAGCGCTTGTCTTTGAGCTCGGGCTTGAGCAGGAACTGCAGGGCGTATTTCTTATACAGGCTGCGGGTGTAGCCCACGGGGATGGTGCTCTTGATGACCATCACGGCATCGGGATTGACTTCCAGGACGAGGTCGATGACGTCTTCTATGTGGTGGGTGTCGAAGAAGTTCTTGACGGGGTCGTAGTTGGTGGGGGCGGCGATGACCACGAAGTCGGCGTCGCGGTAGGCGGCGCGGCCGTCGAGGGTGGCGGTGAGGCGCAATTCTTTTTCGGCGAAGTATTTCTCGATGTACTCGTCCTGTATGGGGGAGATACGGCGGTTGATTTTGTCTACCTTTTCGGGTATCACGTCTACGGCGGTCACCTCGTGGTGCTGGGCCAATAGTGTGGCGATGCTCAGGCCCACGTAGCCTGTGCCTGCCACGGCTATCTTTAAGTCTTTGAATGCTTGCATGTTGGTTGGGGGTTGGTTATACGTTGGAAAAGGGGAATGACTTGGGACAACTTGCAGTTGTCTGGGCTACGCAACTAAATGGCCACGAAATCTATGGATTTTTTTGCCCACGAATCTCACGAATCTACACGAAGCGTTTTCAATGGGGGAAAATGGCGACCTGCTCGGTCGCACGAATCTCACTAATGCAATGAAAAGGTTATTGGACTCATGTCCTGCGGCGTAGTGCCTTCCAGGCACATCGGCTCTGTCACGACTTGCCGGGCACTGCGTACCCGGTTACCATCGCTTCGCTCTGTAGTGCCTTCCAGGCACTCGTCCTCGGATGGGTCTATCCGTGGGCTGCATACTCTGAGATTACTATCTCGTCACCCTGTACTGCCTCATCTTAAATATGGCGGGCGTTTTGCAAAACGCCCCTACTCAGCACTTAACACCTAAGTCAATTAAAGCGTTTGTTTTTTTGAGGATTGAGGCCGCCCTTACGCAAAATTTTACCCCTAAAAACTATACATACCCGTCACGGGAGGGGGTTATGAACTGATTTGCAAATGGTTATTTGTTACGGGTTGGGGCGATGGACCCAGCACTGGTGACGGGTTGGGGCGACACGGGTGACGGGTTGGGCTGTTATTCTGCGTCGTCGTTTACGGTGTTGAGACGGTAGTAGGGGGAATGGGGCGTGCCGAGCTTTTCGAGCAGGCCGCGCTCCACCCAACCGGGTATGCTGCGCAGGGTGCGGGTTTTGGAATAGCCGAGGGCGGACTGGATGTCGGCGCGGGTGAGCAGTCGCTCTTTTGATGCTGACAGGCGGGAGGCAAGGCGCGAGGCTACGTCCGCATCGGACAGTTCGATGGCGGCGGGGCTCGGATTGCCGGAGCGGCGGAAACGGGCTTCTTCGCGCACGGCAGCCAGTAATTCTTGTTTGGGAGAGAAGCGGATGCCGCGTATCTGCAGGCGGCGAGCGAGTTGCTTGTCGTCGCGGTACTCTATCGGACCGTCCGCGCCGAGGCGCAGGCTGAACGTCCCGATGCCGGGCAGTTCCACGCGGTCGCCCTGCGACAGATGGCGCGCCACGAACTCGGCAACGGCGCGGAGGGCGGCGGCGAGGTCGGACGGGGTCAGGGTTGTGGCATGGGAAATGTCGGCGTGCAGCTTGCGCTCGTCCGCCTTGTTGTGGCTCACGGCAACGGGGTAATAGCCAGCTGCCTTCTCGCCGGAGGCGTGGGGCTGCTCGCGGAGGTCGTATTCTATGATGGGCATGGGTGTAATCGGCTTAATCTACACGTTCTGTCACGCTCCCGCAGGGAATCGTTTCTCTAAGGCGGGGAATTGTGCTTATCTGCGCATTCGGTCATCGGTTCACGGGCGCGGGGCGGTCGCGTCACGCCCGTGGGGCGAACGCGTCTTGGGCGCGGGGCGGTCGAACCACGGGCGAGGGGCGATGAAAATCAAGGAGAAAAAAACGACTTTCTTGCTTAAAAGAACAACTTTCAAGGAGAAAAAAACGGGAGTTGTTTTTGGGTTTTTCTGTTGGAAATGGGGTGGGCGGGGGGATAACTTTGCAAGCGAATTACTATTCAAATGGCCTTAGATAAAAACCTGCAAAAACCGCTTGCTTCGTTTGAAGCCCAAGGGCACGCCGCCGGTCTTAATGCCGAGCTTGTGAGCCTAAACGGCTCACGCTCGCCCTTAATCCCTGCGGCTGCGGTCGGTGCCCGCCCGCTTCAAACGCCGCAAGGAAAAAACCATTAAAAACACGTGAGACCTTGATGACATTGATGTTGCTATGATGCGTATTTCATTGCCACGGTTTTTTTCTGGTTTTTATCCAATTCACCCACCAGTCAAACCAATTCAAATTATATAAAAAACTATACTTATGAAATTTCTAATTCTTTCCGCATTGGCGGAACTTGGAGGAGCCTATGCACGGTATTGCGGGCGGAAGCTGATGAGAAAACTTGGCGGATATGAGGCTGCCGAAAGAAGACGAGTGCGCAGACGGGCTGTTGTTGAGAAACGGGGTGGTGCTGATAGCCAGACCGTTGCAGTGAAGCGTGCTGTAGCTGAAAAACGGGTTGTTGTTAAGAAGCGGGCTGCTGATGAAAAGCGGGCGGTCGCCGTTAAGCGAGAGGCGACGACGGGCGTGCCGACGCTGGGGGATATTCATGCTATTATCTCCGAGCATTGGGACGTGCGCCACAACGCGCTGAGCAACAATCTTGAGGCAAAGCCCGTAGACAGGGGCAATGAGGCGTTTGAGCCGCTCACCGAACGGATGCACAACTCTATGGTGAACCGCGTGCAGGAGGTGTTCCCGCTCTGCTTCAGAAGCAAAATCGACAGTTATCTCTTCTCGGACGAGGTGCCTTCGTTCAATCCGCTGCGCGGGTATCTCACTGGGCTGCCCGCATGGGACGGCATTGACCGCATCGGGGAACTGGCGGCGCGGGTGTCGGACGACGCGCTGTGGGTCAATGTGTTCCGCACGTGGCTGCGCGGGGCGGTGAAGGGCTGGATGCAGGAGGAGGACGGCGGCGCGTCGCCGCGCGTGTTCGACTGTCAGCTGGCACCGCTG
>SFFY01000080.1 GCA_004556745.1 Bacteroidales bacterium | reverse complement strand
CGGCCTCGCAAACGAAGACGACGCAGATGATGGTCGAAATGACCGTCAGGAAGGAAAGCTTTTTCTTTCCGTCACTCATATTTAATCCTTTGCTCAGTCGTTTTCAGACAGGGCGCCAGTGCTTACGCGCAGTGGCGCAGATGATGGGCAGCAATAGACAAGCATCTGCTGCCGCCCATCAGAAAGCATCGTACAGGCCATACCACACGTCGGTGTAGATGAAGTCGGCGCCCTTGATGCACTCGGTTGTCGTCGGAGACTTTGCAGTTCTCCTCGCCGATGGCCATGAGGTCGCCCATCTCCTGCGAAGGCGGGCGAGCCGTAGCTCGCCCGACCTGGTACGTCTTACAGACCGTGCTTACCGAAAGCGGCCATGCGCTCATTGATGGTGGCGCGGTATGCCGCAGCCTTCTCCTCGTCGGGCTCGCTCTGGGGGCACAGAGTGGCCAGGATGGCGCGAATGGAGTGCTTGCGGTTCTCGGCCTCGACCCAGCACAGGGAGCGCTCGGGATCGTCCATGACCTCGTCGACGACTTCCTCGCCACGGTTTGCGGGCAGGCAGTGCATGAACATGCTGTTCGGACCGGCAACGTTCATCATATCCCAGGTCACCTGGTACTTCGGATAGAACACATCCATGTAGCTGGAGCTGGAGACTTCACTGTCGTAGAGGCCGTACCACACATCGGTGTACACGAAGTCGGCGCCCTCGATGCAGGAAATGTCGTCGGAAATGGTGATGGTGCCGCCGGAGACCTTGCAGTTCTCCTCGCCGATAGCCATGAGATGCTTGCCGAACTCGGCGCGCTCCTCATCGGTGCCAATATGCAGGCAGCCGTCGGGAATCTGATGCCCCTTCGGTCCGAACTGCACGAAGTCCATGCCCATCTTCGTGCAGATGAACATGAGCGACGCGCAGGTCTGGGTGGCATCGCCGATCCAGGCAAACTTGCAGTCCTCGATCTTCTTGCCCTCGGGGAGGTTCTCGATCATGGTCATGAGGTCGCCGAGCTCCTGGGTGGGATGGTTGTACTCGCTCATGCCGTTGATGACGGGGGCCGCGGAGTACTTCGCCAAGCTCACTACATCCTTATGACGATCGACGCGGGCCATGAGGATGTCGACGAGGCTTCCCATAACGCGGCCGGAGTCCTCGATGGACTCATGGCCACCCAGCTGGATGGAGCCGGGGCCGAAGAACTCGGCGTGACCGCCGAGGTCGGTCATGGCCGTCTCGAAGGAGATGCGGGTACGGGTGGACACCTGCTGGAAAATCATGCCGAGGGTCTTGTCCTTCAGCAGGTGCGGGTACTCGCCGCCCTCCTTGATGAGCCCCTTCATGGCGATGGCCAGATCTACCATGCCGAGCAGCTCTTCTTTTGTGAAGTCGTTGGTGTCGATGTAATCTTTGACCATTGAAATCTCCTTCAGAATTCGTTGGCCGGACCGCCCCTTGCGGACCGCACTCCATGAAGCGCCCCGAAATGAGCGAGACGCTCCCTTGCGCCACACAGCATGGGGCGCACCCGTAGTTTTGAGAAGAAATAACCAGGATTATTTTCAGATTACATTAGCTCACCGCACACCTTACCCTGGCTAATCCTAGCTAATCCTAACTAATCCTAACTAGTCCTAACGCCTAGACGGATTGATATTGAACTGGTTTCTTCGCACTGTGCGCCGTTGTCAACACCTTGCGCCTCCGTTCCAAGGAACCGCCGCGCCCGACGCCCAAGAATACGTAGACGGCTGATCCCGTAGGGGGCGGCCGCATAGCCGCACCGACCCCCAGCCTCTCAGAGCCCGGCCCTCTTGCGGCCGCGCAGTTCCTTTCTAAGTTTTTGCGCAAGCTCGTCTCGGCTACTCACACCAAGCTTGGCGTAAATATTCGATATGTGGGTTTTCACCGTGTTGACGGAAATGCATTCTTGCTCAGCAATCTCCTTGTTCGATACGCCCTTTTCAAGGAGCGATAACAGTACTTCCTCGCGCTTGGTCAGCCCGTATTCGCGAGCGATCCAGGGCACAAGGGATTCCGCCAACCGCACATTACGTATCCGCCGATGATGTGCAAGAAAGACATACGCAGCCACGGTGAAGCAAAGCGCCATAATCTCAACGGAAACCCTACGAGGAGAGGCAGAGCGCGCGCCGCCCTCCTGTCCAAAGGCCAAATACGTTGCCGCTTCCGCCAAGGCATATATGAGCACAAGTAAGAGCGAGAGAACCCATCGCCATCGGCTCATGCGCCGATACTCTGCCGCCAAGCAGCAGATGCCGTACCCTATTACCCAGATCGCCAACAACCTGGTAAAGAGAAACTCGCGCCATAGTGCAACCGATTCGACTGACGAAGCGCCACTTGCCAAAGCCACCATCATGCAAACTGCCCAAAAAAATCCCTCTACGAGAGAGAAGCTGCGCGAGAGCAAGCTGCCGAGCACGAGCCGATACAAGAGGATTACCACCATGTTGAATGCAACACGGAACATAGGATAGGCGTTTCGTACGCCCTCGAATTGCATCGCGAATTCCGGAACGAACTCATACATGAATACAGTATTAATATCTATCGTATACGCAAGGAAGGTGAGCGCGACGAAGAGATAGCCCCGCCTGCGCTCGACATAATGCAGACTCCCATAGGCAGCACTGACAAACGCATAGGCGATGCAACTTGCCACATTGTAGAGAAAAGCGAGGGACACGACTCCTCCTTCATCAAGCGGCAACATTATAGAAGATTTAGCACCCAAGGCTAAAACTACCCCAACGTCCGATTTGTCTCCCTGTATTTTCGCTGTTCAGAGACAGGGGGATAGAAAATCATCCTCCGATTAATCTCAAATCCCTCTCTGTTTTTCTTAACAAAGAACCCCCTGACTCTTAAGGTTGAATTACTGCAGCGCAAAAAAGAGACAGCGCTGCAACCAAATTAAGGAGGGTCTTATGAGCACATCCCATCAGAAGCAACCTCTCAGCCGCCGTCGTTTCGTCATTGGATCGAGCGCCCTAGCGGCTGCCGCGTTCTCGGGCGGACTCTGGGGATGCGCATCCGGGGAGCAGCCTGGATCAAATGCCACGCCCGGTTCCGCCGATCAAAACATTGCCGATATCGTGCTCCGCAACGGCCATGTGCAGACCATGGTGTCAGAAAGCGATGTTGCATCAGCCGTCGCTATCGCGGGCAACAAGATCGTGTACGTGGGCGACGATTCGGGCATCGATGCTTTCGTAGGAGACAAGACTCAAGTCATCGACCTCGATGGCAAGTTCGTCTCCCCCGGCTTCATTGACGGCCACATCCACGCCCCCGCCAACTGGTTCAACGCCCTCTTCCAGATCGACCTGACGGGGCTTACCACCAACGAGGAATACCTCAAGGCAATCCGCGCCTTCGTGGAGGCCCATCCCGACGAGGAGGGCTACATCGGAGCGCCTTTCATGCTCAATGCCTACCAGCTTCCCGACGGCTCGAATCCCGGGCCCTCGAAAGAAGATCTAGATGCCATCTGCCCCGATAAGCCCATTCTCATCCACGACGTCTCCTACCACGCCGCTTGGGTCAATTCCAAGGCCCTCGAAATGGCTGGCGTAACTGCCGACACCCCCGACCCAGAAGGCGGCCTGTTCTATCGCAATGAGAAGGGAGAGCCTTCGGGGTGCGTCTCCGATGCCGCCAAGGGAATTGTGTTCGCCATCATGCCCAACACCATGACCAACGATAATCTGAAAAAGGCCATGCGCAAATTCATGAAGGAAGCAAACTCCTATGGCATAACCGGCATTACAAATATCACCCAAGGCGGTCTTGATGTTATCGACATGTATCACGAGTTGGAGGACGAGGGCAATTTGACCCTGCGCATGAACGTCGTCCCCACTATGAAAGAAGGCCGCACCTATGACGAGGTGCTTTCCGCCATCAAGTCCTACAACGACTCCGCCACAGACATGATTTCTTCGAATACCGTGAAGATTTTCTACGACGGAGTGACCGAAAGAGGCACCGCCGTCTTCCTGGAACCCTACCAGGAATCAACGGGACTCGGCGATAATTGGTGCGGCGAACCCATCTGGTCTCAGGAAGACTTTACCCGTCTTGTACACGACTTTGATGCAGAAGGCGTTCAGGTGCACGTGCACGCCATGGGCGACGGCGCCGTTCACGGCACCCTTGATGCCTTCGAGGAGGCTCGGGCGACCAATGGGAAGCGCGACGCGCGGCACACGATCACCCACGTATGCGCCATTACCGATGAGGATATCCAGCGCATGGCCGATTTGGATGTAGTGGCGAATCTCCAATTCCTGATGATGTACCACGATGATCTCATGGACCTGGAGCGCGCCTATATCGGCGACGAGCGCGCCATGGCGTTGTACCCAACAAAGCACTTGGCCGAGGCAGGCATCTGCATCAGCGGCTCCTCAGACGCCCCCGTCATTCCATTTGCCCCGCTCGATGCGATCGAGGTTGGCGTTACCCGCAACTCGCCCTATCCCGAGGAAGAGGACACCGACATGACCCGCTGGCCCGAACAGGGGCTCACAGCCTACCAGCTGCTCGAGGCCTACACCAAGAACGACGCCTACCAGAACTTCATGGACGATATTATCGGCACCGTTGAAGTAGGCAAGTTCGCCGACCTCGTCGTGCTGGACACCAACATTCTCGAAGCCGATGCCAAGGCCATCTCCGACACGCGCGTGATCTACACCATCTCCGACGGCCGCATCGTCTACAAGGGATAGAACCACGCCAGAAGGTGCCAGCAATACAGAACGGCTCACAAACCCTCGAACACATGCCCCCGCGGCTCTGCGGTCATTAGTCCCGCAGAGCCGCGGGGGCCAATCTATGCGACTTCGCAGTCCTTACCGGCACTGCGGCAATACGCAAACACGCAGTATCCCGAAAAGGCTTCTCGCTCTCCAATTTGCTTTAGCGCACTTTACTACCGGCGAGAAAATCAGGTACTACCGTAAGCTTCGCGGGCTCTATCAGGGAGAGCTGGGCGAGAAAATCGGCGTCTCCAAGGGCGCGATCCATCACTATGAGACGGATTTCAGGACTCCCAAGCAGCCTCAGGTGGAAGCCATCGCCGAAGCTCTCGACATCTCTCCGCCGCTTGCCTGTTGGACTTCAGGGTAGAGAACGCCCGAGACCTCCTGGGCCTCCTTCTGCAGCTGGAGGACGAGTTCGGCATCGTGCCTGTCGAGAATGAATCGGGCCTTTCAATCGATGTATCTGCCGAGAAGGCGCCCGCCGCTGCCCGGCCGCCCGCAGGGTCTCAACGTGCATAAGGTCGACGGCCAGCCCCCTCAGCTCGATCCCCGCCCTCAGCCTCGGCCTGCTAGTCGTGTGCCTGTTCACCTGGGAGAAAGCATGCCAAAGGCAGCGCTGGACCATGGTTTGCGGCCAGGTCTCGCGCACGGCCTTGGCGAACCCGCCGTCGGGGGCGAGCGTGGGCCAGACCTCCCGGAACTCGGCCGTCCTGCTCCTGAAGGCCCGACCGCCGCAGTAGGGACAATAGAGGGTCTTCATGGGCACCTCTTCCGAAAGGGTATTTAACGGTTCCGGAAAAGGTTATCTGCCTGCGGGAACGATAGGCAACCGGACACACATTCTGTCCGAGCGGTTAAAAGCGGGCACGGAATTCAAACGGCTAAAAAAGGGGCATCGACCTGCGCCGATGCCCCCCCCAACAGGACACACGTTTTGTCCTATAAGCCTTAGCCATCAGATTGCCTGCACAAAAAACATGGCCACCCGCAAAGGGTGGCCATGTAGATTCTATCTGCAAGAAATCTTTTGCGTGCGTGGTGTGCTTTCGCGCATTCAGTCATGCGCACCTTCGCGCTTTCACACTCTAGCACGTTCATGCGTTCATGCGTTCACGCTTTCCGCATTCTCGCGTTCGCGCTTTCATACTGGTCTATTCGCCCGTGCGAATTACCACGTGCGGGAATTCATCTGGCGGAACTGAGCAACGGTTGGAGCGTGCGAATTCATGCCGCCGTCAACGTTGATGATCTGTCCTGTGGTGTAGGTACTTTCATCGGAGCCAAAATATACGGCTGCATGAGCAATGTCTTCTGGGCAACCGTAGCGGTTAACCATGATGCTACCCAAGAAGATATCTTTGAGCATCTGAGGAACCTTCGCCTCGTTTTCTGGCGTAACAATCAAGCCTGGACGGATGCAATTGCAGCGGATGTTGTCTTTGCCGTATTGCAAGGCAACGTATTGCGTGAAGATGTCTACGCCCGCCTTGGCGCATGCATAAGCGGTAGAACCTAAGTCGCCTGCACATGATGCCATAGAGCCAATGTTTACGATTGCGCCGCCACCAATTTCTTTCATGTAGGGGATAGCGCACTTCGTTGCATAGAAGGTGCCGCGCAGGTCGCTTTCCAAAATAGCGTCCCACATTTCAAGGGTGAGCTCGTCAACACGACCGTCCTTGAGGGCAACGTTTGCTGCATTGTTTACCAAAATATCGAGCTTGCCGTATTGCTCTACAGTGTCTGCAATAAGCGCTTCGATGCTTGCTGGTTCGGTAATGTCGAAATAGTGGAAGCTTGCCTTGCCGCCTGCTTCAACAATTTGATCAACTACAACTTGGCCTTTTTCGGCACGACGACCACTAATAACAACCGTTGCGCCCTCGGCTGCGTATACCTTTGCGATACCGATGCCAATACCGCTGGTGGAACCCGTTACGATAGCAACTTTGCCTTCGAGTCTACCCATTGTGTTCCCTTTCTCGTTCAAATAATCGATAAGGTATTTTTATTCCTTTTTCGCGTGTTTGTGAATATTTGCATAGAAAAAGCGGATGGCAGGCGTGGGGATTTCGGCAGGAAGGGAAGGGGCCGGCCGCGTTGCGTGCACTGCCGTATTCTTTTCTGCAGGAAAATATGTTGAGCTGCTCGTTTTTCTGTTTGAATAGTAGACAGATTTAGCATGGTCAGAGGCTGCTAGCAAGCAATTTACCCCCTCAACAAAACGCTTGCTCTCTGACATGCCATGCTCGGCGCACAAAGTTGGGGCCTTCCCAGACGGGAAGGCCCCTTTGCTGATTATCTTAGCGCTTCATTTCAATGGAGCTGCACCAATGGTATCCGTGCTTATTTATAGTTGTTGCGCTTTCTGAACATGAAGAGCGCCCCAGCACCGGCAGCGATCGCAACGCCGCAGATGCCCATTGCATAGAGATGTTCACGATGAACTGGTCGGTCACATCGTTGCCGTCGGAATCGATGACGACAGCTTGGCCGGAAACCTTGACAGGGTACTCGCCTGCATCGGTGCCTCTGGCCTCGGCGGTCAGACCCTCGACGGTGTAGGTGGAGCCGTTGACTTCGAACTCCAGGGTCTCGAAACCGGATACGGACTTCTCGGTGCCATCGTAGGTCACGGAATTGGAATTGGGAGTGAGGGTGATCTGGTACTTCTCGCTACGATTGGTAACGGTCAGGGTTCCGTACTTCTTCTTGATCTGATAGTTGTCCAGATTGGTTCCCTCGTTGGGGATGCATTCGAATGCATTCTCAGAGGAGCCGACGATCTTCTGCGAGCCGGTGAAAGAATAGGTGGCACCTTGGCCATCGACCCAACCAGTATCCCGGGCAGCCTCCCCAACGGTGACCTTGTGATTGGTCAGGGGCTTGCCGTCGTACTCCTTCGAACCACTCGCGGAGGTCAGGGTGACCGGACGTGGTGTGATCTCCACTATACCTGTTTCAAACTTGGTAATATTGTAAGAGTCGGGACTACCCTTAATAAATATTATCTCAAACGTATTATTATTCGTTATGCCAACATTGGTCCGAGAACTAGTCGATATGCAATAAACATCGTCAAACGTAGCAAAACCAGGATCAACTGATACGGGACAGGCAAGAGGTTCGCCGTCATAGGTTTTTGAGACGTTTGTGGACTTAAGAGTTACGTTACGCTTTGTAATCTCGATTTCGAATCGTTCCTCATCCACATCACCTCCCGAAACCACCAAGGTCACGTGGCCGACTTGAGTTCCCATTACAGAAACGGTCTTGTGATTAGGATAAAGATTATCAAGATACGAGATTGTGACATCTCCACCGTCATTGTCACGAATATAATCCCATTTATATTCAGACCTTGATGTTATATTGGTATATTGTGCAGCAACGCCGTACTGAATCTTATCAGGGCCTTTGAATGCATTGCCAACGGGATCGCTTACCGCCCCGCCCCCATCAGCGAAAGCTACAACGGGCAGAAAAGATGCTGCCAGCACTGCCGCCAGCATCACCCTCGCAAATCTTTTCGCAAGCGATTGGGAGAAAACTGCAGTTGCGACCTCTCCCCATTTGGAGAATTTGGTATCCACGAAGCTCATGTCTGCTCCAATCGCATCGAATTGAGCCAACGTAAAACGCAACACGACGTACAGTGTGTTGCTGCGTTTTTCCATACGGTAAAGAATAACCGAATCTTTGTTGGCTATGCGTCGTTTGAATGTAATTACCCCTCTAATAAATCATATTTGTTACTGTTCAGCACCACCAAACCAGATTCTGCCTCCTTCGAATTAGGCACCCACCCCATCAAGACCACGAAGCATCCCCGCCCAGAGCAAGCCCGAGCCGAGCAAGGGACATGCCCGAAAATAATTCTCTGTTAACATGAAATGCAATGTTGCAATAGGGAGCGCACGCTTGAATTGGAGGATACGATGAAGATGCAGGTTAAAGAGATCTTGGCCAGGCGCCTGCCGGTTTTCGTCCTCACGCTCGCAGCCATAGTCGGCGTTTGCGCCTTCACCTTCTCCGGCACCCAGAATTACGCCTGGGCTGAAGACGAAGGACCCATTGCCACTTGGAATAGAGTCCCAGCGCCGGGGGATATCGGCGTTCCAGCAAATGATAGGCACCTTACGCTTGAAATAAGACAAACTAGCTCGGGCGATCACCTGGAGGCCCACATCATGAATAACGGCAATGATCCAATTCCCCCATCTGTCCTTGAGTTGACAACGGAAGATGGATCAGTATTAACCGCCCGTTTTGATTCACCTATTTCTCCTGCCCATCAAGCAGCATCTTCCATTGAAGGCTCGAATGCCAATACCCGATTCACTAAAGCAGCGCTTTACAAAACCGTCACCGTGACCTTCAATATGAACAGCCACGGAACCCAGATCATCAACCCCATTACGGTCAAGAAGGGGACGTCCGTCACCCTGCCCCAGCCCA
>SFFY01000038.1 GCA_004556745.1 Bacteroidales bacterium | reverse complement strand
TAAGTCTGATACAAATAAGCCTTTAAAGCCTAATAATCAAACAACCGTGCAACCTGCACCTCAACAGAATGAAGAGAATCTGTTGGTAACAGAGGACGAGTGCTTGTCGGACAGAACCTTTGTCGTGGTTATTGCTAATGAGAATTATCAAGAAGTCGAACCCGTTGAGTTTGCTTTGAATGATGGCAGGGCTTTTGCCAAAGCCTGCAAAGATATTTTAGGCATACCTGACGAGAACATAAAGATTCGCGAAAATGCGACCCTGAACAATATTCGTTCAGAATTGGCGTGGCTTCACGATGTGTCGGAGGTTTACTCGGGGAAAGCCAATGTTATCTTATATTATGCAGGACACGGCATACCAGAGGTGAAAAGCAGACAAGGCTATCTTTTGCCCGTAGATGGCATGGGAGGCGATGTGCGCACGGCTTATGCCTTAAGCAGTTTGTATGATTTCTTGAATCAGTTGAACACTGAAAAGACGATTGTGATGCTGGATGCCTGTTTCAGCGGCTCGCAGCGCGGCGACAGAATGCTGGCTTCCTCAAGAGGCGTTGAAATTGCCATCGAGGAAACCAAACCAAAGGGAAATGTTGTTGTTTTAACGGCAGCTCAAGGTGACCAATCCGCTTATCCATATAAAGAGAAACAGCATGGTTTATTTACATATTTCCTTTTAGAAAGCTTGAAAAAAACCAATGGCAGTTGCACGCTTGGTGATATGGCAAAATACATAACAAGGGAAGTTTCTAGAAAATCAACTGTTATCAACAAGAAGAAGCAGTCTCCGACAGTGATACCTTCTTCCATTTGTGGAAACAAGTGGGAAAGCTTTAAGTTCAAATAATCAGCAAGCAGGCGCGAATTTTCGCACCTGCTTGTTTGATGACACATCCTTCCTTTTATTAGCCTCTTATTTGCACCATGCAAATTAAGGGGCTTTTTGTATCATTTTCAATAAAAAGAAAGGTTTCATATATAAAAGGCGGGGTTTTGGCGCGTGCCTAAAATATTTTTTTGTAGTTTTGCAGATAGCAAAGTAACAACCCTAAAAGTTATCATACTATGAAACCAACGCTTTTCCTGCTTGCAGCAGGCATGGGCAGCCGTTACGGCGGCCTCAAACAGCTGGATGGCCTCGGCCCTCACGGCGAAACAATCATGGACTACTCCATCTACGACGCCATTCACGCCGGCTTTGGAAAACTCGTGTTCGTAATCCGTAAGGACTTTGAACAGGAATTTCGCGACAAGGTGCTTTCTAAGTACGAAGGCCACATTCCTTGCGAACTCGTGTTCCAAGCCCTCGATGCGCTGCCCGAAGGCTTCACCTGCCCCGAGGGTCGCACGAAACCCTGGGGTACGAACCACGCCGTTATGATGGGTAAGGACGTGATTAAAGAACCCTTTGCCGTGCTCAACTGCGACGACTTCTACGATCGCGACGCCTTCAAGGTGATGGGCAAATTCCTTAGCGAACTTCCCGAAGGCTCTACCGGCAAATACGCTATGGTAGGTTTCCGCGTGGGCAATACGCTCTCCGACAGCGGTACCGTTTCTCGCGGCGTTTGTGAGAATGACAGCCAAAACCATCTTACTTCCGTTGTGGAACGCACTAAGATTCAGCGTTTCGATGGCGTAGTGAAATATCTCGACGACAACGGCGAATGGGTGGCAATCCCCGACACCACGCCCGTTTCCATGAATTTCTGGGGCTTTACGCCTGACTACTTCCAGCACAGCGAGGAGTATTTCAAGACGTTCCTCTCTGACCCGAAGAATATGGAGAACCTCAAGAGCGAGTTCTTTATTCCTCTTATGGTCGACAAACTTATTAACGACGGCACGGCTACTTGCGAGGTGCTCGACACTACTTCCAAGTGGTTCGGCGTTACTTATCCCGAGGATCGTCCGGGTGTTGTGGAGAAATTCCAGAAGCTCGGCGAAGAGGGTGTTTATCCCGAAAAGATGTTTTAATATTGCACTAACAAGGCAATAGGCAACAAATAAAAAGGCGTTCCGCGCGATTGGCACGGAACGCCTTTATTATTGACGGGTTGTCGGTGATGTTATTTCACCTCAATATGTTGCAAGAGTTTTTCCTTCTGTTCGGGCGTCTGCTTAGGCAGCGTTACGGAAAGGATGCCGTTTTCCACTTGTGCGCTGATGCTCATCTTGTCCACGTCGTCGGGCAGGATAAGTGCCTGCTGGAATTTGGAGTAATAGAACTCGCGGCGCAGGTAGCGGCTCTCCTCGTCCTTGCATTTCACGGTCGTGGCTTTGGCTTCACCGTTGCAGCCGCAGTTGTCGCCTTCCTTTGTCTCTTCCTTTTTCTCCATCGAGATGATGAGGTTGTTGTTTTCGTCGATGTGGATGTTGAAGTCCTTTTTAGTCATGCCCGGTGCGGCCACTTCCACAACGTAGGCATCGCGGCGTTCCAGCACGTTGATGGCCGGTGCGGTGGCGTTGGTCTTGTTCATCCAGTTGTTGTCGAAGAAATCGTCAAAGATTGAGGGCAACCAGTTTTGAGAATAGTTTCTTGAGCGTGTCATAGTGATAATCTCCTATATTTTAATTGTTAGACATTTATTTTCTGTTGCGCTCCGCTTCTTTTTGCTTCGCGCTTTCGCCCTAATAATTCGCAATCGGTGTGCCATCCGCCCGCTTTTAACGCCGACTGCCAAAACATTAACGCTTCTCAAACTCTCTTAAACAAAGCCTCTGCCAAAGCGACGCATTTCAGGTCGTTTTGGCAGAGGCAAAAGGATTTACAGTCCCTGTTATTGAATGATTACTGCGTTAGAAAGTGTGCGACTGCCCCCTGCGTTTAATTGGGGCGTATTGATTCTGATGTCACAATCTACCACAAAGACATTGCCTTGCGCCGAACGCAGAACATTCTCATCGTGTAAATCGCTAAGATATGTTTGTTCTGTTGCAAAGGTCCAATTCTTTGGATTTATGACCTTATATCCTAACTGCTGTATGTACGTGGAAATTTCTGCATCAGACATTTGCTGGCCTTTGATAAAAGGTTGCTCAACGATTATCTGAAATTCTAAATCTTCATTCCTGCCAAATCCGAGCACCGTCATGCGGGTCTCAGGGAAGGATGCATTGTGCAGGGCTATTCTGTCTAATGCCAAAATTGGCAAGACAAAGTAATCAAGACCGATAGCTTTAACCAGCGTGCTTCCGTTGTCATATACATGGGCTTCTCCGCCGCTTGCAATTTCACTCCCCAATAACGTGTTAAACGTCTTCTCGGTGTGGTCAAACCAGCAACCGACGGCTTTTGCCCAAAGTTCTATACGTTGTTCTTGCTGCGCTCCGCATTGGACTTCTCTTTTGAAACTCCCGTTCGGCGCAGTGAGGCAATCTGATGCAATTTCTGCTCCCGCGAGTATGGTTGCAATGACATTATTTGTACCTCCCGCTGCGCAGCCATGCTGCTCTGCCTGTGAAAATCGTTGATATACAAGTTTTCTTGTGATAAACCATTCTGCATAAATGTCAAGCTGCTTTAAGTCGTTAATTTGGAAACCAGAAGAAATTATTTGTTGGATACTTTGCCAAAATTCTTGGTTTGTCATATTTATCTCTAAATAAATTATTCCATTTCCCATCCGGCCGCCTTGGCAATGCGGCGGGGAATTTCCGTGTTGTCGATGCGTCCGTTGAAGAGTTCGCTGCCTGCGCCGATGGCGAATAGGGGCACGTAGCCGTTGGAGTGGCCTCCGCTTTGCCAACCCACGAGGGCGCATTCCGCCAATATGGTGCGGGCGTTGTCGGCAAGGGCATCTGCGCTGGCGTAGAGCGATTTGCTTTGCTCGGCAGAGCCGGCGGCAAGTGCGTCGAACGCTTTCTTGAGGCGGCTGATTTGGCCTTCGCTCAGCGTCACGCCTTTGCCGAAACCCCAGTTCTCGGCAAGGTCGCGCTCCACAAGTTCCCAAGTGAAGGCTTTACCGCTCTGGCGAAGAGCAGAAAGGTGGCGGCTGTACGCCTCCGTGCTCATACGCTGGTATTTGAATACGTCCGTGTGCAGTTCGTACGGGCCGCGACCGAGGGCTATGCCGCCCGTTTCGTGGTCGGCCGTAACAACGATCAGCGTTTCATCGGGGTGCTGGTTATAGAATTCGTAAGCCACGCGAATGGCATCGTCGAAATCTTTCACTTCGTGGAACACCGTGGCGGCATCGTTGCTGTGGCACGCCCAGTCTATCTTGCCGCCCTCCACCATCAGGAAGAAGCCTTTGCCGTCGCGCTCCGATTTTGAGAGTTGGCCGATGCCGGCGCGGGTGATGTCCTGCAAAGTCAGGTCGCCCTTCTTGCGGTCGATGGCGTAAGGCAGGGCTTTCGGGTTTTCCTTGGTTGCCGCTTCGGTTTGGAACAGGATAATCTTGTCGGCCTTGCGCATCTTCTTCTGGAAATCCTTGTAGCCGCGGGCAATCACGTAGTCCGCCTGCTCGCATTGCTTGTAAAGGTCGGGCGCGTCGGGATAATTCTTGTCGGTAGGCTTCAGAAAACCCGATCCGCCAAAGTAGTCGAAGCCCGTCTTTGGCAGCTGCGTACCTATTTTATAA
Organism: Bacteroidales bacterium; assembly: GCA_004556745.1. Classification (GTDB taxonomy): domain Bacteria; phylum Bacteroidota; class Bacteroidia; order Bacteroidales; family Bacteroidaceae; genus Alloprevotella. The sequence continues at coordinate 25,473 of SFFY01000038.1, read as the reverse complement.
TACTCGCCGCGATAGCCCACGTGGGCGTAGAAGGCTGCCGGCGTGGCGTGGTCGATGGAAACGCTCGTGGCTACTCCTACTGCCGCGCCGCCCTTCTTGGCACTGACCGCCACACTGTAAATAGGCGTTGAGAGGTCTGCCAGCACGCCGAGCGCATCGTTCTTCGTCTTGTGGCCCGTGGCGAGCGCCGTGCCCGCGGCGGCGGAGTCCGTCACGCCGTTCGTGCCCGAGAAGGTTGTCACGAGTGCCGAGGCGGGAAAGTCGGCGAAGCACAGCGGCGTGGTGCCGATGCGCCCTTCAAGCGCGGCGAGATAGGTTTCCGTGCCGTTCACCTGATTGACGCCCATGCCGTCGCCGATGAAATAAAACACATACTTGGCCTTGCCCTGTGCGAGGCCAATCATGGCGACCATGCACAAGGCGACCGCCAAAAGCATTCTTTTTAATGAAGAATTAGTCATAGGGATTATAGATGTTTATAGTGGTTGCAGATTTAATAAAATCGATTTTCTTATGTGCAAAGTTAGGGTAAAATAAACAAAGAAGCAATGGCAGCGACCATTGCTTCTTGTAAAGTTTTTTAGGCCTGCCGACAACATTTAATACATGCCCAGCCGTCCTTTTCGCGCCCGTCCTCAAAGGCGAGGCCGAGGCGTTCCGCCGCTTCGCGAAGCACGGGCACGTCTTTTGTGTAGAAGCCGCTCATCAGCACGATGCCGCCCGGAGCGAGCCGCTCGGCGTAGCGCGGGAGGTCCTGCAAGAGAATGTTGCGGTTGATATTGGCAATAATCACGTCGAACGGCTTTTCGTTTGCCAGCGCGGAGGCATCGCCCAGCACCACGCGGATATGGTCCACGGAGTTGAGCGCAATGTTTCCTTCCGTGTTTTTCACGCACCATTCGTCCACGTCAATGGCCACGCACTCGCTTGCGCCGCGCATTCGGGCGAGGATTGCGAGAATGCCCGTGCCGCAGCCCATGTCGAGCACGCGCTTGCCGGCGAGCGGCTCGTCGAGCAGACGCTCGAGCATCTGGTAAGTGGTGGCGTGGTGCCCCGTGCCGAACGACATCTGCGGGTTAATCGTGATGCGATAGTCGGCCGCAGGCACGTCCTTATGGAAAGTGCCTGCCACGACGCAGCGCGTGCCGACGACGAGGGGTTGGAAATAATTTTGCTCCCATACCTCGTTCCAGTCCTTGTCTTCTGCCTCGCGTATTTCATGGGAAATGCTTACGCCGGGCAGCGGGAAGTTTTCGATAGCCTCGCGCAGGGCTTCCGGGTCAAAGGCCTTGACTTGGATATATGCCTTGAATTGCTGTTCTTCTTCTGCCGGGGCGGCAAATTCCGGCGCTTCGGGGTTATCGCTGCCGGGCACGGAACGCAGGTCCAGTTCGCCCGTGCGCACAAAACTCTCAAATCCCACGCCCGCCAGCACATCGGCGAGCACGTCCTCGGTGGCCTCGGAGCGCGGATTGGTGGAGAAGGTAAATTCGTAGTATTTCATGTGTTTTGCAAATAATCTGTCCTGATGCGCCACTCTTTCGGGTAAAGGTTGTTGGCGCGTCCTGCCAATGCCTTTGCGAAACCGAGGGTGAAGCCCTGATAAGTGACTAAGGCATAGCCGCGCAGCGATGCGTCGGGCGGAGTGATGGCTTCTCGGTGCAGATAGCGCAAGGCCTCCTCGCGCGTCAGTTCCATGTTCGGGAAGGCTTCGCGGCGCAGGGCGGTGCAGAGCGCCAAGGCGTGGCAAGGTATGAGGTCGCGCCCCTTGGGTTGAGCCAAGGTCACGCCGAGCGAGAGCGTACGCACGGCGGCCGCCACGCGGCGCATATCTTGCGCCGTCGATTTCGGCAGGGCACGGAGGTTGCCGTCGTGGTCAGCCTCTATTTCAAACGCCTCCGTCTCAGCGAGCCATTGCCCGGCGAGCGCAATCGCCGCCTTGTCGGTTTTCGCTTTCGCGGCTGCCGCGCCTTTTTTTCTGTCTGCCTTCCCCTCCCGCGGCTGGGGCGCTTCGGCAGTCTTGCGTAGCAGGCAAAGGAACAGGCCCTCGCCGCGCGTGCGTCCCGGCAAGAAGCGGTTCACAGGCAGACCGCGCCCCGTGAGGTCGCCCTCGATGTTCCACTCGTCGGGACAGTCGATGGCAACTGGCTCTGCGCCGAGTTCTTTTACGATGCGCCACACCATGTCTTCGTTTTCCTCGCGGTTGAACGTGCAGGTGCTGTACACGAGGTAGCCGCCCTGGCGCAGCGCGGGCCACACCGTGCTCACGATGTCCCACTGCCGCGCGGCGCACGCCGACGGACTGCCGTCGGTCCACTCATCGCGGGCGGCGCTGTCCTTTCGGAACATACCCTCTCCCGAACACGGCACGTCGGTCGCTATCACATCGAAGAAACCATGCAGGGGTGCGAAGCCGTCGGCATAGGCATTGGAGACAATTACATTGGGATGCCCCCATTTTGTCAGGTTTTCGGCAAGAATGTTGGCGCGGGGACGAATCGGTTCGTTGGCCACGAGCAGGGCATCGTCGGGCAGCAGTGCGCGCCACAGGGTGCTCTTGCCGCCGGGAGCGGCGCAGAGGTCGAGCACGCGGCGCGGCGTGAAGTCTATCTGCTTGAATGCCTGTGCGATGAACATCGATGAGGCCTCCTGCACGTAGTACGCCCCGGCGTGGATCAAGGGGTCGGACGTAAACTGCGGCCGCTCCGAGAGGTAAAAGCCGTCGGCGCACCAGGGCACGGACTCTGCGACGGGCAGCCCCGCCTTCGCGACGGCTCCGCCTTTGAGCGGATTGAACCTTACGCTTACGGGCGCGGTGTCATCGTCCAATGCTTCAAAAAGCTGCCGGGCGCGGTCTGCGCCCAGCAGGCAATTCATGTTTTTCTGAAATTTATCGGGGAGGATTGGCATTATTCGTAACAGGTCGTCTTCCCTAAAAAATATTATTTCGCCGAAATGCGCAGTTTGTAATGCTGCTTTTCTTTGGGTACGCGGTATTGCGGCAACGTGTCTACGTCCTGTCCGCAGGAAGCATTACCCACGCCGCGATGGCGGGCATCGAGGTGGAGCACGGTATAGGGACGGGGCGTAAGTTCCCAAGCGTGCTGCGTGTTCATCAGGTCGGCGTCGGTGTAGGGTAGGGCAGAGAAGGACACTTCGCCCTCCGTCTCAATCTTCACGCCGAAGCCTTTGCCGTCCGAAAGGACAAGTTCGCGCAGGGCTTCGCGTCCGCCGGTTGTTTGCGGCTTGATGTAGCGTTCGGACATCGTGCCGACTGTTGCCGAGTAGCGGCCAATCAGCACGCCGTCCTTGCGGTCGCAATAGTTCTCCCAAGGACCGTAGGCGTAATAGTCCACATTTTTGAGCGTGCTGTCGATGCCACACACAAGACCGGCGCGGCGCAGTGCGTCGCTCTTCGGCCTAAAGGTGGCGTCGATGTCCATGATGCCTTGCGGCGCGATGGTATAGACGATGTCCGTGGCGCAGAGCGAGCCGTCGCGGCGGGTGGTGATGACAAAGAGTCCGTCTTTCAGTTCAAACTTGAAGTCGGCCTTTTTCGCCAGTCCGTTGTCGGTGTTGCCAAAGCGGTCGTTTTCTATCCAGCGATGGTTGTCGTAGCGGAAGCCCTCGCCCTTATATATAATATTGTGTCCGTCCAGGGTAAGTTCGGTAAGTTCGCCCGTTTCTTTGGAGAAGACGGCCTTAATCTTGTCGGAGGTGAAACGCCATTCTTTTGCCGTTTCGTCTGTCTTGGCATTAAGCGATTTCTGCGAAGTGGCCAGTGCGGTCAGGTTGCCGCGATTGAGCAGGGTGGCCTGATGATGAGCCACCTCATGACCGGCGGGGCAGAACGTCTGCGCTTCACGATACACCACGCGCAGGTTGAGCAGCACTTCTTCGCCCTTGGCGCGGGCTTTCTTCAAATTCACCTTGGGCAGTTTGATGCTGAGGTCGTGAGTGGCTCCGGGCAAAACGGCGGGCAACTTTATCCGCTTGGTGGCCACGATGTTTCCCTGATGTACTACCTCGTACACAAAGTCGAAAGCACTCAAATCCTGGAACGCATAGGCGTTGGTAAGGCGCACTTCCACCGTTTGCTTGTCTTCGGAAACGGGCTGCACGAGGAATTTCACGAACTGATGCGCCGCTTTCACCTCTGCCAACTTCGCGCTTTCCTCGCGCGTGGCGGGAATCACGCCGTTGCTGCAGAAGTTGCCCTGATGCGGGCCGGGGAAATCGTAGCCCGTGTGCAGGCGACGTATGCCTTTTTTCAGTTCGAGCGGTTCGTAGATGGCTTGGTCCACCCAGTCCCAAATGCAGCCGCCGATGCAGGAGTTGGAACTCTCGATAATGTCCCAATATTCCTTGAGGTTGCCGATGGCGTTGCCCATAGCGTGGGCATATTCGCAGATAAACATCGGCTTGTCGAGGTTGCTCGTGTTTTGCTTCATCCACGCCATGCCGGGGTACATCTTTGAATAGAAATCCGAGAAGCGGCCGCCGCCATAGTTGCCGTTGGAACGCGTGCCTTCGTAGTGCACGGGGCGGTTGTCGAGTTTTTTTGCAGCGTCGTAGCAGGCACGGAAGTTTTCGCCGTTACCGGCTTCATTGCCGAGGCTCCACATCACGACGGAGGGGTGGTTGCGGTCACGCAGCACCATGCGGTCGATGCGGTCCACGAACGAAGGAATCCACGACTTGCGGTCTGAAATACTTTGGTTGGCATGGTCTTCGAGGTCGGCTTCGCACACGCAGTAGAGTCCGTAATGGTCGAACATCGCATACATACGGGCGTTGTTGGGATAATGGCTGGTGCGCACGGTGTTGATGTTGTTCTGCTTCATCAGCAGCACGTCGCGCAGCATCGTCTCGTTGGTCACGGCGCGACCGCGCTCGGGGTCGGTGTCGTGGCGGTTCACGCCTTTGAAGAACACGCGCTGGCCGTTGATGTAGACCAAGGAATTCTTGATTTCGATGTCGCGGAAGCCGTATTTTGTAGAGAATGCCATTTCCTCTTTGCCGTTTTCGTCTTTCTGTACCACGCGCACGGTGTAGAGGTTAGGTTGCTCCGCGCTCCACAACTGCACGTTCTTCAACTGAATGGGGGCGCAGTTCCAATATGCCTCGCCTTTCCTGGCTTCGTGTGCCTCGCCGGCGGCATTGTTTTCGTAGACAAGTTGCCCTGCGGGGTCGTAAACCGAAATTTTCAGCGACTTCTTCGCAAGGTTCTTGCCGCCGTCCCAAATGCCGTCGAAGAGAAAACTTGCGTGGAGCGTAGCGTCTTTGCGGCCGTTGGTAAGAGTGGAGGTGAGATAATGGTCGCGCACGCTCACCTTCGGTACATTATATATATATACGTTGCGGTAGATGCCCGACATGCGGAACATATCCTGACATTCCAGGTAAGAGCCGTCGCTCCAGCGTATCACCTGCACGGCGAGGCGGTTGTTAGTGCCGGCTTTCAGGTAAGGCGTGAGGTCGAACTCTGCCACATTGTTCGCGCCCTGCGTGTAACCCACGTACTGGCCGTTGAGCCATACGAAGGCAGCGGAGTAGATGCCGCCGAAGTGGATAATCGTGCGGCGGCCGTCCCAGTCGGCGGGCACGCTGAACTCGCGCACGTAAGAGCCAACGGGATTGATGGCGTAGTTCTTGCCGCCGTCGTTGAAGCCGGGGCGGGCCTTGATGTAAGGCGGCGTATTGGAGTGGGGATACTCCACGTTGCAATATAGCGGGCGGTCGTAGCCGAGCATTTCCCAGTTGGACGGAACAGGAATGGTGTCCCATGCCGACACGTCGTAGCCGTCTTTATAAAAATCCGTGGGGCGTTTCTGCAGTTCGGCGCAGAAGTTGAATTTCCAGGTTCCGTTGAGCGAGAGGTAGCGGCTATTGACAGGCGTGGTCCAAGGCGTGTCGTAGTAATCCCTGTCGGCGAGCATGGCAGCTTCGCTTTCGTAAGGCATGTAGAAGGCCACGCCCGGCTCTTTGTTTTCAGCGAAGATGGTCTCGTCTTCCCAGTAGGGTGCCTGTATCTTCGGTTTTTCAATTTGCGCGAAAGTAAACCATGCGTTCTTGTCGGCGGCATCGTAAGCCACGCTTTTCAGCACGCCGTCTTTGAGCGCATACATCTTGCCGTCCTTTGCCTTTGCAGCCGAGCGGATGATGTAAACGCCCGTCTGGCCGGCTACCGGCTCGAAGAGGAACTTTGCGTTGTTCCACACGCCTGCTGTTGCCGGCCATTGCAGCAAATAGTCGATGGAGGCATTGTCGCCGCCGTCGTCGAAGTTCTGTCCGTAGAAAGCGTTTTCAACCACGCGGCAGTTGAGGTCAGTCATCTTGATATTCCAATATTGCCCTCGGTTTTCCTTATCGGGCTGCTCTCCAACGATTTTGGCGTTGTTCTCGCCCGAGTCGCCGTTGCCGAGCACCACGCCGGGCTGCCCTACGCTGCGTATTTGGTAGGTCAGGGCATCATCGAAGCCCGAGGCTGCCGCCTGCTTCACGAGGAAGCGCGCCGCCTTGTCGGCTTTGGCTTTATCCTTGGAGATAAGCACGAGGCGCGTGCCGCTCTTGTCCACGCTCGCTGCCACGTCGGGGCGGTTGGTGGGCACGAGGAGCACGCCGCCGTCAATGGCTTCGGTTTTCCAAAGTTGCGCTTCGTCGGAACCGTTGTTCTCGCCCGTGGTCACGTTGTCGGCATCGATGCGCACGGCCTGGTTGGAGAAGGGATTGATGATGCGCCATGAGCCGGACAACTCGCTGAGCGTCCAGTGCTGCCGCGCTTCGGCTGCATCGGCCTTTTCAAGCACGGCCGCGCCGCTCTGCGCATCGTAGCTCAGCACGCGGTCGGGATATTTGGCGGAAGAAAGATGATAGAGCATGCCGCGCACATAGTTTTGCGCCACGGCTGTAGGCGTGAAAAACGAAAAAGCCAACGCGCAGAGCGCGGCGGCAAGCATAGATTTAAGGTTGAGTTTCATAAATATGGTATAGTTTTAATTGGCGGGTATTTCAAACCACATAGTGTCGGCCTTGGTAGTCCCTACGCCGTTTTGGGCGTAAGGGATGGCAAAGTAGCGGCCGGCTTCCAGCTCGCGTGTCTGCGCCGAGAATTCCACGGCCGGCTCGGCGGCTTTCGCCTCGAGGCGCAGCGTGTCGTTGCCGTAATTGAAGCCGCATTGCTTCAGGCTGCTATTGGGCGACGAGGTGACGCAGGCTTTGAGCGTGGCAATGTTTCCCTCCACAGTGCAGCCTATCGCCGCCACCGTGGGAGGAAAAGGCTGCTCGCCCGAGCGGTCTTCGCCCGAGCAAGCAGCCAGTATCGTCAATATGAATAATAAATGCAGGGAGTATTTCATGCTCTGCGTGAACGATTTTAGTAAACAAGTAAACGAGTAGACAAGTAAACGAGACAAGTATGTTTTGCCATACAACATTTCTATGAGTGACTTGTCTCGTCTACTTGTTTACTTGTACACTCGTCTACTAATATATGAAAGACTCCGGCAGTCCGGTCTATCGTTTGCCGTACATCTTTTCGTAATAATTCTGATAGTCGTCGCCGCTCACGGCTTCTACCCAGTCGTGGTGGTCGAGGTTCCAGCGGATAGTTTTCACGATGCCCTCTTCAAAGGTCGTTTCGGGCTGCCAGCCGAGTTCGTTGCCAATCTTCGTGGGGTCGATGCCGTAACGCTGGTCGTGCCCGAGGCGGTCGGCTACGAAGGTGATGAGGTCTTCGTTGATCCAGTCTATGCTGATGTTGCCTTGCGCGTCGCGTTCCTGCTTGCCGAGGAGCGTGCGGTATTCCGGGTGTTCCTCCATGAGCTGGTGCACGGTGCGGATAATGATTTTCACGATTTGGATATTCTGCCGCTCGTTGTGGCCGCCCACGTTGTAGATGCAGCCATTAGCGCCCTTCGTGATGACGAGGTCGATGGCCTTGCAGTGGTCTTCAACGTAGAGCCAGTCGCGCACGTTGGTGCCCGCGCCGTAAACGGGGAGCTTCTTGCCTTGCAGTATGTTATTGATGACCAGCGGAATGAGCTTCTCGGGGAACTGATACGGGCCGTAGTTGTTGGAGCAGCGCGTTATGGAAACGGGCATGTGGTACGTGTCGCGGTAGGCGCACACGATGTGGTCGGCACTCGTCTTGGAGGCACTGTACGGGCTGTGCGGGTTGAGCGGCGTTGTTTCCATGAAATAGCCCTCTGCGCCGAGGCTGCCGTACACTTCGTCGGTCGAAACCTGATGGAAGCGCACGCCGCTGCGCCACGTGGGGTAGCCCTGTTCGTCGCGTCCCGACTGCCATGCCGAGCGGGCGGCGTCGAGGAGGCATTGCGTGCCGAGAATATTGGTTTGCAGGAAGAGCTGCGGATTTTCGATGCTGCGGTCCACGTGGCTCTCGGCGGCAAAGTTCACCACCACGTCGAAGCGGTATTCGGCAAAGAGGCTGTCGATGAGTTTGCGGTCGCAAATGTCGCCTTTCACGAAGAAGCAGCGTTCGTTGTCTATGTCTTCCGAAATCGTGCCGAGGTAGCCGGCGTAGGTGAGTAGGTCGAGAACCACCACGCGCACGTCATCGTGTTTTTTCAAGATGTACTTCAAATAGTTTGCGCCGATAAAGCCGGCGGCACCAGTAACGAGATAAGTTTTCATAAGATTGTTTGATGTCCTGAGACCTATATATATAATATTGTATACTTGTTGGCTGTATTAACCGCTATATTCCTGCCAGAAACCATGGCAGGCAAATTATCTTGTGCGGCGGGCGTATGAAATACGCCCCGTTGTCTATGTTGTCGTCATATTAAGCGCATGAATGTCAGGCTCGGAGTTGTCTTTAGTTGTCTATGTTGTCGTTTTTATTCTTACGACAACCGGGACAACTTTGGACAACATTTATTTTCTGTGTTGCCTTTTTCATTATGACGACAACTGGGACAACTTTGGACAACTTTCAGTTGTCTTTCTGTGCGCGCGGTTGCTTGCTAATTCAACCAACGCGTTATTGTATACTTCTTAAACGTAGGAACTCCTGTTTTATTGCCCTACGCCCCGCCTCCATACAGGCGGTCGATGCAGTTAGTGAGTTCGATGAACTCTTCCACGGAGAGCTGTTCGGGTCGCCGCGTCATTTCGGGGCGGGCGAGGAAATCCGCCACGCCCTCGGGCTGGCTGCCGCCCGCGCGCTCCGTGTTGAGGGCGGCGAAGAGCGGTTTGAGCGAGCCGCGCATCATCTTGCGGCGCTGGTTGAAACTCGTTTTCACCACGCGGCGCAGCAGGCGTTCGTCGCAGCCGCAGTCCGTGCGGCCGTTGCGCGTGAGGCGCACCACCGCGCTCTTTACCTTTGGCGGCGGATTGAACACGCCCGGCTCCACGGTGAAGAGATATTCCACGTCGTACCACAATTGTATCAGCACGCTCAATATGCCGTACACCTTGCTGCCCGGCGCGGCGGCGAGGCGTTCCGCCACCTCTTTCTGTATCATGCCCGTACACACGGGGATAAGGTGGCGGTATTCGAGCATCTTGAAAAAGATTTGGCTGCTGATGTTGTAGGGATAGTTGCCCGTGAGCACGAACTCCCTGCCGCCGAACGTGCGGTCGAGCTGCATTTGCAGGAAATCCTCTTCCAAAAGCCCGTCGCCCAGTTCGGGAAAGGTTTTAAGCAGATAAGCCACGCTCTCAAAGTCGATCTCCACCACTTTCAGCTCGCGCCCTTTTTTGAGCAGGTATTGCGTCAGCACGCCCATACCGGGACCCACTTCGAGAATGGGCAGACCGGGCGCGGCATCTACCGTATCGGCGATGGCCTGCGCTGTGGGGAGGTCTTTAAGAAAGTGTTGTCCGAGAAATTTTTTAGGGCGTACAGACTTCATCTGATATAAATTTCCTACTTTTGCTTTTATTATAAGAAAAGGCCCGTTTGCGGAGACTATCTGCGCAGGAAGTCGGCCTTTCCTACCGTTGCAAAATTAGTAAAAAAACGTCAAGTGGCAGGTTTTAACCTTAAAAATATGCTTGCGGGTGCGGCCCGCATCGCGTTTCCCTTTATTTTGGGCCTCGGCATACTGTGGTGGATGTATCGCGGCACGGATTGGGCGCAGTCGTTTGCCTGCGTGGCCGATGCCCGCTTCTGGCTGCCGATGTCGCTCTCACTTCTCTTTGGCATTGTGCCGCAGGTGCTGCGTGCCCTGCGCTGGAAAATGGCGATTGAGCCGCTGGGCGAGCCGGTGCGCCTCGGCACGTGCGTCGATGCCGTCTTTATGTCGTACGCCGCAAGTTTGGTAGTGCCGCGCGTGGGCGAGGTGACGCGTTGCGGCACGCTGAAGAAATACGACGGCACGTCCTTCACGCAGTCGCTCGGCACGGTAGTGACGGAGCGCTTGGTTGATTCTGTCGTGATGCTGCTGCTCACGGCCTTGGCCTTCCTTATGGGGCTGCCAATGATGCTCCGCTTCCTTTCCGAGACGGGCACGAGCCTGAGCGGCATTTTGCAGCGCTTCACGGGCACGGGCTATCTCGTCACGCTCGTCTGCCTCGCCACGTTGCCGCTGCTGGTGCTGTTTCTCATGTCGCGCTACCGCATCTTGCAAAAGGGCAAGAGCCTGCTCCAAGGCCTTTGGGAGGGCATCACCTCGCTGCGCCGCCTCGACCGCGTGGGGCTTTACGCGTTTTATTCCGTAGCCATCTGGATAGGCTACTTCTTGCATTTCTACATCGCTTTCTTCTGCTTCGACTTCACCGCCGGCATTTCGCCCGTGGCGGCGTTTCTGATATTCTGCGTCGGCTCGTTCGCCGTGCTTGTCCCCACGCCCAACGGCGCAGGCCCGTGGCACTTCGCCGTCAAGACGATGCTCGTGCTCTATGGCGTGGCGGAGCCGCAGGCCATTCTCTTTGCCCTTGTGGTCCACACGGTGCAAACGGCCCTGGTCGTGGTGCTCGGCGTGGGCGGCTTCGCGCACCTGCTCTGGCGCGGCAAGCGGTGAACGATTCCCTTTATAATAAATTCTCAATCCACTAATACATTATTTATATTATGAGTGAAATTAAAAACCTGCAGCCGGTTGAGGTGTGGAAAAACTTTGACCTGCTCACGCAAGTGCCGCGTCCTTCCGGCCATCTCGAAAAAGTGCAAAAGTTCCTCCTCGACTGGGCGGCCGAGAAAGGCGTTGAGGCCTTCAAGGACGATGCCGGCAACATTATCATGCGCAAACCCGCCACGCCGGGCATGGAAAACCGCAAGCCCGTGACGCTGCAAGGCCACATGGACATGGTGCCGCAAAAGGCCAAGACCTCCAACCACAACTTTGAGACCGACCCCATCCGCACGCGCATAGAAGGCGAGTGGGTCTATGCTACGGATACGACCCTCGGCGCCGACGACGGTATGGCCGTGGCTACGATTATGGCCATTATGGAAGCTGACAACCTGAAGCACGGCCCGATTGAGGGCTTCATCACTGCCGACGAGGAAACCACGATGTACGGCGTGAACCACATGAAGGCCGAGACCCTCACGGGCGACATACTGCTCAACCTCGACGAAGAGACGGACGGCAAAATGGTAATCGGCGCAGCCGGCGGCATCAACCTGACCGCCACGCTGCAATATCAGGAAACGCCCTGCGAGGCTGGCGACGTGGCGCTCAAAGTGACGCTCCACAAACTCCTCGGCGGGCACTCCGGCCTCGAAATCAGCCTCGGACGCTGCAACGCCAACAAGGCCATGGCTCGCTTCGTGCAGGACGCCATTGCCAACTTCGAGGCACGCCTCTCTTCCTGGCAGGGCGGCAACATGCGCAACGCCATTCCCCGCGAGGCTGAGGTGGTGCTCACGCTCCCGAAAGAGAATGTCGAGGCGTTCAAAGAATGTGTAGACGAATGGCGCGAAACGTTTACCGCCGAGTTCGGATTTATTGAGAAGAGCCTCGCGCTCGACGTCGAGGAGGTGGCTTGCCCCGAGCACAATGTGCCCGAAGAAATTCAGGACAACCTCATCGACGCGCTCTGCGCCTGTCACAACGGCGTGATGCGCTTCATTCCCGAGAATCCCGGCATCGTAGAAACCTCTTCCAACCTCGCCATCGTGAAGATTGGCGGCGGCAAGGCAGAGTTCCTCATCCTGGTGCGCTCCTCGCGCGACACGATGCGCGAATGCTGCTGCGAGGCCTTGGAGAGCGCCTTCGCCATGGCGGGCATGAAGGTGGAGCTCTCGGGCGCTTACCCCGCTTGGCAGCCCAACCAGAAGAGCGAAATCGTGGCGCTCATGAAGGACGTTTACCGCGACCTCTTCGGCGTGGAAAATGAAGTGAACGTGGTGCACGCCGGCTTGGAGTGCGGCATCATTGGCACCTTCCGCCCGCACATGGACTTGGTGAGCTTCGGCCCCACCATACGCTCGCCGCACACGCCCAACGAGCGCGTGCACATCGAGAGCGTCGGCCGCTTCTGGAAGTTCGTCACCGCAACGCTCGAGCGCATACCTGAGAAATAATATCCCCTTTTAATTTTTTCCTTTCTAGGCAGAGAGTTTTTACTCCCTGCCTTTCTTTTTTTTATTATTCCCGAGATATTTGTTGTTACAAAGTTTGTAACGCTTGTTACAAAGTTTCTAACACATGTTACAAAGTTTGTAATACGTGTTACAAACTTTGTAACAAAAACTTTCTTATAGGACAGGAAAAAATATTAAGGAGAAAAGAAGATTTTTCTCGGGGATAATAAAAAATATCTTGCTGATGCTTCGCGCGGTCTGCCATGGAACGGGGCATGCAAAGGTTTAGCTCCTCCTTTCTCGTAAAACGCTGCCCTTTCTTTGCCGACTTTCTCCATAAAAAACCTAAAAAGTTTGCAGATGTTTAGGCGTTGCATTATTTTTGCATAACTTTCTTATAAGAAAAAGCAAAATCTTTTTTATGACCATAGGAATAATCAACGCGATGCATAAGGAGCATGAGCAAATCGCCTCGCTGCTGACCGATGCACGCGAAGTCCGCGCAGCGCACCTCTGTTTTCTTACGGGCAAACTGGGCGGCAATACGCTTGTCCTGGGCGAAAGCGGCATAGGAAAGGTGAACGCCGCGCTTTGCGCCGCCACGCTCATCAATGAGTTTAAGCCCGACGCCGTGATCAATACGGGCGTGGCGGGCGGACTGGAAGCCAAGGTGGGCGTGATGCACGTGGTGGTGGGGCAACGGGTAGCCTATCACGACGTGGACTGCGGTCCGGAAAGCGAGAAAGGGCAGGTGCAAGGTCTGCCGCGCTATTTCGAAGCCGACAGCCGCTTGCTCCGCGCCGCCGAAAGCCTGGCCTCGCCCACGCCGCTCCATTCGGGACTGATTTGTAGCGGCGACCGGTTCATCACCTCTGCCGGCGAATTGGCGGAAATTAAAGCCACCTATCCCGAAGCCTTGGCGGTTGACATGGAAAGCGGTGCCATAGCGCAGACCTGCCATCTCTTGGGCGTGCCCTTCCTCTCCTTCCGCATCATCAGCGACTCGCCGGGCGCAGAGGGGCATTTCGAGCAGTACAACGACTTTTGGGGCACTATGGCGCAGCGCAGTTTCGGTGTTACCAAACTCTTCCTCGAAAACCTCCCGCACAATATATAAAATATAATCTCTACAAAATCTAAACTCTCTATCAAATTCTATCCCAAAAAGAAGATGAAAAAAATCCCCAGCTTCACCATAGACCACCTGCGCCTGAAACGCGGCATATACGTGTCGCGCAAGGATGCCGTGGGCGGCGAAACAGTCACGACTTTCGACATACGCATGAAAGAACCCAACCGCGAGCCCGCGCTCGGGCAGGGAGCATTGCACACCATAGAGCACCTCGCCGCCACCTACCTGCGCAACAATCCGCAGTGGGCGGACCGCATCGTTTATTGGGGGCCGATGGGCTGCCTTACGGGCAACTATCTCCTCATGCGCGGCGACCTCCAGCCCGAAGACATATTGCCGCTGATGCGGGAAACCTTCACCTTCGTGGCAGACTTTGAAGGCGAAGTGCCGGGCGCGGCGCCGCAGGACTGCGGCAACTATCTGCTCCACGACCTCCCCATGGCACGCTGGGAAGCCCGCAAGTACCTCGAAGAGGTATTGGAGAAAGCCACAGAGGAAAACCTGCGCTATCCTCAGAAGACGGAATAATTTTTTAGCAACTCGTCTACTGGTTTACTCGTTTACTCGTCTACTTAAAAACCAATTATATTTTTTACCTCAAATCTCTTTAATAACCATGAAAAGCTTTTACAAGTCTTTACTCCTTTTGGGGGGATTGCTGCCTATGAGCAGCATGGCGCAGCTTCCGCTGGTAACGGAAACGCTGCCTAATCCCGACAATGAGCCTGTGCCCGTACAGCCCGTGCCCCATCCGCGCCAGCTGAAATGGCAGGAAACCGAATTTTATGCCTTCTTCCACTACGGCATGAACACTTACACCGGCCTCGAATGGGGTAACGGCGACGAAGCCGAAACGCGCTTTGCCCCCACAGCCGCGCCTAACCCGAAGCAATGGCTCCAAGCCGCCAAAGATGCTGGCATGAAGGGCGGTATCGCCGTGGTGAAGCACCACGACGGCTTCTGCCTCTGGCCCACGGAAACGACCACGCACAACGTGACGCAGTCGGGCAACGACTTCGGACGCAACACCAACATTCCCCGCGATTTCGCCGCTGCAGCAAAAGAACTCGGCATGAAATACGGCTTCTACATCTCTCCGTGGGACCGCAACAGCGTACACTACGGAACGGATAAATATGTAAAGGACGTATTCTTGAAGCAGTGTGCCGAGTTGGCGCAATATGGCACCGACCAGTTCGAGATGTGGTTCGACGGCGCTAACGGCGGCTCGGGCTACTATGGCGGCCGCAACACGACGGTCAACGTGGACCGCTCCACTTACTACGACGTGCCCAACCTCCGCGACAGCGTGCATAAGGTTTGCCCCGACTGCGTGCTTTGGGGCGTTGGCGGCGAAGCCCGCTGGATCGGCAACGAAGCCGGCTGGGCAGGAGAAACCAACTGGAGCACCGAGAACCGCGACTATGCGGGCGAGAACAACGGCATGTACGGCACGGAAGGCGGCTGGTTCTGGCTGCCCGGCGAGAGCGACGCCAAGGCTACAAATAGGGGCTGGTTCTACCACGACGGCGAAGCGCCCCTCACGCCCGAGCGCCTCTTCCAGATGTATCTCGAAACCGTGGGACGCAACGCCACGCTCATTCTCAACATTCCGCCCAACAAGGCCGGCGTGCTGCCCGATGCTTCGGTGAACGCGCTCAAAGGCATGGGCGACCTCATCAAAGCACGACTCGGCAACGACCTCGCCAAGAACGCTACTATTGAAGTGAGCGAAACGCGCACCGCAGGCGCAGCCCGCAACTACGAAGCCGCGAATCTCATCGACGGCGATAAGGATACTTACTGGGCAACCAACGACGGCACGACTTCCGCCACAATTACCCTCACCTGGGACACGCCGCAGACGATCCGCTACGTGGAACTTATGGAATATATCGCCAAGGGTCAGCGCGTGAAGGGTTTCAAGATTGAGACTTCCGCCAACGGCACGTCTTGGACGCAGAGAGCCACCAGCGTGCAAACCACGACCGTGGGCTACAAACGCATCATTCCGCTCAACGGCAGCACCTCCTCGAGCTACGGAAACGGCTACGAGGCAAAAGCCCTGCGCATCACCATCAGCGACAGCCGCGCCTGCCCGCTGCTGAGCAAAATCGGCGTTTATTAATATAAGATTGTCTCTATAGAAAATATAGGCATCTATAAAAAATCATCTTTCAAAAAAGCAACAACCATGAAACTCAAGCATATAATGGCACTCGCGGCACTCCTGCCCCTGCCTGCCTTGGCTCAGACCATTACTTTCGACACTGAGGACTATGCCTCGCTCGGAGTCTACGACACTTGGGAAGCCTCGCCCTTCCGCACAGGCGCGCTGCAAGGCAACTACGCCGTTATCGACAACCACCTCAATCAAGTTGAGGAAATCCTCGGCACGGCTCCCAATCCCTCCGCTAAAATCCTTGCCGTGCAGCGTTCGCGCTTCGGCAGCAACACCTTCGGCGTGCGCGTCAATCTGAAAGAGCCCTTCGAGCTCACGCCCACGACCAAGTATATCCACCTGCTCATCAACCGCCCCTACGCCGGCCGCGTCATGGTAGTGGGTCTCGGCAAGCGCCGCGACCGCGCCGGGCAGTCGCCCGACACGGAGCAGTTCTGGGCAATGACCACTTCCAACGTGCCCGCCAACCGCTGGCAGGAAGTAGTGCTCGCCATTAAGGGCAACGGAGGCATCGACATTGGTAGCCTCGTCATCGTGCCCGACTGCGAATCGCCCCACGCCTACACGGCCGACGAGGTGTGCTATGTCGACCAGATTGAAATCAACACCAACCCCTCCGCGAGCATCTCCTACGAGCCTTATCCCGTGAACTTCGACAAGGGACAGGCAGCTACGCGCAACGACCGCTGGCTCAACTTTTTCTCGCTTAAAGCCGACAGCGAGACGCCCGTATCCTTCACGCTGCCCACCTCGCCCAAGCGCGTTTACAATGACATGACCGAAAAGATGTTCTACGCAAAGGCCGGACAGACCATTACTACGAACTTCGCCTACTCGGGCAGTTGGATGCACGGCTATGTATATATCGACCGCAACAGCAACGGTAAGTTCGAGGCTAAGGTGAACGACGACTACACGCGCCCCGAGGACAGCGAACTGATGGCCTATTCGTTCTACGGCGAAAACGAATCGGGAAAGAACTCTAACGGCGTAGCCCTCACTGGCGCTGCCCGCAACGTGCTCAACCCGCCCACGTTCACCATTCCCGCCGACCTCGCCGAGGGCATTTACCGCCTCCGCGCCAAGGTGGACTGGAACAGCGCAGACGCCGGCGGCAACCCCGACCCCGCCAACCTCATCACAGCCAACGGCGGCAACATTGTGGACATTCTCCTCAACGTGCACGGCGACTATTGCTCCGTGAGCGATGCCAACCGCAACGGCGAAGTGCTCACGGCCGACGGACAGAAGCTCAACAGCTTCCAGGCACCGTTCGGGCAGCCCTTCACCATCAAGATGAACCCCGAGAACGGCTTTGAATACGCCGGCATCATCGTGAAGCACGGCTACAACCTCAGCGGCGACAGCCTTGTAAACGGCAACGTGCAGTGGAAGAAAGTGCGCTACAGCCGCGCGCTCTTCAACGAAAACGACGAATTTACCATTCCCGCCGAATGCATGGACGGCACGGTTGAAATCGAAGGCCTCTTCATCGAACAGGGCACGTACCACGAGCCGACCCGCTACATCACGACTGTTGTGACCGATGAGGCTTTTGCCGACACCACTTCCTGGTACACCATTCAAATCGGTGCGGCAGGATATGTGCTGGCCGATAACGGCAGTGCCTCTTACATCGCGCTCAACAATTCGGAAATCGACATTGAAAATCCAGCTCACCTGTGGTGCTTCACGGGCAACGAAAACGTTGGCTACAACCTTTACAACAAGCAGGCAGGCCCTACGAAAGTGCTCGCCGCGCCCACCACGATGACCGGCACAACGGGCGGCACGTCCTATCCTGTGATGACGGAGAAAAGCAACTTGCCCACCGGCTACACCGCCACGTGGCGCTTTATGGACTCCAATAGCCTCGGCTCTACGGGCAACGCTTACGCTTACATGTACGAGGACGGCTATGAAGCCAACAAGGTGAACAATCGCGACAACAAGCTCGCCTTTTGGACGGGCGGCCAAGACGCCGGTTCTACGCTCCGCATCTTTTTCGCCTGCAAGGACGGCACGGAAAGCGGCATCCGCGAACTGACCGCCGCGCCCAAGGCAGAAGGCAAGGCTTACGACCTTAGCGGCCGCCGCGTCAGTAACCCTCAAAAGGGCATCTATATCTTAGACAATAAGCTCGTTTATAAGAAATAAGCCTTGCTTTTACCATTCGGCGCAAAGCCGTGTTCATACAGCAACGCCCCTACTCGAACAAAAGAGTAGGGGCGTTTTTATATACGCTAAGATTAAATGTTTGCGCGCTTATAGCAAAAGGCGGTACATGCGCCGTGTTCACTGTGCTGGCCGCACAAGTGTGGCGGGCTGTAAACTCAGCCCAGGGCAGCGCCCTGGGGGAACGATGTTGCATTGATTAAAGTGTCGCGCTCTGTAAGAGCAACCTGCTTTATGAGGGGCAACGCCCCGTGTGGCGTTAAGGGCGTTTATGGGTTACGCGCTTGCGGCGCGTGGCATTTTTGCGCAAGCGCAAAAATGCCAAATGTATCAATTGCGGTCTACGTTTCCCCAGGGCGTTGCCCTGGGCTATGGGCAACATTTGGGCTTACAGCCCGCCCCAATCATTTACCCGGCGTTTTGTAAATTTGTTCGTATTCATGTAACATTTGTGCCTGGAAGGCACTACAGAGCGTAGCGATGGTAACCGGGTACGAAGTGCCCGGATAAGCGCGAAGTGCACGATGTGCCTGGAAGGCACTACGCCACAGGACATGCAATTTATTCACCGCCACAGGCGTACTGTCTCTTCTTGACATTTTTGGCTGCGCTCGGCATAGTCCAAGCTCGCTTGGACTATGCCGAGCCTTGCACTATCTTTGCAGAAGTTAGTGCTTTCCCCGCGTTTTTCCCAACTTTCTCGGGATATTTGCACGTTTTGCCTTGCTTCTCCCTTGCTCCTTCCCGCAGAAATGCCTACTTTTACACCTGAAAGGCGCAGTTGCGCCTTCGCTACATTTTGATTTTTATTTTGCATTCGCTATTATTTCGCGTTTAGCCAAGAGCCTCGGAAACTCTGTTTGGATAAAAAGCACGAAAATAATATGTGAAGGGCTGCCCGTTTGTGGTTGCGCCCCTCCCATCGGTAAGCGATGCTCACGCCAAGAGGCGTGGTGCATTCTTGTGATGGGACCGGGGTCCAATTCCGAGGCCGCCCCGTGCTAAACGCGATAAGAAGGGCACCACGCCTTTCTTCTATCCTGCGTTTTGCGGACTGATAGCCGATATGCCGTTATCCCTATCAGTCTTTTTCTCTATGGCAAACAAGAATCTGAACGCTGCAAAGGTGGCGAAGAAAGACGAGTTTTACACGCAATTTGAAGACATCGAGCGCGAGCTGCAACACTACTGGCAGCACTTTCGCGGCAAAACGGTGCTCTGCAACTGCGACGACCCCTACGAAAGCAACTTCTTCAAATATTTTGCCTCGCGCTTCAACCAATTAGGGCTGAAGAAACTCATCTGCACCTGTTACAACGGCTCTCCCATTCAGGGCACGCAGTTCTCGCTCTTTCCCGAGTTGAACCCCGAAGAACCGCCGCGAATCGCCCACAAACTGGTCATCACGGAGGTGAAGGACATGAACGGCGACGGCGCGGTGGACATGACCGACGTGGAAATTCTGATTCGGAACGACAAAAATGTGCTTACGCAGTTGCAGACGGGCGATTTCCGTTCGCCCGAGTGCATCGACCTTTTGCGCGAGGCAGACATCGTGGTGACCAATCCGCCCTTTTCGCTTTTTCGCGAATACGTGGCGCAACTGATGGAGTACGAAAAGAAGTTTCTGATTATCGGGCATCAGAATGCCATTACTTATAAAGAGATATTCCCCCTGATTAAAGACAATAAGATTTGGCTGGGCTACGGCTTCAAAGGGGCGGCCGCGCATTTCGTGTCGCCTTATGAGGATATAGCCACTGCTGGCGACCACCGAAAGGGAATGATTAGGGTTTCGGGCGTGAATTGGTTTACCAATCTCGACCACAATAAGCGCCATGAACTTTTAGATTTGGTGTGTCGTTATTCGCCCGAAGAATATCCTCATTATGATAACTACGATGCCATAAACGTAGATAAGACATCTGACATTCCTTGCAATTATGCTGGGGTTATGGGCGTGCCGATTACTTTTCTTGATAAGTATAACCCCGAGCAATTTGAAATTTTAGGAATAGACAGGTATATAGAAGATAATCCAGTTCCTGGCAAAAGGTTTACAATAAATAATAAAGAGATTTATGCTCGCATCTTAATCCGCAATAAACATCCCCAACAAATATGATGACCATTAAGCAAATAGATGTAACGGTGCGTGACATCGTGGACGGCTACATCAACAACGACGAGCAGGGCGTGCGCGGCTACGGCGGCAGGCTCGACATCAGGCCGCCTTATCAGCGCGAGTTTATCTACAACGACAAGGAACAGCAGGCTGTGATCAACACCGTGATGAAGGGCTACCCTTTGAACGTGATGTATTGGGTGAAGCGCAGCGAAGATGCAGAGTGCCCTTACGAGGTGATGGACGGGCAGCAGCGCACGCTTTCGCTCTGCGACTACGTGGCGGGCAAGTTCAGCGTGGACTTCAAAGGCTTCTTCAACCTCACGCCCGACCTGCAGAAACGCATACTTGACTACCGCCTCACCGTGTACCTCTGCGAGGGCGAGGCATCGGAGAAACTGGAATGGTTTCAAACCATCAACATCGCGGGCAAACCGCTCAACGACCAGGAAATCCACAACGCCATCTATGCCGGCCCGTTCGTGAGCGACGCCAAGCGCCATTTCTCTAAAACGAACTGCGGCGCGTATCGCCTCGGCAAAGATTACGTGAACGGCTCGCCCATCAGGCAAGACTTCTTGAAAAAGGCGCTCGAATGGATGGCGCAGCACGAAACGCGCCTCGGCAAGCCGCAGACGCCCGTGGGCTATATGGCGGCGCACCAGCACGACCCGAACGCCAACAACCTTTGGACGTATTTCCAAAACGTGCTCAACTGGGCGATTACGAACTTCGACCCGCGCAAGTTTCGCAAAATCATGAAAGGCCTCGACTGGGCGCGGCTCTACGACGACTTTTCGCCGCGCACGCTCGACCTCGCCGCGCTCCACGCCGAGATGTCGCGCCTGATGCGCGACAGCGAGGTGCAACGCCCTGCGGGCATCATTCCCTACGTGCTCACCCGCGACGAGCGCTTCCTCGACCTCCGCGCCTTCCCCGACGACATCAAACTCGCCGTGTGGGAGAAGCAAAACCACGTGTGCCCGCTCTGCCACAAAGAGTTCGACATCGCGCTTATGGAGGGCGACCATATCACGCCGTGGCGCGAGGGCGGGCGCACCACCGAAGAGAATTGCCAGATGCTCTGCCGGGAATGTAACCGCCGCAAAGGGGCAAAGTAGGGGCGTTTTGCTAAGATAGTGCAAGGCGAGTGCAATCAAGTTTACTTGAAATTGCCGAGCCGCAGCCTATCTTATTAAAAACGCCCGCCGAATGCGCCGCAGGGAATGACGGTTGTGGCGGGCTGAAAGCCCAATTGTTGCGCCCAGCCCAGGGCAACGCCCTGGGTGGACGTACGCAGCGATTAAAACATTCGGCATTTTTGCGTACGCAAAAATGCCACGCGCTTTGAGCGCGTAACCCGCAATGCCGCGGGGCGATGCCCCTCATAAAGGAGGTTGCTCTTACAGAGCGCGACACTTTAATCAATGCATCACCGTCCACCCCGGGCGTTGCCCGGGGCTGGGCGCAACAACTGGGCTTACAGCCCGCCCCAGCGAGGTAAACTGCAATTACGCCACCACCCACAAAATAATAAAAAAACGACGCGGGTGCGCCAACCTTGATTGGCACACCCGCGTCGCGCGTATATATATAATATTGTATCCTTATGCTTCCTCGGCCTTGATTTGCTCGCGCACGGCCTTAATCTTTTCTTGCAGAAGCTGGAGGTCTTCTTTGAGGCGTTCCACCTTGCGCGTCACTTCCTGCACGAGGCTATTGCCCGTCTTAGACTTGGAGTTGAAGAAAGAAAGGTTCGTTTCATAGTTCTTAATCTCGTTGCGCTTTGCTTCGAGTGCCGTTTGCAGGCGGTTGAGTTCGCGCGTGAGTTCAGAGCCTCCCTTTTCTTCCATGCCCTTGCGGAAACTTTCGAGACGGCGGCGGCCGGCAGACAGGTGGAGGTCTTTATACAGTTTGTCGAGCACCTCGCGGTAACGCTTGTAGAGTTTGTCCTTCTTGCGGAAAGGCACGTGGCCAATCTCGTTCCATTTGTCCTGCAAGTCGCGCACGGCCTGCGCATTGGCGGCTTCGGGCGAGGCGGCAAGGGCTTCGAACTGCTCAATCACGGCGTTCTTTGCCTCGAGGTTGGCTTCCTCTTCCTCGCGCTGTCCTTTCGTCTGCTCGTTCTTGCGGTTGAAGAACTTGTTGCAGGCCTCGTTGAAGCGTTTCCAAACGGCTTCGGAAGCCTTGTGCGGTGCGGGGCCGATGGTTTTCCACTGACGCTGCAACTCAATCAGCTTGTTGGTCGTGGCAGCCCAGTCGGTGCTTTCGGCAAGAGCCTCTGCGCCTTCTGCGAGTGCCGTCTTGGCGGCGAGGTTGGCTGAGAGTGTGTCGCGCGTGTTGCGGAAATATTCTGTCTTGGCCTGGAAGAACTTGTCGCAGGCGGCGCGGTAGCGTTCGAAGATGGCGGTGTTGCTCTTCTTGGTGGTGTAGCCGATGGTCTTCCAGCGGGCCTGTGCTTCGAGCACTGCCTTTGTTTGCTCGTCCCAAGCGGCAAAGTTGGTGAGCGCGGCGAGGTCGATGGCTTCGAGCTGCTCGCAGATTTCCGTCTTGAGGCGGAGGTTTTCTTCTTCGCGGGCTTTGAGTTCCTCAAAATAGGCTTGGTGGCGCTTGTTCACCACGGTGGAAGCCTCCTTAAAGCGGTTCCAAATCTCTTCGCGCAGTTCTTTGGCCACGGGACCCGTCTCGCGGAACTCCTGATGCAGCGTCTGCAACTGGTGGAAAGCAGAAACGGGGTCGGCCACCTCGGCCAGTTTCTCGGCGCTCTCGCAAAGGCGCGTTTTGATTTCGAGGTTTTTCTTGAAATCGTAGGCGCGGAACTCGTGGTTGAGGCGCAGTTGGTCGTAATATTGCTCTGTGTAAAGCTGATAGTTCTTCCAAAGTTCCGTGGCCTTCTCTGCGGGCACGAGTTTCAGTTCGTTCCACTCTGCCTGCAACTGCTTGGCTTCGTCGTAACCCTTGTCGGCCTCTTCGGGCGAGGCGGCGAGTTGCTTGAAGCGCTCTATAATGGCGAGCTTGCGCTCGAGGTTCTGCTGCTTTTCCTGCTCGGCCTGCGCAAAGGCTTCTGCACGCTTTTGGCGCAGCAGGTTATATTGTTCCTTGAAAGCCTCTTCTTCCGTGTCGGGCTCGGGCATGAAGTCCTCTGCTGCCCCGCCGCCGGCGATGAAAGCCTCGCGGTCGGCCGCCGTCTTCTGTGCTTGCAGGCGGTAATACACCACTTTGAGGTGTTCCAGTTCGGCACGGTCCACGCTCTCGCTGCTTTCGGCGAGTTCCTTAAGTTTGTCGATGACTTCCTGCTTCGAGGCAAACGTCTGGCGCTTGGCTGTTTCGGCGTTTTCGTCAGCCGGTGCCTGTTCTTCGGCAGGAGCGGGTGCTTCGGCCTGTTCAGCGGTTTCTACTGTGGGATTATTGCCCGTTTCTTCGCAAAGTTCTTCACTGAGAACTTCGGCTTCCGTGTTCTTGATTTCTTCCATGATGTTGTGGAAAATAACGTAAGAGATTAAAAAGAGTTCTTATTTCCCTGCCTCTTGCAATTCAACGCTGACAGCAGCAAGGAAATATCATACATATTATTATATAAGAGAGTGCAAATAAAAGGATTTTTCACGTTCTGACAAAACTTTGCCCGCGTTTTTTGCCTTTCTACGCGGCTTAGGTCGCTTTAAATCCACGTTTTGCGGCGGAAAAGCCAATAGAAGATGCCGGTAACAGAGAAGGAAAGCACGATGACCAAGGGGAAGCCCCACCACGTGTCCTCCATGCCCGAGAGCAGGTTCATGCCGAAGATGCTGGCGATGAGTGTGGGGAACATGAGGATAATCGAAACGGAGGTCATCTGCTTCATCACGCTTGCCATGTTGTTGTTGATGATGCTGGCGTAGGTCTCCATCGTGGAGTCGAGAATGTTCGTGTAGATGTTGGTCGTTTCGCGCGCCTGGTTCATTTCGATCGTCACGTCTTCAATCAGGTCAGCGTCGAGTTCGTCGACGGGCAACTTGAATTTCAGTTTGGAAAGCAGCGTTTCGTTGCCGCGGATTGAAGTGATGAAATATGTGAGGCTGTCTTGCAGGCGCGAAAGGCCGATGAGGTCCTCGTTGTCGATGCGGCGGTCGAGGTTGCGCTTCGCTTCTTCGAGCAGCACGTTGATTTGCTTCAATCTCTTCAAATACCACACGGCGGCGGAGTAGAACAGGCGGAACACGAGGTCCACGGAGTCGGTGAAGCCCCGGTTGCGCTTCTGCTGGTACGACACGAAGTCGATCATCATGTTCGTTTCGTAGTTGCACACCGTGATGCAGATGCCCTTGTTGAGGATAATGCCGAGGGGGATAGTAGTGTGCGGCGTGCGGCTGGCCACTTCCTTGACGTAGGGTATGCGCAAGATAATGAGCGTCCAGCCCTCGTCGTATTCATAACGCGAGCGTTCGTCCTTATCTCGAATGTCGTCGAGGAAGTAATCGGGTACGTGGAGTTTGTTGAAGAGAAAATCCTCGTCGTCAGGCGTGGGGCAAGTTACCTGCGTCCAGCAGTCGGGTGCCCATTCGTCGAGGTTACGCAGCGTGTGGCTTGTGTTCCAGTAGGTTCGCATAGTAGTACGTTGTTTCTTTTGCATACGGCGACAGCCAAGGCGTGGGCTTTGCCGTTGATGCAAGAGCAAACCCGCTGTCAGCACTGTGCCGTAGTTTCCGCGTGATAGTCGTCCATAATTTCTAAAAATAATATTGCCGATTTCAGGGAAAAAGGTCGCGAAATCGGTCTTTCTGCTTTAATTCGCTGCAAAACTAACAATAATTAAGTAATTGAGCAATGCTTTTTCCGCCGTTCCCTCAAATTTTTATAGCAGAAAGTTGCGATTTGATGCCTTTGCCGTGCATAAATCCCGCGAAAATGCGGAAAAGCGGCGGCTGAAACGGCGGCATTGTCCGCAATGCCCTGTCCGCGCAATAGGGCAATACGTAGAGCCGCGCCCATTCGGCGCGCTTCCACAACGCCCCGCAAGCTATTTCTTACCCGCTGCGCAGACAGTTTTTGCGCTCTTATAAGAGAATTTTTCCTTTCCCATAAGAGATTTTTTCCTTTTCGTAAGATACTTTTTGTTACAAACTTTCTAACAAGCGTTACAAACTTTGTAACACGTATTAGAAAGTTTGTAATATGTGTTAGCAAGTTTGTAACAAACTTTTTCTATATGATGGTGAAAACTGTATGCGCAGGCAGGAAAAAATGTCACGGGGATAATAAAAAATATCTTGCGGCAAATATTTGCTATCGGCTTATCCGTGCCGTGCACAAACGCTGAAATTGTCAGAAGCCGCGTCTCGTTCTGGCTTATTTTGCAAAGCGAAGTTTACAAAGTGGGGGGG
>SFFY01000079.1 GCA_004556745.1 Bacteroidales bacterium | reverse complement strand
GAGCGTCCCAAGCGGCGGTGCCACGTTGAATACCATTCAACTGCGACTGCAAGGTTTTAAGCGTCTTGTTCAGCTCACGAGGCGAAGCCTTGTCGAGCCGTCTGAGCACTTGGTCAGCAGTAGCCGCTGAGCCTTGCAGTTGGTTAATCATTCGGTTGGTGTTGGAGAGTTCTCGTTGCAGTTTACGCATCGTAGCCTTATCGCCGGCGACTGAAGCCTTAGCCAGTTTCCTCTCGAGCAGCTGCGCATCACGCTGCAGCGTTGCGAGCACCTGCTGCGCCTGTTTGCCGTTCACCGAAAGAACGACATTAGCGGTAGTGTTGTAGTTTGCCATTGTAAATCAGATAATTAGAGGTTGTTTTACCATAAACATAAGTAAACAGCAGTTTACTTTTCGACACAAATTTGTGCGGTTTGAGAACAAATTTGCACTGAAAATTTTGAGGCATAAAAGACACAGATACAGCATAGTAGCGGAGGATTTAGCCGGCAAAATTTACCTTTTCCTACAGCGAGTAAAGCGCTGAAAAGCGCAACACTGCTGACACTCAGCAGATTAGGGGTGCAGGGGAATAAAATTCCCCTGCCGCCGTCTGCTGGTATCCCCCACCGCCCTACGGAGCGAGAGCGAGCAACCCCATAATAGCCGAGCGGAATATGCGAGCGATGCGCGGTCAAATCGTTGGCGTGCGCGACAAAATCGGCTTGCCGAGTTTGTACGCCACGGCAACACCGCTTTCTTGCCAAAGGCAAGACATTAAACAATGCGACGTTCGGTGATGACGAGGCTGTGCGCAATGGAGATGATGACGGCGAGAGCGGAACAAATTCGGAGTTGTTCAGGCAATTAGTGGCAATACCGCCGAAGAAGTGTCGTCGGGCTGCTTGCAGTTCGATGTCACTGAGCGGTTGCGCCACGTCAAGACTGCCCGAACAAAACTCTGAAGGAGTGCAGCGGCAGCCGGCATAGGCGCAATGGAGCGAGTGCCACGTCGCACCCAAGGAGCGGAAACCGGGAACCGTTTATCGTCATCGAGGCAACCTAAGTTGCGAGCTTTCATCCGATGAGCGATAAACGTCAAACCAATTAAGCGGCGATGCATGCTCGCAACGTGCGAGTGTAGCGAGGAGGCGAAGGAATTACCAAGCGACGTTTTGGCAAAGGTCGGTATCGGGCAACAGCGCCAGCCGTTGAAAGAGTGTGTAGCAAAGCAGCAGCGGTGTGCAGCAGCGGAGTTGGAGCAGACACCGTCGAGCGCAGCGAGTGCGGTGTCGCGGAGGCATAGAGGCTTCACATTGCGACACTCTCTTGTCCCGATACGCCGACCGCCACGGAGTGTTGCCGTAACCGAGCGCAAGGAAGTCCCGCCGACGAACGGAGCGAGTCAGTGTAGCGAGTGAGCATCGCCGCGACCAATCCGCTGAAGCCGTCAGGCGAATAATGCGAGTGCACCGCCAAGTGGGAAAGACGGCGATGATAGTGTATCTCCTGCTCGAAGTGTAGAACGTAACGAGCGGACCACAGCACAAGGCAGTTGGAGCATAGGTCGGTATCGGAGCGGCTTGCCGGAAGGAGTTTGTGACAAAGCTGTAGCGGCTCAACGACCGGGCGACGTAGCAGAACCCGTCGAGCGCAGCGAGTGCGGTTTCGCGGAGGAGTATAGGTCAGGGAGTTGTCACAATATCCTGTTCCGAGTCCCCGACCGGCTACTGCTCGTACTGCCGTGCCGTAGTCCGCCGTGCAGGGCGCAACGGAGAATGTGGAGAGATTGCATCGTCGCCTTCGGGTGGGAGGGTCAAAGATGAGCACTCGCCAAAAGCGAAGCGACCTATCCTCGCGGACAAGTCGCCAGAAACTTTACTATCTACGTTTATTTATGAAGAAAAAGAATATGAATGCCATAGCAATAATAATCAAAACGATGCTTCCGTCAGGAGGCTTATAAACTGCTGAACTCTCGGAGTTCGTCTTATCCTCGCGCTGCGTTGTGCGGTGAACCGCCAACGTGTCAATGACTACGGAGTCAGTGCGAACGGACTGATTAATCGTTGTCTTGTTGGCGATTGAGGCGTGTCGGGCGCGTAGGCGCAACCGGGACTGTTTCGCCGCAGTAACCGCAGCCGATGAGCGACAACTATCTATGGGTTCGACGCAGATGTCGAGGCTGTCGAAGTCGCCAGACCACGACAATACCATATCAAGGAGCGACTGCGACGACGATGTGGTTGCCGTCGTGTTCGTCAGCCGGACATCTTCGGAAAAATCCGACTGCACCTTTTTTTGACTGCTGCAAGCAATCAATAAACCCATACCAAAAAGCAAAATCAGATGTCGCATAGCCCCGAAGTCTTGACGTTAAACGAAGGACAGGCTTTAGCCGCGAATTCGTTGTGACCGTGAACGCTTGCGTTCGGGAACCGGCGGCGAAGTTCGGTGATGAGCCGAACGAGCGAAGCCTTTTGCGCCTCGGTTCGAGTGTCTTTAGGAGTTTTGCCATTGGTCGCGCAGCCACCAATGTAGCAAATGCCGATTGAATTGGCGTTATGCCCCGAGCAGTGTGCACCGACCTCCTCAATGGCACGTCCTTTGTGAACGCTGCCGTCGAGGTAAATCACGAAGTGATAACCGATGCACTGGAAGCCACGCTTCCTGTGCCAGGCATCGATGTCAGCGACCGTGAAGGACTTCCCTTCAGGTGTCGCGGCACAATGAATGATAATTTCGCTAATCTTTCTCATAAAATGTTTTATTTTAATAACCTATAACCACCGCCGAAGGCGGTCAATAACCCTATAACCTTATAACCTATCGGTCCTTCGACCGATACTTATAATGATAATCTATGCCGAACAGCGAACCGACAAAAGTCAGTATTTCGCCAAAGGCGATAAGCACTGAATTGTCGATTACGCCGGTAGGCGGAACGATAAAACCTGCGATGAGCAACCCAGCGCCGAGTAAGATTAGTACAACGGCTGAAACGAGTTGCAATTTGCTGTCGATTCGCTTCATAATTATTTGGTAATTAAATTATAAACTTGTAAATTTGTGGTGTATAGAGTTGCGCGACTGCGCTTCGCTGTGTATTCCGTTGAGCAATTGCTTTCCGGTTCGTATAGATGTGAGCGACTGCTTGCATCTTTTTTATTTCCCGAAGTGGAATTTGTCGGTTTTAGGGTCGAAAATCACCGAGAACTCGGCGAGGTTCGACACCAGCGAAGCCGGCGAAAGGCAAAAACAGTTGCGGTCGTAGTCTTTCCCGAAACCGAGTGCGAAGCGGAAGCGGCGCATCAGGTAATGCCCCTGACCGTTCACCAGTTTCACTTTCTTTCTGCCCCAAGGCACATATCTGCCCTCGGCTGTGCCTTTCACACCTATTAAATATTGCGCCTCGTAAGAGTGCGAAATAGTAACGTCTTTCAGCGCGTGCCATTCATTCAGTGGCGATGTGCGGAACATGACAAAGCCTTTGGCGTCAAACTTCACGTTGTTCGGTAAGCCGCCGATGACGTGCCAGCCCTTGTGTTTCGCACCTCGTTTGCGCTGAGGATAGTCCTGCAGATTAGCTCTGTTGCACTTCGACGTGAAACGGAAGACGAAAGGCTTATAGCCTTTAAGCAAATAGTAGCCATAGTTGACAATCTGCAGCTTTCCGTCAACCACCTGCGCTGCTATGCGCGGGCAGTCAGTCACGCTTTTAATCTTGTCGATTGACGCGGCGTTTGCGCTCACGTCTTTCATCGTGGCTGTGAGATAGTCGTTCGTAATCTTCAGATTGTCCACTATCGTCGGAATCTGCGAGTGATATTTGCTCGCATCTTTCGACAGCGCGATGAAGTCGGAATCCGCTGCGGCAGTGGTGATAAGTTCGGCGAGCCGTTGAAGCAGAGCGCCGAGCGATTCGGGCGAGATACTGTCCTTTTGGGACAGCGCCCGGAAATCGCTGATAAGTTGAGTAACGGTTGATGTATTGATAGCCATAATCTTTGATTTTTAAGCAAAGTTATGGTCTATCACTGTTCAATGAAAAGACACTATTTCGCCACTGAGCGACGCATCAAATCGGGATTCAGCACATTAGAAACAGCGTTGCAGAATTGCTTGCCGAGGTTGTCGGCATAAAATTCCTGAATGTTCATCACCGATGCGAAGTATTTTCGTGAGAACCACCTACGGCGTTTGCGGCGGTTGACGAAACCGTCGCCCAAGTCGCCCGAATTGCCGCGAGGAGTATTCGAGCCTGTGCCGTAGTCCACGAAAATACCGTAGGTGTTGAACGACTGGGCGAGCGTGATTTGCGTAAACTTGCCGTCGGCAGTCATACGCACCGCCATCACGGAGCGGTAAAGCGCTCCCGTGTCAATCACGCCAAGCAAATTGATTTGCTCACGCCAAATCTTAATCATCGTCCTATTGAACGACGTAACGTATTTGCGGCGTTCTTCAAGTTGCTTATCTCCACTCATCTTTATTATATCTAAGGTCGGAGAACACATCAACCGCGATTTGGAAATATGCAGCTGCGGCGCCGGAGAAGAAATATCGGTCAATCTCGTTGAACGATATTCGTGGGTCAAGGTAGATGCAGTTCTGCTCCAACTTGACACGTTCGAGTGTTAGCACCGACATCAGTTGTCGGAATAACTCACGCATTATTTCCATGCACTCGTTGCGAGCGTCCATATCATCTATGGCGTGACGCATAGCGAGAAACACCGTTTTGATGCGGCGAGTGCGAGGCGTGTTGTTGAGTTCCGTATAGCCGTCGGCGATGTCGCTGACGCAGCAAAAGGCGGTAGCCGATTGCATGGCGTGAAGTGCTTCCTCGAAGCCTTCAAGCCCCGAAACCTTGCAAAACACAAATTGATTTGTGTTTGCTAACTTGTTTTTGGCGATGAGATTTTGGAAAAAATCAGTCGCCGACCAGTCACTTTTTAGCATTGATTTGAGCGTTTATCTGTTTATACTCCTTGGCTTGTGCGTTTAACTCCGTTAAAGCACGCCAAGTATCGAGCGAAAGGATTTCGCGTTCTTTTGTAATATCACCTTTTGTGAGGGCACGAATCTGAGCGTCCATCGCCTCTTGAAGTTGGCTGCCGATGTTCGGTGAACTGCCGAGCAGGTTTTCAGCGTTGGCGGTAGCCGGCTGAAAAAAATCCGAAAATCGGCGAGCAAACATATCCTTTAGCGAAGCCACCCAATAAAAGATGCTGATGCGTTCTTCGGGCGTGAGGGTTGCCGAACAACCGGGATAAAGAACGTGTGCGAGGTCGTCGAGCAAAGCATCTTTTTGAGTGGTGAGAAATCCTTGATAGAGGTTTTCCACCACGATATAATTTTCAAACGGCACGCCTTGAAACTCTGCGTCCACGCTCTCGTGGTTGCGGAGTTTCTTCAGGCGGACAGGCGATGCCGGTATCGCATCGAGCCAGCCGAGTGAGGGTACCACTTCGGCGATAAGCGTTCCTGAAGTTTGAAACACATCCTTTCCGTGCTTCAGCAGGAAAGAGTTCTTGTCGTGGCGAGCGATAACCTTACAGCCGCTGAAGTGAAGCAGCGCGAGCGTCTTTATCTCGTCGGCTGAAAACTCCTTGGCGATAAGCGAATAGACGTAACGC
>SFFY01000037.1 GCA_004556745.1 Bacteroidales bacterium | reverse complement strand
CAAGATAGTTTTCATTATCAGCAAGATAATTTTTCCGATTATATAAGAATGATTTGTTACAAAGTTTGTAACACATGTTAGAAACTTTGTAACGCATGTTACAAACTTTGTAATACATGTTAGCAAGTTTGTAACAAACTTTTCCTGCGCAGATAGTGAAAACTGTCACGGAGCAAAGAAAAAATTTCAAGGACTTAGCAAAAAATATCTGCCTTGAAATACCGAGCAGAAGGTAGGAAGAAGGGCATTCTTCGCAAACTCTGCAATGAATGGTTGTGAAGGGTTTGTGTCTCAAACCCTTCAGCGGCAAAATACTAACAATCAATTAAATAAGTACAAGAATGAAGGGTTGAAGGGTTTTTCGGGGTAAAAAAAATGCGTATAGAAACGATTTTGCCCACGATATTTTTTGTCTCCACGAATCACACTCGAATTTTCGTGGGCAATAAAAAAGGTATGTGGGAATAAAATCTTTCGTATATTTGCAGAACCTTAAAACCAATTTGATATGGAAGTCCTTTTAGTTCTTTTGGCATTATGCCTAATCGTGCACCTGATTTCAAAAATCAACGTCGGAGAAGAATCTACTCCAAAGCACAAGAACAGCAATAGGCACAACGAATACGTTGGCGGCCCACCTTGGGTGAGGAATAACAGAGAACGAAGACGAAAGTGAGAACGCGATTTATACCGTTTAACCGTCTTTTTAAAACCTTAAAACCAAATCGATATGACTATTATTCTAATTATATTGGTAGTTGGTTTCATAATCGTGGGTGTAGGAACCAATTTCGGGGAAAAAGGGAATTATCGGCCTCCAAAAGAAAAATGGTCGGACAGATACGAAGGACCACGGCCTTTCTATATGCCGAAGAAGAAACAGAAATAAACAACCCTGTCTGTTTTTATCGGATAACGATACGCTTATTTTTAGGAAAAACCAAAATCGGCGCATCGTTTTTATTATGACCGACAAATTCATTGGACAGAAAAACGAAATCATTCTCACTTTCTTTTAAGAAAAGCCTTAATTCCAAGAATTTTATCGTAAATTTGCACCGGTTTTTGGCTTCGCACTGTAAAGTGTAGCCGCTGTGCGCCGCCCTTCCCGCCGACTTCGGGCAAATTCTCCAACTCCCGGGCCGTGCGCCCACCAAGCCCCTCGGAACGGATTGGCAGCACGCCGCAAGGCGGCTCTTTTCAGGGCAACAAAAGAAGCGAAAGCCAGTATTATCTATTTTATCAACCTTATTATTAACTATTTTAATGGAGAATTTAAAAAACATCGCTCCGCTGGCCGACTTTGACTGGGAAGCATTTGAAAACGGTTCTGTAGAAGCTGGCGCAAGCCACGAGGAACAAGAAAAGGCCTACGACGAAACCCTCGCACGCGTAACTGAAAACGAGGTAGTCGAAGGTACCGTTATTTCTATCACCAAGCGCGAGGTGACCGTCAACATCGGCACCAAGAGCGACGGCATCATCCCCGTCAGCGAGTTCCGCTACAACCCCGAGCTCAAAGTGGGCGACGTAGTTGAAGTTTACGTAGAAAACCAAGAAGACAGCAAAGGACAGCTTATCCTTTCCCACAAGAAGGCTCGCGCCAGCAAGTCTTGGGAACGCGTCAACGAAGCACTCGAAAACAAGGAAATCATCAAGGGCTACATCAAGTGCCGCACGAAGGGCGGCATGATTGTCGACATCTTCGGCATCGAAGCCTTCCTGCCCGGTTCGCAGATCGACGTTAAGCCCATCCGCGACTACGACGTATTCGTGGGCAAGACGATGGAGTTCCAGATTGTCAAGATCAATCAGGAATACAAGAACGTTGTCGTTTCTCACAAGGCACTCATCGAGGCAGAACTCGAAGCCCAGAAGCAGGAGATTATCTCCAAGCTCGAAAAGGGCCAGGTGCTCGAAGGTACGGTTAAGAACATCACCAGCTACGGCGTGTTCATCGACCTCGGCGGCGTGGACGGTCTCATCCACATCACCGACCTCTCTTGGGGCCGCGTGAACGACCCGCACGAAATCGTGGAACTCGACCAGAAGCTCAACGTCGTTATCCTCGACTTCGACGAAGAGAAGAAGCGCATCGCCCTCGGCCTCAAGCAGCTCACCCCGCATCCCTGGGATGCCCTCGACCCCGAACTCAAAGAAGGCGACAAGGTACACGGCAAGGTAGTGGTTATGGCCGACTACGGCGCATTTGTAGAAATCGCACCGGGCGTTGAAGGCCTTATCCACGTGAGCGAAATGAGCTGGAGCCAGCACCTCCGCTCCGCACAGGACTTCCTCAAGGTGGGCGACGAGGTAGATGCCGTTATCCTCACGCTCAACCGCGCAGAGCGCAAGATGTCTCTCGGCATCAAGCAGCTCAAGAATGACCCCTGGAACGAAATCGAAACGAAGTACCCCGTCGGTTCCAAGCACACTGCCAAGGTGCGCAACTTCACGAACTTCGGCGTATTCGTTGAACTCGAAGAAGGCGTTGACGGCCTTATCCACATCTCCGACCTCTCTTGGACGAAGAAGGTGAAGCACCCCTCTGAGTTCACGCAGATCGGCAACGAAATCGAAGTCGTTGTGCTCGAAATCGACAAGGAGAACCGCCGCCTCTCGCTCGGCCACAAGCAGCTCGAAGAAAATCCCTGGGACGTATTTGAAACCGTCTTCACCGAAGGCAGCGTACACGAAGGCACCATCACCGAACTCCTCGAGAAGGGTGCTGTGGTTCAGCTCGAATACGGCGTAGAAGGCTTCGCAACGCCCAAGCACCTCGTTAAGGAAGACGGCAGCCACGCCGTAGAGGGCGAAAAGCTCCCCTTCAAGGTGATTGAGTTCAACAAGGACAGCAAGCGCATCATCCTCTCTCACAGCCGCACCTTCGAAGATGCAGCCCGCGCCGAAGCTCGCGCAGAACGCAAGGCCGCTGCCAAGAAGGCTCCCAAGAAGGAAGAAGCTCCCGCTATCCAGAACCAGGCCGCTTCTACCAGCCTCGGCGACATTGACGCCCTCGCTGAACTGAAAGCCAAGATGGAAAAGGGCGAATAATCCCCTATCCTATCCATACATTATAAAATCGTGCCGCGCAGATATTTGCGCGGCACGATTTTTTTGTTTGTTTGCCCTTGGGAAAGATAGCGCACATAGCGGAGCGCACCGATGCCGTGCCTACCTTTCCGTGCTCGACGCATCAAGCAGGAAATCGTAGATACTCAATATCTGTATCCCATCTTCGTCACACCACGGCTTGGTGTGCTCGCCCACCACAAGAAGTTTGCGAAACGAATCGTCCACCAAGCGCAAGGAGCGTTTCTCCTGCTCCATCTTCTCTTCATCGGGCATACGCCATGCCGACTGTATGTATATCCGCTCGCTGCCCTTGTTGCACACGAAGTCTACTTCGAGCGTCACGCGCTGCTGCTTCCCCTCGGCATTGCGCACGCGGTGATAGATGTTGCCCACGTCCACAAGCCAGCCACGCTGCCGCATCTCGTTGTAGATGACGTTCTCCATGATGTGCGTCGGCTCATTTTGGCGAAAAGCGAGAATGGCATTGCGTAGCCCTACGTCTTGATAATAATATTTCGATAGCGAACCGATGTATTTCCTGCCCTTAATGTCATAACGCTCGGACTTTTCTATCAGGAAAGAGTCCTGCATATAGTCCAGATACGCCGCAACGGTCTTATCCGTTATATTCTGCACATTGCTCACCGACTTGAACGTATTGGCGATATTCAGCGGATTGACGGGCGCACCGATACTGGATGCCACCGTCTTCGACAATTCCTCAAACTCGGTTTTCAGTTCTATCTTGTTGCGCTCGTAAATATCGCGCAGATAAACCGTGCGGTATAGGCGGCGCAAAAAGTCAGCCTTCCTGTCATCGCCGATTTGCGTGAGCAGTTGCGGCAATCCGCCATACAATCTGTATTCCGCCCACCCCTCTTCCTTCGTTCCGCCGTAAGCCGACATAAATTCCTTAAACGAGAGCGGCCACACATGTATTTCATCGCCTCGTCCGCGAAACTCCGTCACCACATCCGAAGAAAGGAAGCGGGAGTTGGAACCGGTCACATATACATCCGCGCCCTCGGTCACGGACAACGAGGAGAGCACTTCCACAAAGTCCGCCACCTCCTGAACCTCATCAATAATTATATAATAGGTATCGTTGTCCGCCATCTGCTGCACCACCCAATCCAATAGGTAGTCAGGGTCTTTGAATGCCTTGTTCTTCCTGTTTTCCAAGTCAATAACGAGAATATGGTCTTCCTGCACGCCCTCCTCTAACAAGTGCCGGCGAAATAGTTTCTTCAGCAGGAACGACTTGCCAGAGCGGCGCAAACCCGTAACAATCTTAATGAGTCCGTTACCCTTTGAACGGCTCAGTTGGTCTATATATCTATGCCTGTGTATTACCATACTTTCCGAATTTTTGTCACATGTGACAGTTTTTCGGAGGCAAATATAAGCATTTTATCTGAAATCAAAGAAAATCTGTTGCGAAAACTATTAGAAATCAGCTATTTTACAAATTTACGACCGCGTAATTATCAAATCAGAAAGGGCTATCATCTGCGCAGAAAAGAAATATATCCGCAAGCAAATTATGGCGGTCTTATAAGATTGTGGCGCGGGGCATGGGGGAGGGATACAAAAAACAATAGGATATTTCATATTTTGGAGGGTAAAACACGTAATATTACACCTTTTACCCTCCAAACGGAGCACGAACGATGCCCAATTTGCCATGAGAGAACGTTGCAGAGCGTATAAACGCCTCCTTATTTACCAAAAAGAGCAGGCAGCTTTACATCAAAAAGCAAGTATCTTAGCACAAAAGAACTCTTTTTGTAAAGAATAAAGCATTTTTATTATTATATTTGCAGCGCAAAATGCTATTGCAACAATCACCAAATCAACAACATAATTATTTTTCTATCTACAATGCGAAAACTACAACGATTGACACTCGCTGCAATCCTCGCACTCGGCGGCACGCTTAGCGCCCACGCCGACGGATTTCGCAGCGTGCTCGTGACGCTCCAAGACGGCAGCGAAATGCAAATCAACCTCAACGACAAGATGACGACGCAGTTCGACGACACGTTTGTCATCTTCTCCGACGGCAACGCCCTCGTGAAGGTGCTGCGCACGCAATTCTACCGTATGACCTTCTCCACGGAGCTGGGCATCGAGAACCTCAAAGCCGACGGCAAGGCCGACGGCTTCAGCCTCAACGGCCGCGCCCTCAGTTTCAAGGGACTTAAAGCCGGCTCTAACGTGGAAGTATTCGCCGCCAACGGCCGCCTCATCAGCAGCACGGCCGCTGAAGGCACGTACACGCTGCGTCTCGACGGAGTGCCCGCCGGCGTGTATGCAGTGAAAGTTAACGGAGTGTCTTACCTTATCAGCCTGAAATAATGAAAACGAGCAAACTTATCCTTTCCATTCTCTCCCTCTTCATGCTCTGCACCACGGGCTTGAAGGCACAGGTGTGCGAACGCCTCGACGCCAAGCGCGCCGACAGTACGTTCGTTTCGTTTATGGTGGACGACATCGACCGCATCGTTTATCAGAAGGCCAACGCAGGCGATGAGGGCTACTCGGTGGCCATCGTCGTACCCTTCGCGGGCGACCCCACTCCCCTGCCCCTCTCGGAGTTCGTGGTTTTGCAATATGAGCCCATCGGCACGGCTTATCAGGAAATCGCCCGCGAGTTCGACGAGCACGCGCCCCTCGTGATGCTCGACTGCATCAACAACAACAATACCATCAGCAACGAGAAGCCCGTAGACTGGACGGCACAGCGCCCCTACGGCAAGGTGCACTTCGTTGTCCGTAACGAACCGGGCTACGAAAGCACGTACGAGGTTGTGGGACAATATACGGGCAAGGTTTATACCGACAATGCCGGTTTCGTGTTCTGGGAAGCACCCGAGGACAACCACCTCGGACAGGACGCGCTCACGTTCTTCATGCCCAACGAGCCCGTCACAATCCGCGTCGTTTCCAAAGAGCTGACCACTTACGAGGGCTATCCTTTCGTGGGCAAATACACCGGTTTCGGCGTGACCTCGGGCAACGGCCTGCTCTCCAAGACCGACGCCGCGCCCTTCTCGCTCGAGCTCAAGGCAAACACCTCCTGCCACGTAAGTTCCACGGACGCAATGGCGTATAGCTTCGTCGACATCTATACCTACGAAGACGGCGCAGGCGGCTTCAAGCATTACGTGGAAGAACTTGCCGAAGATGAAGAACCCGACCTCTCCTTCCGTGACCAGCCGGCCTACGGCGTGAACGGCACGTTCTTCGCCGACGACTTCATCTTCTGCGACATCCACGACTACAACAACGACAAGCACGAGAACACGCGCTACTACCTTATCTGCAAAACCCCCTGCGACTACGTTTGCGCACAGCGCGATGCCTCGGCCTACATGGCGCTGATGGAAGCCACGGACAAGTACACGGGCGCAAAGCACTGGTTCTGCCTCTCCAACTACGGCATCAACACCTACCGCGCCACCGTTGACTTTGTTAGCGGCACGACCATCGGCGAGCCCTGCGAAGCCTTCGTAACCTACAACGGCACAGTACAATATAAATATGTGCTCGCCGAGGGCGGCGACCCGCAGTTTATCGCCAAGGGCAAGGAAGCCGGCACGTTCCTCTCCGCCGACGCCACGGGCTACGACATCAAGCTCGACGGCTTCGGGACGGCAACCATCGAGGGCAATGAATATCCCTACACCGTTGAAAGCACCGTGGTGACCGTGACGCTCGCCGACGGCACGCATGTCTACACCATCGACATCGCGGGCGGCACATACACGGAAGTGGGTTCCTCGGACTGGAACGGCGCAGCCTCTTACTCTAACGACCACCTCGAAGGCCGCTACCTCGAAGAGAGCGCCACGCTCCGCAACACCGCCAGCATCGTCCTCGACCAAAACCTCGTGGGCACGGCCAAGCCGGGCTACGCTGCCATTTCCGTGAACGTATATCGCGGCTACGACTACATCTCCGCCGTGAGCGACTGCCAGAAGTACATCTACGATGCCGCCGCCAAGACGCTCACCATCACCAACGTGCTGCAAGGCGACGGCGAGGGCGGTACGCACCGCGCCAACCTCGTGTTCCAGCTGAGCGACGATTTGCAGAAGATGTGGCTCGCCGGCGACGACACGAAGATTTACGCCACCTCCTATGCTGGCAGCTACGTGAGCATCACGCAGGACAACCCGCTCGAGGCACCCGTTATCGTCATCGTGCCGCTCGAAGACCACTACACCGCCAAACTCACGGCAACTTACTACGACAACCCCGTTGAAACCACGGGCGAGCTGTTCATTGACCAAGACGCTTCGGGCAACGCCAAGGAAGGCTACGCCACGCTGAAAATCACGGCAATGGGTTCTGACATCATCTCCTCCTGCGTGCCTTATACTTACGAGAACAACGTGCTGACGCTGAAAGGCGTGACCGTGGGCGACGGCAACTACGGCACCACGACTGCCGACCTCGTATTCAACGTAACGTCCGACGGCCGCGTGCAGGGCACGGGCACTTACTACGGCACGAACATGACCACCGCCTTCATGCAGGTAGACCTCGCTTCCGACGACTTCATTCCCGCCATGCCGGGCGACGAGCTGGCAGCCAAATATACGGGCAAATACTATCTCGGCACAGGCGACGACGACGGCACGGGCAACAATCCCACGGTAAACGCCACGCTCACCATCGACCGCGATGCCGACGGCAACCTGAAAGCCGGCTACGCCTACTTCCTTGTGCGCATGGCGGCAGGCAAGTTTGGCGACAAGTGCGTGCCCTACGAACTGAGCAATGGCCAACTCGTGCTGAAAGGCTACGGCCTGATGGGCGACGCCACAGCCGACCTCGTCTTCACGATCAACTCCGACGGCACGCTGCAAGCTACGGGCAAGCTCCAAGGCATGTACTCCACTATGTCCGCCTTCTACGTAGACCTGAGCAAAGCCGCCCTCTCGCCGGCAGAGTAAAAGCAGACACACAATAATATTATTATAAACGAGGCTGCGCCGTAATGCAAGTGTTACGGCGCAGCCTTTTTTGTGTGCAAAAGTGAATGACTGATGTTATACACGTGCTGCTGAAAGTAGGGGCGTATTGCATACGCCCGCCCCAGAACACCATTGATTCTGCGCCCGTTCAACTGCCCCTATACGGTCTCCTCCAGCCTCTGTTGCAAGGCTTTCTGAAGGTTGTCGGCAGGCTGCAGCCCCAATTTCTTGCGCATGTTCGCACGCTGGCTGTTGACGTTCGACTCGTTTTTGCCAAGAATCCGGCAGATGTCGTACAGTTTCTTTCCCTGCAGAATCAGGCGGCAAATCTCACGCTCCGAGGGGGTCAGCTCGGGAAATTTCTGCGCGATGACTGTAAGGTCGGTGTCGCGGGTCTTCAGATATGCCTCCACATTGGCCACCAAATTGTGTTTCGACTTCGTGTCCAGCTGTTCCAACAGCACCTGCGTGCCGTCGGAAGTGTGATGCTCCAATGCAAGCGCGACAAACGCCTTGACCTCGTCTCTTTTCAGACGAAGGATATGCAGGAGTTCCTTCTCGCCCTTCTTGTAATCCTCGTTCTCGTGCTCCAAATGGCCCATGCTATTGGCCACCCATCCCCCTATGACACTCGAAAAGAGAAAGACCAGTATGAAGACGATGACAAAACTGTTCAGGATTTCATCGCCCGTAATCCACGCACAAAGGATATAGATGAAAAGGGTGGCAATGCCCAGCAGGACAGACACTCGCTTCATCATGCCCGCCGTGGCTACCAGTGCGTTCAGCGACAGCAACACCATGTTTGCCATAATCAGCATATCATAATACAGCGTCCCCTGGAAGGCACAATAAATCATTTCGACCGAGAGAATCGTCTGTCCGATGATGATGAAGGCAGCAAAACAAATGGTGATACTGATCTTGCGCCGATAGTACAACACCAAGAACACCGCCGCGCTGAAGACAAGCAGTGTATGTGTATAGTAGAAGAACGGAGCCGACGGTTCCGTCAGACCGAGGAAGTTGGCCGCTACGCCTAAGAGCAGAAAGGGGATATAACAGAACAGGAGGAGGGCCAGCCGCTGTCTGTCTAACAGAGAATGTTCTCTCCGCAGCCATTTCCTGAACGGGCCCAGGGGCTGGCGGAAAAGGCGGGTCATAGTGTTCTTCATAAGTATTTTGGGGATTAGGTGTTTTCTACGGCAACAAAATTAAGTAAAAAACCAGATTTTGACTATTTTAAAGGGTTATTTTTAGAGGTTTTGACTGTTTTCAAGGGGCGTATTTTTTTCTGCCTGCTTCATAGCCACGTATCTTTGCATAAGATAGGCTGCGGCTCGGCATAAGACTTTAAGCAAGCTTAGTCTTCTGCGCTCGCCTTGCACTATCTTTGCAAAAGATAATCTTAAACCAATACCTATCAAAACCATGAACAAAACAGCCAAAAACCTCGCGCACTGCTTTTCTCTATGGTTAGCAATAGTAGTTGCGTTCCCTCTCCTTTTCGCTTCCTGTAAGGATACGGATGACAAGGACGATGATGCCGTCCCATTGGACGATGCAGTGTTGATTGATGAAGACGTGGACGCTCCGCCCGTGGGCGACGAACTGAAAGTCATGACCAGCGGGCGTGCCTACGTGGTTCCCGGCGACTACATCTATAGCGGACAGGCTCTCATCAACCGCTTGAAAGACCGCGCGTCCACGGCAGATGCCGCCGTCCAGACCTTCATCCTCAGCAACGGCAGTGTGGCCAACCTCACGGCGGGGGATTACCGGGCGATGGCCGCCGTGCTGGCCCGTGGGGGAAGCCTGGTGGTATGCCAGCCTACCCGTCAGGGACTACAGGCATTGACACTGCAGCTAAGGGAAGTGGCGCTTTCCATGTACAAAAACGGAGAACTGGAGATCAACGAGGTGGGCTACCGAGCTATGCGCCGCCTGTTGGACTTGCCTGAAAACAGCGAGTTTCCGCCTGTCATGGTGGACAACTCCGACAGCAACGGCATCCTCTTCGACGTGCTGGCCTTCCGGGGCGACTTACGCTACGCCGTGGCCGATGTGACAGAATTGGCGGAGAGCGATGCCGACAACCTGCCTACGGACTATTTCTGCGGACAATTGGCCGACGAAACGGCAGAGTGGCTCGACCGTCCCGACGATACGGAAGCCCGTCTGATAAAAGGGCGCCAAGTGCTGGCACAGCAAGCCAACGACCCGGGAACCGTCTACGACAATCTCAGCACTACCGACCAGTTCCAATACACCATGACCACCAAGGCCGGACACAAGAGGGCCCTCATGACACTGCTTTACGATGTGTGGGCTGTCAATGACACCTATGGGGAGGACTATTACCTCATCAAACAGGAGATACGCTGCGCGAACGACAAGTTCAAGTGCGGCAAGAACAATAAGAAAGAGTGGGTTTCTTACAAGGTGAGGGAAGCCGTGCTGGACAGTCTGACCTATGCTACTAACCCCAGCAAAACAATATATGCCTACTGGCCCTACCTGAAGAACCTGACCACGAACGTGAAGTTCTCCGACTCGAGCGCAGGCATCAAGGACATTTCTCCCACCCAGATTGAGAAGGGCAGCACGACCTACACCCAGAGCACGCACATGTCGCTCAGCATGGGTTTCCTGAAACCCGATATCAAGGCACAACTCGACATGACGCAATCCGTCACCCGTTCGATTCCCGACATTATCACCGACTTCAAGTTGGGCAGCAACATGATCAGTCCCCAATGGTCGTATGCCATCAGCCTGCAGCCCAAGATTCTCCCGCAGGGCTGGAACCATATCTGGTATCATGATGTAGCCCAGCCATCTTACTATGCAACGTTCATTGTTGGACACAGCTGGATTTGGAAAGTCAAGCACAATGACAAGACCTTCAGTTTCGACACACATGTCCTGATGAACATGGAAGCACTATGGTATGACAAAGAATACAAAAAGAGCGGCTACTACACCTTCCCCAACCGCATCGACGTGACCTCGCAG
This sequence comes from Bacteroidales bacterium, assembly GCA_004556745.1. Lineage (GTDB taxonomy): Bacteria > Bacteroidota > Bacteroidia > Bacteroidales > Bacteroidaceae > Alloprevotella. Next base: position 12,918 of record SFFY01000037.1, on the reverse strand, counting down.
CTCACCCCGCCGTCGCGCTACGAGCAAATATGGCTGATGCAGATGGAGGAACACAATGACTCCGCTTTCAACTACATGAAGGACTACATCCGAAACTTCGAGCCAAACTTCTCGCTGTACACGGTGACGAAAGACGACCGCATCGAAGTAAGCCGACGGATAGACGACATCGTCAAGAGCCTCACCACACATAAGGATTTGTTCTATGCACGGATAAAGAAGTCGTTCAAGCTGAAATTCATCCCCAATGACGAGTCCCAAGCTTATAGGGTGTACAATGTCGACTTCAGTCAGTCTGTTCCCGTCACGCTGGTCACCAATGCACAATAAGCCCAGAACGATTTTAGTAAACGAGTAAACGAGTTGACAAGACAAGTTACCATATAAAATATAGTTTGCAAGACAAATCTGTCTCGTCTACTCGTTTACTTGTAAACTTGTCTACTAATAAATAAAACCAATAGAACCATGAAAAAGAACCGCTTTTCGATGCTGGCCCTGCTCTGCATAGCCGCCTTCACCACCACCCTCATTCTGTCCTGCTCGGACGATGACACCCCAAGCCCAACACCGACACCGACACCGTCCCCCACGCCCGGGGCTACGACCAAAAATCCCGCCTGCTTCCTGAAAGACAAGGAGAAGCTGGCCACCATCTACACGATGAAGGACCTGGACGGTACGGGGCGCCTCTACGAAGTGAACTACACCGCCGACTACAAGCTCGACGAAGCCCTCGATGCCAATATCTCCAGTACGATGGGGCTCTTAGGCTTCGTGCAGCATCATCTCTACGACAGCGTGCCGGAGCCTCCCACCAACAGCACGTTGTCCTTCCTGCCCGGTTGCAGCGCCTTCGCGGTACCCGACCCGCAGGGCAACAGTTATCAGATGGGACGCAACTATGACTTCCTGCACAGAGTTAAAATCAGCGGTACCGACCAATACGCCTACGTCCCCATCTCGGCCTTCGTTGTCCGCACGGCTCCCGCCGGCAAGAAAAAATCCATCTCCTTCGTCGACGGCCTGAACTTCGGCTACTATCAAGGTGCCTGCAACAACGACACTACCGACCTCTCCTTGCTCATCGGCCTTCCATACGCTGCCCTCGACGGCATCAATGAAGACGGCTTCGCCATCGGGGTGCTGTCGCTCAACGAAGCACCTACCATGCAGGACAATCCTACCAAGAAAAACATCAACACGACGGTAGCCATACGCCTGCTGCTCGACAACGCCTCCACAGTGGACGAAGCGATAGCTCTGCTCGACCAATACAACATGAGGATGTTTAACACCGACGACAAGCACAACTACCACTACCTGATGGCCGACGCAAAGGGCGACTTCGCCATCGTGGAGTACACGCGCAACCCGAGCAACCCTAAAGAGCAATTCCCGACACGGATGGAAGTACTGCGACACAACGACACCTTGCGTTGCGTCACCAACTTCTATGTTTCTCCCACCATGGCCGGCACCAACGACGGTTGGGGCTCTGATCACGGAAAGACCCGCTACTGGGACTTGCGGTCGACCCTACAGAACCACAACTACGCATTGACCCCCGAAGGGGCTATGTCCCTGCTCAGTCTGGTGTCGCAGGAGCGCAAGGACAACGACCCGACTTCTTTCACACAATGGTCAGCACTGTATAATCTGACCAACAAGTCCGTGCGTCTTGCCCTCCTCCGGGATTACTCCAAGTTTTTTGACTTCAAGGTAGAATAAGAGGCGCGGGCTTTCAGGTCGCAACATATGTTAGCTCTCTGTCATTCTGGGCGGTCGTCGCACAAGGCGTGTGACGACCACTCAGAATGACATATTTTTTGTACAAAAGAAAGCAGCCGGACAAGGCTTATTCTCATCAACACACTTCTCAAACTCTATAATAAACCGCCCAAAGACGGAACAAACGTGCTGCCGGGGACTGCTTAATCTTGCCTTTACTGCCAAAACCGCAACATCATATAAGGAAATTCGTCTGAAAAGTAAGAAATTCGTAAGTTTGTAGGCAGAAAAGCCGCAAATATGAAATACTCTTTTATCATTCCCGTATTCAACAGGCCGTCCGAAGTGGACGAACTGCTCGAAAGCCTGTGCGCACAGACGTACAAGGAGTTTGAGGCGATTGTTGTGGAGGACGGGTCGCAAGTGCCCTGCGAGGACGTTGTGAAGAAGTATGCCGACTGCCTGGACGTGCATTATTTCACGAAAGACAACTCGGGGCCGGGGCAGACGCGCAACTACGGCGTGGAACGCGCCAAGGGCGAATATGTGCTTATTCTCGACTCGGACGTTGTGTTGCCGCCCGGCTATCTCGCGGCGGTGGACGAGGAACTGACGCGCGAGCCGTGCGACGCTTTCGGCGGCCCCGACCGGGCACACCCGTCGTTCACGCCAATGCAGAAGGCCATCAACTACGCCATGACCTCTTTCTTCACCACGGGCGGCATACGCGGCGGCAAGAAGAAGCTCGACAAGTTCTACCCGCGCTCGTTCAACATGGGCGTGCGCCGCGAAACGTATCTCGACCTCGGCGGTTTCTCTGAAATGCGCTTCGGCGAGGACATCGACTTTTCGACACGCATCTTCAAGAGCGGCGCACGCTGCCGCCTCTTCCCCGAAGCGTGGGTGTGGCACAAGCGGCGCACGGACTTGAAAAAGTTTTTCAAGCAGGTGCACAACTCCGGCATTGCCCGCATCAACCTCACCAAGCGCCACCCCGGCACACTCAAGCTCGTGCATCTACTGCCCGCGGCCTTTACCGTGGGACTGGTGCTCCTGCTGCTCTGCGCACCGCTGTGCCTGTGGAGCCTGCTGCCCATCGGCGTGTTTGCCGTGCTGATAGGCACCGATGCCGCCCTGCGCGAGCGCAGTCTGAAAGTGGGACTGATTGCCATCGCGGCAGCCTTGGTGCAACTCACGGGCTACGGCACGGGCTTCCTGCGCGCCTGGTGGCAACGCTGCGTGCTGGGTAAGGGCGAGTTTGAGGCGTTCCGCAAAAATTTTTATAAATGACAGAGCCAGAACAAAAGAAACCGCAGCCGGCAGGCATCAAGGCGTGGGACGCAGCCGACCGTCCGCGCGAGAAGATGATGGCCGTGGGCGCGGCAGGGCTTTCGCCCGCCGAATTGCTCGCCGTGCTCGTTGGCTCGGGCAGCAGGGGCGAGACGGCCGTGGGACTGATGCAGCGCATTCTCGGCGACTGCAACGGCAGCCTCAACACCTTGGGCAAAATGAGCCTGGCGCAGCTGCGCAAATACAAGGGCATGGGCACGGTGAAAGCCCTCATCGTGCTGGCCGCCTGCGAACTGGGACGGCGAAGAAGCCTCTCGGATTTGGAGGAGCGGCCGAAGATGAGCAATTCGCAAGACATCTACCATTATTTCCTGCACCGTATGCGCGACCTGCCTACCGAGGAGTGCCACGTAATGCTGCTCAACAACCAGTTGCGGGTGCTGCGCTCCGCCGTCGTGTCGTCGGGCGGACTGACGGGCACAATCGTAGATGTGCGCGTGGCACTGCGCGAGGCCATCACCGCCGGCGCCACCGCCATTGCCCTTTGCCACAATCACCCTTCGGGCGTGCCGAAGCCCTCGAAAGCCGACGACGACCTGACGCGCCGCATGAAACGCGCTGCCGAGGCGGTGGACATCAAGTTTATCGACCACATTGTCCTTGCTGACGGCTCGTATTACAGCTACGCGGACGAACAAGGGCTGTGAGCGGAGATATGTTTTTATAATAGTGCCAATAGTTTCGTTTATTAGTAGACGAGTTTACAAGGAAATTTTCGTGCAAGCGAGAGCAGAGCCGAACTTGTTCGGGCTATGCCGAGTGCAGCCGAAAATCTCAAAGAAAACGAGTAGACGAGACAAGTTTCTCATGTAAATTATAAATTAGCAAGACATCTCTGTCTTGTTTACTCGTTTACTTGTTTACTAAAATGTTTCAATTTTTATCTATAAATGATATGACTGCTGAAGAAAAGCTTGCGATAGAAGAGCGCATCGTTGAAGTGCTCAAAACCGTATACGACCCTGAAATCCCCGTGGACATCTATTCCCTCGGCCTTATTTACCGCATCGAATTGCAGGAAGACGGCAACCTGGAAGTCGACATGACGCTCACCGCCCCCAACTGCCCCGCGGCGGACTTTATCATGGAGGACGTGCGCATCAAGCTTTCGGGCATCGAAGGCGTGAAAGAGGCGAAAGTGAACCTTGTGTTCGAGCCTGAATGGGACAAAGACATGATGAGCGACGAGGCAAAACTCGAGCTCGGTTTTATGTAGGGCGTTACCTTAATTGACTTACAAAACATGAAGAACATCTATTTCCTTTCCGACGCGCATTTGGGCAGCCTTGCCATTCCGCACCGCCGCACGCAGGAGCGCCGCCTCGTGAATTTCCTCGATAGCATCAAGCACAAGGCTGCCGCCGTGTACCTGCTGGGCGACATGTTCGACTTCTGGCACGAATACCGCACCGTGGTGCCGAAAGGCTACACGCGCCTGCTCGGCAAAATCAGCGAACTGACGGACATGGGCGTCGAGGTGCACTTCTTCACGGGCAACCACGACCTTTGGGTGCACGACTATTTCCAAAAGGAATGTGGCATGACGGTGCACAGGGACAGCCTGATGGTGGACCTCTACGGGCAGCTCTTCTACCTCGCCCACGGCGACGGCTTGGGAAGCAGCGACCGCAAGTTCAAGTTTCTCCGCGCAATGTTCCACAACAAGGTGTGCCGCGCCCTCTTCGCCTCGCTGCATCCGCGCTGGGGCATGGCGTTCGGACTGGAATGGGCGCGCCGCTCGCGCATGAAGCGGCCCGATGGCAAAGAGCCTGACTATATGGGCGAGGAAAAGGAAGAACTCGTGGTGTTTGCGAAAGACTATCTCAAAACGCACCCCGACGTGAACTTCTTCCTTTTCGGGCACAGGCATATCGACCTCGACCTGATGCTGGCCCGCACCACGCGCCTCGTGATACTCGGCGACTGGATTACGCGCTATACTTACGCCGTGTTCGACGGCGAGCATCTCTTCCTCGAAGATTTCGTCGAAGGCGAAACTCAGCCGTAACCGTTTGCTATTTTCATATACAAGACATAAGTTCCACGCATACACATATAATATATAATGCCTACACAAGATATTTTCCTTTCTGCTTCGCACATCGTGAAACGCTACGCGGAGCACACCGCGCTCGACGACGTGAGCATCAGCGTGCCGCGCGGCAAAGTGTTCGGCCTGCTCGGCCCTAACGGTGCAGGCAAGACCACGCTTATACGCATCATCAACCGCATCACCGCCCCCGATAGTGGCGAAATCACGTTTGACGGGCACGCATTCAGCCCCGACGACGTGCGGCGCATCGGCTACCTGCCCGAAGAGCGCGGGCTTTACAAAAAGATGAAGGTGGGCGAGCAGGCCATTTACCTCGCACAACTCAAAGGCCTCTCCTACGCCGAGGCGAAGAGCCGCCTCAAGGTGTGGTTTGAAACGTTTGGCATCATGCCCTGGTGGAACAAGAAGCTCGAGGAACTCTCGAAAGGCATGCAGCAAAAGGTGCAGTTTGTCATCACTGTGCTCCACCGCCCGCCCCTGCTCATCTTCGACGAGCCGTTCTCGGGCTTCGACCCCGTGAACGCCGAACTTCTGAAGAAGGAAATTCTGAAACTGCGCGACGAGGGGCACACCGTCATCTTCTCAACGCACAACATGTCGTCGGTCGAGGAGGTCTGCGACGACATCGCCCTCATCAACAACTCCAAAGTGGTACTCTCGGGCACGGTGGCCGACGTTAAGGAGCAGTTCCGCACGGGCGTATTCGAGCTGATCACGCGCACCGGCGACCTCGCCGCCGAACCCGCCCTCTTCGAGATAGCCGACCACAGCCAGGCCGGCGGTTTCCACCGCTACCTGCTGCGCAAGTCAACAGCCACCGCAACCGGCTCGGACATTATCCGTGCCATTGCCGACCGCACGGAGGTGCGCTCCTTCTGCGAGCAGATGCCCTCGATGCAGGAAATATTCCTGCGCGTAGTGGGACATTGATATTTTTCTCTAAAAAACCAATTGGGCGAGTGCCTTAGCCCTGCCACACATCTTAAATATATGTCTAAAATATATATCATAATCAAGCGCGAGTTCATGACGCGCGTGCGCAAAAAGTCCTTTATCCTGCTCACCATACTCATGCCATTTATCTTTGCGGCGCTTGTATTCGTGCCCATCTGGCTCTCCATGATTAAAAGCGACGAGCAGAAAAGCGTGGGCATCTACGACAGCACCGGGCAGTATGTCGCGCTCTTCAAGGACGATGCCTCTTACCATTATCTCCCCGTTGCCGACTACAACAACGCCGCCTACTATTCCGACTCGACGGAAGTGGAGGCCGTGATTGCCATAACGGGCAACCTTACCGAAAACCCCAAGCAGGTGCGCATCTATTCGCGGCGCGAAGTGCCCGCCGACCTCCTCAGCTACGCCACCAACGTGCTCAACGAACAGGTGCGGCGCGACCGCCTCGCCGCCACGGGCATTGAGGGATTGGAGCAAATCATCAACGACATCCAGCAGGACTTTGAGATATCTACCGTCAAGCGCACGGCAGAGGGCAACGAGACGGGGTCGAGCACGGAAATCGCCATGGCGGCAGGCTTTATCTTCACCTTCCTCATCTATATGTTCGTGCTCAGCTATGGCAGTATGGTGATGCAGAGCGTGATGGAGGAAAAGACCAACCGCATCGTGGAACTGATGATTTCGAGCGTCAAGCCGTTCCAGCTGATGATGGGCAAGATTATCGGCATCGCCCTCGTGGGCTTCCTGCAACTTGCCATCTGGGGCAGTATGCTGGCCATTATCCTCACCGTGGTCTCCGTGTGCTTCGGCGCCCCGGCCGTGACCGATGCCGCTGCGGGCAGTGCCATGATGGGTCAAGACGTCACCGGCAGCGCGGCAGCGATAGCCGCCGCTTCAGAGGGCGACGGCCTGGTTGCGGCACTGCTTAACCTTCCTTATCTGGAACTCGGCGTGCTCTTCGTGCTCTACTTCATCGGCGGCTATCTGCTCTACGCCTCCTTCTTCGCCGCCGTGGGCGCCAGCGTGAACGAGCAGGAAGACAGCTCGCAGTTCATCATGCCCGTGATGCTCATCATGGTCTTCGCGCTCTACGCCGCCATGGGCAGCGCACAAAACACCGACGGCCCCTTGGCTTTCTGGGCATCCCTCTTCCCCCTCACCGCTCCCATTGTGATGATGGTGCGCATACCTTTCGGCGTGCCCCTTTGGCAGGAATTGCTCTCCGTAGGCCTGCTCTACGCCACCGCCCTCGGCTTCGTATGGCTCAGCGCGAAGATCTATCGCGTCGGCATCCTTATGTACGGCAAAAAGCCCACGGTGAAGGAAATGATTAAGTGGGTGAGGTATAAGTAAAGAAGTTTTTTTATCAAAATCTCATTTATACGATACAAAAACATCTTGATTATTAGCGCATTTGATTATATTGGTGTAAATTTGCAATCGGATTTCAAATTTGCACCAATATATGTTTGACTTTATTGAAAGGGATTTGGCGGCAACGTTGCTCGATGCGTCTCAATACTTCCCCGTGCTATGCGTCACGGGGCCCCGTCAGTCGGGCAAGAGCACGCTGATAAAGCATATTTTCAACGGTTATCGGCGCTTCACGCTTGAAGACTACGACGTTAGGTCTATGGCGCAAAACGACCCCTTAGGTTTTCTCAATCAGACTAACGAGGGCATGATTATCGACGAGGTTCAGCGCGTGCCGGCGCTGCTGTCGTATATTCAGGGAATTGTTGACGACCGTCCCGAAAGGCGTTTTGTGCTTTCGGGAAGTTCAAACTTTTTGCTGCTGAAAACGGTTTCGCAGTCCCTGGCAGGCAGGGCGGGCGTGTTTGAACTGCTGCCGATGTCGCTTTCCGAAGCGAAGGAGGCGTATGCAGAGAAAACGCTCGACGAGATTATCTACAACGGCTGCTTCCCTGCTGTCTGTGCCGGAAAGAACGTGGCGAAATACCTGTATCCGGCTTACACGAAGACGTATATCGACAAAGATTTGCGCCAGCTTATCAATATCAACAATCTGTCGCAGTTTCACACTTTCTTGCGCCTTTGCGCCGCCCGCATCGGTTCTATATTCAATGCCTCGGAACTGGCAGGCGAGGTGGGCGTAGCCTCAAACACAATCAATGCTTGGGTTTCGGTGCTTGAGGCTTCTTACATCATCATGCGCTTGCAGCCTTGGAGCGAGAACTCCCGCAAGCGACTGACCAAAAGTCCGAAATTATATTTCTGCGACACGGGGCTGGCGTGCCATCTGCTGGACATCGAAAGCCCCGAACAGCTATCTCGCGACAAGATGCGCGGACATCTTTTTGAAAACCTCATTGTGATGGAAGCCCTCAAGCAACGCTACAATAAGGGAAAAGAAAGCAACATCTTCTTTTTCCGTGATGCAAAGGGCAATGAGATAGACCTCCTTATCCGCGAGGCGGGCGAGCTGAAAGCCATAGAGATTAAATCGTCGCAGACTTACGCGCCCTCGTTTGAGGACGTGCTTAAAAAGAGCGGCTCCCTGCTCACCACGCCCGTCTCCAAGCGTGCCGTCGTGTATGCCGGCAATATGGAGAATGCCGCTGCCGACATCGCGCTGCTCAACTATCGCAATTTCTGTTCTCTATAGCCCCCACGCAAAAATCCCCGCAGGTTCTTCGCTGAACCTGCGGGGATTTTTTTGATTATGCTTTTTCAAGAAACGCTTATTTGAGGTGTTTCTTGGTGATTACACCGTCGGCGGTGATGATCTTTTCGAAGTAAACGCCCTGGATAGGAGCTGCGATGCGCTGGCCCTGAACGTTGTAGTATTCGCGGCGGAGCACGTTCTGCTCGGTTGCGCTGTGCTTCACGCTCTGAATGCCGTTGAGCACGCTGTTCTCAAGGTTTACGGTGTAAGTAACGTACTCGTTGGTGCCGGGGTCTTGCAGCCAAGTAACGAAGGTCTTGCCGTCGGCAGAGAAGATGCCCGTGCCGGTGATAAGACTGTCGCTAACGGTTTCTTCGACATAGCTCTCAGACGCTTCGTCCCATACGTAGTTAATCAAGTCGAAGAGCATTTCGGAGGTGATATACTCACCTGCTGCGGTGTTGCCGCTTGCCTTGCACCAGTCGGCGATGGGTGTCAGATGGTTAGACCCCGGGGTGGCCACGTAGCTCGAGCGGGCATAGTCGCTCTTGGGAGCAGCCACAACGAAGAAACCATTGTCCAGGATGCCCGTAGAGAGCATGTTGGAGTTGGTGGTGAGCATGGGGGTGTCAACCTTAGTGAGATCAAACACGCAGTTTGTGTAGATAGATTCGGGGAACCATGCCATGGGATCTGGATCGGGATCCGGCTCTTTGAGGTCGGTGAGAATGTACTTGCCGTTGGGGGTGATGTGAATTGAGTTGAACTCAAAGCTCTTGCCCGTAGTCACTTCTGTGAGGGCTTCATCGAAAGCCTCGAAAGCGGCATACCAAGCTGCATTGTCTTCCTTGTACTTCGCAACAGCGGCATCAAAAGCGGCAGCCTGCGTCTCGTCGCTGATATAAAAACCCTTTTCAGGATATTCGGGCAGTTCGGACCAGTCGAGGTCGCCTGCAACGCAACGCTGATAAGCCTCGTTGTAAGCTTCAACAGCGGCGTTGTAGGCATCAACGTCGGCAGCCGACATGTAATCTTCGGCCTTGGGCTGTACGGGCTGTTCTACCCATTCGGGCAGATTGGCAGCCTTTTCTTTGTCGTAAACCTGATCCTCGGCAAGGAGCTGGTAACTCCAAGCGCCCTCGGCGTTGCGGGTGTAGAGGATAGGAACAATGTAGAAACCGGAGTAGTCAACCATCTGGCCGACAATCGTGTTACCGTCTGCGCTGATGTCCATAGCTGTGATGTACTGCGGCACGCGGCCGGTGAAATCCTTTGTGGGATGCGGCAGTTCCTGGCAAACGTACACGCCGTCAGCGTTGAGCGTCCACACCACGGGGTAAAGCATCAGGCGGTCGCTGGTGCTCATGTCTGCGCCGTCGCTACCGAGGCTGCCGCATATAACAGAGCCGTCGGGCGTGCAGGCATTGGCACTATTGAAACCGGTCAACGCGCCGGAGAGCTGGGGCAGAACCACCCATGCGCCGTCTTTGAAGTAAGCGGCATTGGATTCGGAAGACTCCTGAGCCATACCGCAAACCATACCGTTGTCGGTAACGCTATGACCATAGCCGGCGAAATAAACTTTGGTGTAGGTTTCATCAGCAAAGTCGTAGTTCGTGCCGGTAGCCACATCGTAGATGTAAACGGACGTTTCCTGATTTGCCACGAGCCACTTGCCGTTAGGCGAGCAGTTGTTGTAAGTCACGCCCTGATACACGTGGCCCACTTCGGCAGTCTCTTGCGCGTAAGCCATAGTGCCGCCCAGCAGCACGCAAGCCAGAGAGAGTAAAGTTTTCTTCATAATCTACTGATTTTAGTGAAACAAAAAAGTTATCCTTATATATTAATACCTATTTCTAATTTCTTCTTGCCTGATTGGCAGTTTCATTCGGCGCACGCGGGTGTATGCCTTTGCGCCCCCCTACTTTACGCGCTTCACGCAAAGCGTGCCTTCCGCCGTGGTGATTTTCTCTATATAGATGCCCTTTTGCGGGGCGGCGATGCGCTGGCCTTGGAGGTTGAAATACTCGCGGCGCGAAGCAGCGGAGCGATCTATATTAATATTGTCTATGCCGTCGAGCGTGGAGAGACGCAGGTCGTTGGCGTTGAGCACCTGGATATTGGTGCAGTCGCTGTTCTTGTAAGGACGGTTCACGAAGGCCACGACGCGGAGGTTGCCCTCGTTCCATGTTTCGGGAACGGCAGCCGTGAAGCTTTGGCTGTAAGCATCGCCCTGCCACTCAATGGGTTCGCCCAGCGAGGGCGTGAGCGAAACGCGGTACACGTGGTCGTGTATCTGCGAGCCGCTGCCCGTCTGCTTGCCGATGGTTTCCACGGCATCTTCCACCAGCTGCACGGTGAGGTTGGCTTCGGGATAGAAAAGGTTGAGCAGGCCGTTGCGCTCGCCGCTCACCGTGGCGGTCAGCGTGCGGGTGGCGGCATCGAAGGCAGCATTGATGTCCACGCTCACGAACGCCGGCGTCTCGGCGCAGTAGTTGAAGCACGGCAGCAGGGCGGCCTTACCTTCGGAAGGGTTCATGTAGCCGATGCCGCCGCCAGGAGCGGAACTGCCGTTGCTGAACGGCAGCACGGTGCGGTCGAACGCCGCCATGGGCGCAGAGCTTACGCCGTTGATGCCTGAAACGTTATATGAGTCCTGAACCGTCAGCTCGTCTTCGCGATAGCCCACGTGGTGGGCCACCCAGACGTAATCCTCTCTGCCCGACACGACGGCGCGGAGCGTGGCATCGCCATAGGGGCAATTCACGCAGGCGAGCGTAGTGAAATGCTCGATAAGCGTGCGGCGCGGATAGGCATTGACATAGCAGGCCAACTGCTGGGAGAGTTCGTTGTTTTCCTTCACAGCATCGTCGCTGTCAATCCAGCAACGCACGTCGTTGAAACCTTCGGTGCATGAGGCGGTAGGCAGCTGAATATTCACCTCTTTATATTCGCCCACGGCAATCGTGCCTTCGAGCGCCATCTGCGCCGGTTCGCCAGCGCCTGCCACGTAGTGCAGCACGGGCGCGGGGGCATCGGCGAAACCGTAGTTGGCTATGCGAACGGTGGCGTTCGCACCCTCGCCGATTTTGGCAAAAGCACTTTCAAACGCGATGTTCTCGACGGCGAGGTCGTTGGCTGGCACTTCACCTTCCACCTCTACCACAGCCTGCAGGCACAGGGCGTTCCAGCCCAAAGCCGAAGCGTCTATCCATTCGGAGGAATAGTTTATATAAAAGCCGTTGGGGTTTTTCTTATCGCCGAGCACCAAGCCCTCGCCCGCGGGGAGCGTACCGGCGTAATAGAGCACGAGGTCTGTTTCACCCGTAATCACGTAAGGCTCTTTAAGCTCCGCCTCATTCCAGCCCTCGACCGTCGTGGGCAGGTCCACACTCTTAGTGGCGGCAGTGCCTTCGAGCGAGGTGCGCAGCGTGACGTACCAGTTGGTCATGCCCTCGGGGCAACCCACTCTGATTTTCGTCACCTTTGCCCCAGCCAGCGCTTTGAGGCGTGCGGCGGGTATCACGGCAGCGGCACGGAAGCGAGCGGAAATGGCATCGCTAAGCACGGCCGACTGATGATTTGCGGGGATTTCGTCGGAGCAATAGCCTAAGTGAATAGAAGTCTGCGCAAAGGCGAGCGCGGCTACCGACATGAAAAATGCAAGGAATAAGGAGCGTAAAGAATATTTCATAAATATATATGTATTTCGGTTGATAAAATTGCCACTCTATCGGCAGAGAGAAATGCAAGCAATAGTTTTCGTCTGCGGCAAATTTGTAAAATATTTTTAACCTGACCAAATAAATATGGCATTATTTCCGCAAAAATTTGATTTTTCTGCTATTTTGGAATGTTTATGCAGGATTTCCTTAACGTTTTGTATGTTTTTGGGACGAATTGAAACAGGGAGCGGGGAAATGAATGCGGGCGGCCGATGCCCATTACCCATGACCGCCGCGACTGTCACGGAGATATTTTTTCTTTTCTCCGTGATATTTTTTTCTTTCTGCCTGATATTTTTTCCTTTCCTATAAGAAAGTTTTTGTTACAAACTTTGTAATACATGTTACAAACTTTCTAACACATGTTACAAACTTTGTAATACGTGTTACAAAGTTTGTAACAAAAACATCTTATAAGATAGTGAAAACTTTCAAGGGGAAAGGAAAAAATTGCTTGGGGATAATAAGATTTG
>SFFY01000036.1 GCA_004556745.1 Bacteroidales bacterium | reverse complement strand
AGCTTCAAGCCAGTTCTTGACTACGGATACATTTCCATTCCAGTATTCTCCTACGGAATAAGTTGGCTTGGCTGCATCGTTGTAGATGCCTGTAAACTTGCCGCTGTATCCCTTTACCATATCATAGCGGAATCCGGCATAGCCGAAGTCGTTGAGGAGCATGTCGAGATAAGCCTTCACGATGGTCTGCACGTTCTGGCTGTTGTGGTCCAGGTCGCGCATGCCGCCCCAGTCTTCACCGGTATCATTGTTGCTGCTGAGCTTTACGCCCTGCTTATCTGCCTCTTTCTTGGTCTTGCCGCCATCATCGTTGGCACAGATATCGGTTGATTTCATCTCGTAAGTCACTCCCTTGTAGGTTTCTACCGGGAAGTCAAACCAGGTGGATACGTTCTTGCGATGGTTGATTACTACGTCGGCGATGGTTCCGATGCCGTTATTCTTGAAGGTCTTGATGAGAGAGCGGAGTTCGCTTTCACTTCCGAAAGAACTTTCGTAGTTGGAAAACCAGTAGAGGTCATCGTAACCCATTGACTTGCCGCCACAGTTGGCACTCTGTGGAATCCATACGAGGTTGAAGTACTGTCCCAGTTCCGGAGCCTGCGCTTCGAGTTTGGTCCATTTGGATTCGCTGAAGGAATCCCAGTAGAATCCCTGCAGCATCACGCCGCTATGGTTGGCTGGCCAACCCTGGGCAAACATATTTGCGGTTGCCAGTAGGGCAACGAGTGTAGAGTATATCTTCTTCATATTCAAGGATTAAGATGTTTTGTTTATTTGTTGCAAAGTTTCCACTTTTGCAACATCGCTAATAAAACGTAACAGAATACCTATCATAGGGATTGCCATTTCCGCAAACGTTGTATAGCTCACAGGTCCAATGATAAATTTTGCTTGGTCCAAATCAAAAATAAATTTCTTCTGCTCTCGATCAGAAGATATTTCAGCATGGTTTGCATCTTTATCAACCTTATCTGATAAATCTAAATTAAAAACTGATTTAAGAAATGGAAGCATTCTATCATGAAAATCCACACCAGGAATGGCTGGGGTAAACCTTATGCTTACCTCAGTTTGTTGGAGAAACGTTCTTTTGAAGACCCGATGCTCCATTGTTGGGTATGGATTTTTAATAGCCATAATATATCACGCTGCAAAATTAATCATTTTCATTAAAAGAAACAAGTGTTTGGGCATCAAGAGGGTGTGTCAAAATGAATATTGTTGCAGATGTGCCCCTGAAAGGGGCTAATAAATTAGCGTAGGGGCTTCCCCCTACGCATAGCATTGCATGTACGATAGCCTCTCCACAGGGGCAGCCCCTGTGCTATTTATTAAGCCCTTTCAGGGCTATATGCACATTTTGACACAGCATCCAAATGATAAAACAATGGCAACATGCTAACTATAAGTAATTTATACAAATTACCACATATCATTCTCTTTCCTTGACATGGCGAAGGTTTCATCGGCTATCTCCTCGGAGGAGAGCTTGATGTCGTCCATGAAGGTTTTTGGGGGCTTGTGTCCACTGACGTGCATTATCTGGAGGATGGTGTACTTGTGGCTGAGGTATATGTTCGTGATGCCGGTACGTCGGGCGGTGTGGCTTGTCACACATTCGTAGCGTGGCACGATGGCATTGCCGTTAAGGTCGGTCTCCGGCTCAATCTTGTCGCGGCGCATAGCATCCTTTGGTTTCATCGTCAGTATGGTCGGTACTTTTTCTTTCAATGATGGTACTTTATCCGATAACTCTTTCAGGATATTCTTGATGTAACTGTTCAACACCTGTTCGTTCGCTTTCAGAATATTATATCCGTATTTCTTGCAGATGACAATCAGGTTCTTGTTGAGGATGGGTGTGGCTTCCTCGAACTTGGTCTTTTGCTGGACAAGACGGATGATGCGTGTCCCCTTTCGAGTTGTCTCGAAATTTCAGCGTTGAGGTTGTTGTAATCGCACACACGCTGACAGATATAACAGCCGATGAGAAAAACTTCGCGGATGTGATCGTTCTTCCCGGTCAGCGGCATTTCGTAAAGGGCTTGAAGTTCGTCTTCGGTGAGATAAATCTCGACTGCTTTGTCGCGGTCTTCAATCTTCTTCTTGACGATGAGAGAGGCGGCACGTTGGATGTCGTGGCTGCCGTCGATGAAAGCGGCGTTGATAAGAGCCTTGAGATTGGTTAGATGCTTGTATAAAAGTTGCGGAAAGGGATTTCCTTTTTTTATTTCCACAGCATCACGATGCTGCCAGCAGTTATCAGCAAGCCTCCTATGATGACTTTTGTATTGGCGGGTTCTTTCAACAGGAAAAAGGAGAGCACTATTGTAATGACCACGCTCAACTTGTCGATGGGGGCGACGCGGGACACCCGACCTGTCTGCAATGCCTTGAAATAAAACAGCCACGACAGGCCGGTGGCGATGCCGGAAAGAATCAGAAAGCCCCACGTATGCAGCCCCACCCCTTTTATATCACTAATCCTTCCGCTGCATATAACAATTCCCCATGTCAGCAACAGGATAACTGCGGTGCGGATGGCAGTGGCGAGGTCGGGGTTGATGTCTTTCACCCCCATCTTTGCGAGAATGGCCGTCAGGGCAGCAAACAGGGCCGAAAGCAAAGCATAATATTTCCACATAAGCCTGTGATTCTAAGAATTTGAGAAGACGTTTTTTTGATAAGAAAGGCTGCCAACCGTCAGCCTATCTTTTGCAAAGTTAGCGAGAAAGCATAAAGTTACTGCCTCTCTATACGCATTTTTTATCCCCGAGAAACTATTCATCTATTCATTCTAAGGCTTATCTTATTGGTTATCAAAAAGAAAAGAATGAACGGTTTGGAGGCTAAACCCTTCATTCTTGCATAAAAGTAGGGGCGTTCTGCAGAACGCCCGCCGAATGCGCCGCATGGCTATATCAATCAAGCAACCATCAACCGGGCGTTCTGCAGAACGCCCCTACTTGCAGTTTCTCTTATAAAAAGTTAGCGAGAAAGCATAAACCCACAGCCTCTCTATACGCAAATTTTTCCCCCGAAAAACTATTCGTTTTCAACAGACGTTTTCTCGCCATGGCAAAGTTCGAGTAAACTCAAGGCAACAGTGCGCCGCCGTGCTTTACGCCTGACACTTCTATAAGGTTCTGCGCGATGCAGAAATACAATCAGCAAAATCTGCCGCTTAATAATCGTTTCCAAGCGGCAGATTTTTGTTTTTTGAAAGCACCCTGTTGCTTCCCCACAATTGTGGTGTACCTTCCCCACAATTGCGGGCCAACTTCCCCACAGTTGTGGTGCACCTTCACCACAATTGTGGGGAAACAAAAAAGTGGCAAAAAAGGGCAAATGGCCGCGCAGATGCGGGCAACTTAATAGCAGCAAACAAAGAAGCGGACGGCACAAAGATGCGACCGACCGCTTTTATTATATATATGTCCCCTTAGAACGGGTAACCGATGGCAAGGTGTAGACCTACGCCGTCCTTGAAGCGGGGAATATTGTACCAGCCGCTCTTGCCCGTATCGTAGGGCGCGTGCAGACCGATGCCCACATCGAAACGGATGACGATGAAGTCGAGGTCGTAGCGCAAGCCCGCGCCCGTGCCGACGGCCAATTTGCCGAGGTTCTTGGCGTTGAACTTGCCGCCGGGGCGGTTGGGGTCATCTCGCGTGAGCCACACGTTGCCGGCATCAAGGAACACCGCGCCGTGGAGGCTGCCGAAAAGCCGCGCACGCAGTTCGACGTTGGCTTCGAGTTTCACGTCGCCCGTCTGGTCCATATAGGCGTATTTGCTGTCGGCGGCGCGGAAGTTGCCGGGGCCGATGCTGCGCACGGTGAAAGCGCGCACGCTGTTGGCACCGCCCACATAGAACTGCTCGGAATAAGGGGCGCGGAGGGCATTGCCGTAGGAGAAAATCACGCCGCCGAAGGCACGGGTGGCGAGTTTGACATCGCGGTTGATGCGAATGGTGTGGTGCACCTCGGCGGTGAATTTGAGGAACTGCGCAAAGGGATTGCCAAAGAGTTCTTTGTTCTGCCGGTCAAAGGGTTTGCCGAAGGCGGCATAAATGCCCGAAATGAGGTTACCACCCTCCTTGCCTGCTACCTGCACCCACGTGGCGTTGCGGTGGGAGGCGGCGGAACTGTATGTGAGATTATATCCAAACGTAGGCACAAACTGGTCGCGCATACTCATATAGAGCGCGGGGTTGGCGGTCATGATAGAGTCGAAGGCGGCGGTGGTGTGGAGGAGTTTGTCGAAACTGAAATCGAAGAGCGTGAGTTCGTGCTTGAGCGTGGCTTTCTTATGCCATTTATACCTGGCACTGATACCCGTGCTCACCATATTGAAGAAGTTGCTGCGGTTCTTCCAGTCTGCATCTATGGCAAAGACGGTATTGGCTGTTTTGCGACGCAGGCGGCGGCTGTTTCCGGGGAACATAAGACGGGGGAAGTCGAACGCTAACTGCGTGCCGAGTTCGTAGGAGTTGAGCAAAGAGTTGCCGCCCTTTGCCCCCGCACCTGTCTGCCATTCGTAAGAACCGAATATCTTCCACGACACTTTTTCCGCGCCGCGAAATGCGTTGCGCTTGGCGAGTTCGTAGGAGATGCCAGGACCTATCTGCTGGTTGCTCTTGAGCGTGGCGTTCATCTCGAAGGTACTCTCGTAGAGTTTGTCGAGCGTGGCGGTGACCACAATGTCGAGCGTGTCGCAAGTGGGGAGCGTGTCGCGCGGGATATAGTCTACGGACACTTGCGAGAGCACGCCGAGCGCACCGAGTTTTTCGAGCGTGACGTTTTCGTCTGAAAGACTATAAAGTTCGCCGCGCCTATGACTGATGCTGCGCCGCCAGAGCCCAATGCGCAGGGGAATTTTGTCGCCGCCGTGGATATAGTTGTAGTTGCGGCGGATGTGCTTGTCGAGCGTCTCGCTGTCGTTGCGGCGCACGCTGACGGTAGTCTTGCCAATGTACCACGGGTGGCTTACCTTTTCGGGCAAGGCCGTGGGGCGCATGCGCAACTGCACCCTGCCGGGCTGCATGAGGGTGTCGGCAAGGTAGGTGGTATATGAACCGGTGAAGAAATAGTAGCCGTTTTCGCGGAAGAGTTTTTCAAGACGCGTCTTTTCGTCGGAAAGGTTCACCACGCTGAACGCATCGCCCTTGTGCAGCAGGGAAGCGCGACTGTTAGCACGCAGCAGGCTGTCCATGCCATGGGGGAAGCCCACGTATTCCACCGAACCGAGGCGCGAGAGCGGGCCGGAGTTCACTTTATAGGCGATGCGGGCTTTCTTGGGGTTCTTGGGCGAGGTGATGACCTCGTAGCCCACCTTTCCGCGAAAGAAACCGTAATTGTGGAGCGTGTTGGTCGCCACCTTGGTGCGCACTTCGGGACTTACTGTACTGATGAGCACAGGCTCTGTACCGAAGGTGCGGTACACCCATTTGCCAAACTTGCTTTTCTTTTCAGCAAAACCGTTGTGCACCCAAAGGCCTATTTGCAGTGGCGAGCGCAGCGACGACGAACCGAAGAGGGCATTGTTGGGCGGATAGGCCAGCACGGCATCAACCTCCTCTTTGGCTGTCTCAAAATCCTTGGCCTGCCGCTCGGCGGCTGCTTTGAGGCGGGCACGCTCTTCCTTGGAAAGGCTGTCGGCGGCAAACTGCGCCAGGGCTTCGAAATTGCCCGCGCCCCTGCCTTCAAGCACAGCGTTCACCGCCTTGACGGCATCGCCTATGGAAGTGATGACACCCACGCTGTCGGGGGCGGCGGCCTTCTTGGCAGCCTTCTTGCTCTTCTTGGCAGCGGAGGAGTTGTTGTAGTCTATGTCGGCAATGCCGATATACAACTGCTCGCCCTCGGGAAGATGCGACGTGGTGGAGCAGGAGGCAAGCAAGAGGGCGAATAGGGCGGCAAGGAGGATAGCGGGGGCATGAAGCACGCCCCTACTATCTAACCAATTATATATGTGTATGAAAAATTTCATTTCTTAGTAGACGAGTTTACAAGTAAACGAGTAGACGAGACAAGTTTCTCATGTAATATAAATTAGCAAGACATCTTTGTCTTGTTTACTTGTATACTCGTTTACTTGTTTACTAAAATCGTTCATTTCTTCTTTTTGAATATAAAGAGTTCGCCGAGTTTGTCGGTCTTGCGGCGCAGCACGAGACCGACACCCGTCTTCGTGAGCTGCCCTTCGAGGGGGTCGCGGGTGTCGCGGTCGTAGAACATCTTGACGTAGCGCGAGGAACTCTTGTCGAGGCGATACTCCACGCTGATGTTGTCGATGATGCTGGCGGCGGAGTTGGTGGCGTCTTCGCCCGTGCTCACCTTGCCGCCCACGATGACGCTGATGCGGTCGCCCCAGAAGCGTTTGGCAAACTTGAAGGAGTAGTCAGTGGTTTCCGTGCCCATTTCAGACGTGCCGCTCTCCACGCCGATGCTGAGGTCGACGGTTTTGAGCGCCGAACCTGCGATATTCTGGATTTCGCTTTGCAGGAAGGCGTTGAGGGCGTTGCTGGCCTTGAAGCCCGAACCGTTCATCATGCTCTCGTCTGTGAGATACATACCCGTGGCCAGCATCGTGACGGCGGCTTTGCCGCGCTGCTCGCGCGACATGGAGGCGAGTTGGTTGGTCACGGCGAGGTCTTCGGGGGCTTCTATGACGAACTCAAGCCCCATGTCATTGAGCGGCTTGGTGATGGCAACGCCCACGTCGAACGCCACAGAGCGCGACTGGTCGCCGTCGCTCACCACGGCTTTCATGCGCTCCTTGGCGGTGATGTTGAGCGTGGGGTTCATCATGTCGCCCGTAAACTCTATGTAACTGCCCTGCACGAGGGTGAACGTCTTGAGCGGAATGACGGGGAGGGAGTATTTCATCTCGCCGCTGTTGATGGTGAATCGTCCCGTGAGGCGCGTCTCGTTTTGCTGCGTCATGCGCATGGTGAGGTTGCCGCCGCCCTCGATGTCCACATAGTTCTGCCCGTCCTCGCTGAGATTGCAGTGAAAGCGGGCGGCATCGTTCACCGTGACGCCGATGCTCATGTCGAAGGTGCTCTCGGGTGCGGGCGGCGCAACTTCTACGGCGGCAGAGTCTTCGAAACTGGTGAACGTGACGAGGTCGTGCAGGCGGTCGTCCACGGTGAGCGGGGAGTCTTTGAGGATATAGGTCACGTCGGTGCGGTCGCGCACATAAAGGTTACCGCGCACAGTGAGATTGTCGAGCGTGCCGCGCATCGAGGCATTCACGTCGGTATATACCTTTCCGAAAATCATGGACTGCCGCTTGCGCTTGGTGTTGATGAGTTCGAAGTTCTCGCCCGTGAGGTCGAAGTTCATCGCCATGCGCGAGAAGTCGCTCATATCCAGCGTGCCGTTGAGGACGAGCGGGTTCTTGCCCGTGGAATAAAGGTTGTATCTGTCAAACACGAGGCGGCTGTCCTTAATCAGCACGGCCCGCTCGTCGGTGCGCAGGTCGAAGCCGTAGACATCCGAATAGATGTGCGTGGAGTCGAGGTCGAGGCTGCCGTTTACCACGGGTTTGTCGAGCGTACCTTTAACCGCCAACTCGCCGCCCGCCGTACCGGCAAGGGCTACGTCGGTGCCGACGAGGAAACCGTTGACGAGTTGGAGCGGGAAATCGTAGAGCCGCGCGTCGCCCTCAAAACTGCCGCCGTCGCGGTCGAAATACGTGCCCTCGGCCGCCAGCACTTCCGTGCCATTGGAACTGACAAATGCCGAGGCGTGGTGCTCGCCGCCCTGCTTGGGCAGATAGATGGCCTCAACGCCCACATCGCCAAGGGCAACGCCTTCGTAGGCAAATTGCGCCACCTCCATAGAAGCCATGGCGGAGAAACCCTCCGTGCGGCTGTCGGTAAGGTGGAAGTCGCCGCTGAACAGCCCCGCGAGTTTCGGCATGTAGGGCAGCACGTTGGAGAGTTCCGCCATGTTCACGTGGTTAAGGCTAAGGGTGAGGTCGTTGGCTGAGTCGACCGGCTCGCCGTAGAGTTTGAGACCCGTGCCGTCGTCGGCCAGCAAGTCCACATTGGCGCGTATGCTCTTGTCGCGCCCAAGGTAGATGAGGTTGTCGCGATTTACCTTGAAATTGCGGAAGGCGATGACGGGATTTTCGGGGAAGAGGCTGACGTTCATGCCCCCGTCGGCAATGGCGGCACGCACGCCGAGGTCCACGCCCTTGACGCCCTCTTTGTTGAAAAACTGGAAGCGTGCGCCCATGTCGTCGCGGTGGACGAAGGCATTGAGGCGGCTCTCGAATTTCACGGGGTTCTTCTTATGGTCGTTGCGCACGAAGCCGTCGAGCACCAGCCCGGCCGTGTCTTGCGCCAGTTCCATATCGATTGTGTCGACCTGCAAGCCGGAGGTGACGAGCGTGCCGAGGCGTAGCCGCCCCGTCATGCCCACGAGGGGACTGGTGTCGAGGCGCAGCCGCGCGGAGGACATCTGATAGCCTTTGAGGCGCACGATGTTGGAGAGCGGGTTGTCGCGCCCGGCATCGAGGCGGAAGGAAAGCGTGGGGAAGAGTGTTTTGAGAGAATTGAAGTCAAGGTCGCGCACCGCCATTTGGCGCTGTGCCTCACTCGTGATTTGGGAAACGGCGGCGGTAATCTCGTCGAGCGACTGCCCCGTGTCGAAATACAGGTAAAGGTCGCCGGCAGAAACGGCTGCGTGGGTGGTGTCGGGCGAAAGGGCGGCATCGAACACGATGTCCTTTGCCATCGAACTGCGCTTGGTGTCGGTGAAGACGATGTTGCGCAGCCTGCCCTCTGCGCCGTAGGCGGTGAACTTCTTGTCGGCGCGGGCGTTCACGTCGATATTCACGCCGAGGAGCAGCGTGTCTTTCGTTGCGCCCAAGGCACGGAGGTCTACCTCTTCAAGCGCGGCTTTGAGATTGGCTGTGAGGTCGCCGGGCGCGAGGTGTGCCGCGAGCGTGCCGCTGCCTGCCACGTGGGGATTGGCGGCACGGAAGGCCGCCTCTGCCTCGCCGCTCTCGAGGTTGGCATCAAAGGAGATATGGCTCAGGTCTATGCCGTTGAGCACGAGGTGCTCAACGTTGGCGGCGGCTTTCAGGCGCGAGCGCACCGACATAAAGTCGAAACCCGCTCCGCTCGCCGAGGCGTCGGCCGTGAGGCGGTCGCCACCGATGCCTTTTAAGAAGGACGCAATGGGGAAGGACTTTGCCGAGGCTATCACATTGTAGGCATCGCCGCGCTCGTTGTAGGCGGCCTTGATGCCGAGCGTTCCGCCGCCGTAGAGCAGGGAGGCATCGGCTTCGTAGCGCGTGCCGCTCATCGCGCCGTAGCCGCGCAGGGACATGCCGTCGGGGAGGTCAATGCTTTGCCGCAGGTCTTTGGGCAAAAGACTGCGCACGGCTGCCAGACTGCCCGTCCGCGCATCGAGCCACACGCGCCCCGAGCGACGCGTATCGGCGAGGTTTTTGCCGTAGCCATGGGCTTTGAGTTGCAAAATGCCGGGCAGGGAGGCGGCGAGGCTTTCGAGGGTGAAATGTTCCATATTGCCCATTGCCGTAGCCGTAAGCAGCAAGGGCTTTGAGGGATAACTCTTGACGGTTGCCTCGTCCAAGAAACCGGCGAGTGCCGTCCTGATGTCCTCTGCGCCAAAGGAGGCATCGACGTTGAACTTCATCTTGCCGAGGTTGCCGGCACGCAGAGCGCGGCGGTCGAACTCTATGCCGGCATCGAGGCGGGAGTGGGGCGTGGCAAAGCGCAGGGCGGGCACGCTGAGGCGCAGGCTGTCCATATAAACCTGCCCCGAAAGGTCGCTCACTGCCAGACCGCTGCGTTCTTGCAAGGCGATGCGCTGCAAGTCGAGGCGGAGCGTGCCGCAGGAGTCGTAAGACGCGGCACCAGTCTTGAGATAAAGATTTGTGAGGGCAATGTGATTGGCATCAAGTCCCTTTGGCTGCGCCGGCTCATAGGGGAGGTCGTAGGCGAGGGAGGTTTTTGCAAGGAAGAGACTGCGCAGACCGTAATTGCCGGGTCCCGTTTCGAGCACGATGCCGCGCAAGGCCGCTTCGCCGATGTTGCCGGAAAGGCGCATGGAATCGCCGGGCATGGAAAGACGGAAGCGCGTGTCGGCAATGTCGGCCTTGTCCACATCGATGCGCCACCGCGCCGTGGAGGTCGTGGTGTCTTTCGCCGCCGTGTCGGAAAGGGCAACGCTGACATCGGCCTTTTTCAGGCTCACCTTATCCAGTCGCACAAGTTCGCGGGTAAGGTCGATGCCGTGCGCCGAAGCGGCTAACTCTCCCACCCTGCCCCGCACGTGGGTGTCGGGAATGAGGTCGAGGGTGTTTACTTTAGCATCGTAAATCTCAAAGCCGTCCACGTCGATGCGCCCAGAGAACAGCGGACGCAGGGGCACGCTGAGGCGCAGGGCGCGCAGGTCGAGCACAGTGTCGGAGGGCGTGGCGGCAAGCACATTGTGCACGGCGAGGTCGAGCGGAAAGGCAAGGCGCACGCGCTCCACGCCGACGCTCATGCCGAGGCTCTCGGAAAGACCGGCGGCGACCTTGCGCACGGCAAAGTTCTGTACGGGAGGAATATAGATAAGTATTGCTAAAAGAAGAAACAGCACGATCGGCGTTGCGACGATACAACCTGCCGCAACCAATATCCTACGCCATATTTTCTTGTGTTGCTTCTGCATAAAATTATCAGTATCTTTTAATATACGAACTGTCTGAATTTTCCAAGTCTTTTTTGACAAAAACAATCAAAACCGCTTGCGTCGTTTGAAGCCCAAGGGCACGCCGCCGGGCTTAACGCCGAGTCTGTGAGCCTCGCGGCTCACACTCGCCCTTAATCCCTGCGGCTGCGGTCGGTGCCCGCCCGCTTCAAACGCTGCAAGCAAAAAACAGAAAAAAGTGGACAATTGCTTTTTACTGTAAAAGCAAAGAAGTGATGCTTTACTTTTTGCTGTTTTTTGCTTGTTCTGTGTGGGCGGGCGGGAACCGACCGCAGCCTTAGCGGAGAAAGCGCGAGCAAAAGCCGATAGGCTTTCAGGCTCGTGGTTTATCCGATAAGGCGAGCCGCAGGCCCACACAGGACAAGCGGTTTTGAATGTTTTTGTCTCAAACTACCGTGTATTTGTTACAACGCAAAGACGCGCTGGACAGTTCCTGTGTTTGTGGGGATTTTGATGCGCACGGAGTCGCAATTCTCAAAAGGCTCTTCGGGCGTGGGCAGCAAAGGGCAGCATAGGTATGCCTCAGCGGTGTAATATTCCGGGTCGCCGCCTCGCGCATGGAGCATCTGCACCACGAGGGTGTGCGTGCCGTCGGCATTTTCCCGCAATTCTTCCCTATGGAAACCGAAGGCGTGCGTGCCGCCGCCCGTGAGATACGACAGTTTGAAGTTCACGTAGTTGCCACTCTTCCAGCACGCCGTGACTGCCACGGGGGCGCAGACGATTTTCTCGGCTGCATAGGTCTGTATGCGGGGCACGAGCACCTCTTGCATCGCCGTAACCGCCGCATTCGCGCCGCTCGCCTCGTAGCCCGCCGTCACGCGCAGCACGGTGTCGGCGGGAAGTCCCGTCTTAAAGCCCGAAACGATGGAGAACCGCTGGCCGTCGTCGCGCAAGAGCGTGATGGTGCGCCCGCTGCCGTCGGTCTGCACGTCGAGCAAGTCCTCGCGGTAGGCTGGCGCAATTTCTTCGTCGTCCTTGCACCCTATGGGGAGAAGGAGCACGCATATTAATATATATAGATACCGCTTCATCGGCGCGCGGCTTCGTAGTTTTTCAACGGATTGGCATACATTTCCAGCATCATGCGGCGCAGGAAAGCCTCGTCTTTATCGGGCATATCTATCAAAGCGAGCCGTTCGTCGATATATTTGTCGAACGCTACCTTCTGCTCGGGCGTGTAGCCATTGCCTGCATAACGCTCCTCGCCTGCCAGTTCATCGGCCGCCACGCAGTTGCCCGGCGTGATGAGATAGCCCGAATGGATGGCGCGGTCGATGCCTTCGGCAAGGGCTTTGAAGAACTCTGCCTTGGGCAGGTCGGCCAAACGGTCGATCCACGTGTTCACGGGCGCGGCGGCACAGTAGTGCACGCGACCTTTGTAGCCGAAAATGCCGGTGCGCATGTTGTCGAGGTCGTCTTGCTTGCTCTTCTTGAATCCTTCGATGTCGCGCTTTTGCTGAAACTCCTTGGCTTTGAGGAAGTCGCAGGGGTCGTATTCGTAAGAAATGGACAGCGGCACGAGGTTCAGGCTCTTGATGCGCTCCAGCGGCGTGCCTTCGCCGCCCATCGCCATCATCTTCAGGAGGGCTTCCTGCGTGCGGTCGTCGGAGTCCTTGGCACGCCCCTCGCGCTGGGCAATCCAGATGTTCTCGCGCTTCTCGGCAATGGCGTAGTGCATGTACTCGCTCAACTGCTTGCTGCTCGCCAGTTTCTCGCGTATGGAAGCGGAGCGCTGCACGATGAACGACTTGTTGATGCGCACCAGCGTGCGAATCCAGGGACGGATAAGCAGGTTGTCGCCTATGGCTATCTCAACCGTTGTGGGGAAACCGTTCGCAATCAGCAGTATAGAGAGGAACGCGGAGTCGAGCACGATGTCACGATGATTGGAGATGAAGGTATAGGGCTGCGCCTTGTCGGGAATGGCTGCCGAGTCGATGTCGAAAGCCGTGGTGCATTTCTTCACAAGGTTGGTCAGCAGGGGCAGGAAAAAGCCGATTTGCACATCAAGGTTGGTGGTGCAGCCCGCCAGTTGCTGTCTGAATGCCTCCGTGCGCACGTTGGGGAAAAACTGCTCGGCAATCTGCAAAAACTCCTCATCGGAAAGCAGCGACGCAAAGGCTTCGGGCAGTTCTTCCGGCTCGAAGGGGCGGATATTGTCAAAATCGTGGAGGGTCATAATGGCGATGATTGATATATTAATCCAATATTAAAACTTTCCTTCAATGATTTCCGAAAGCACATCCTTGATGTCCAGTCCGGCGGCACGCACCTGCTGCGGAATGAAACTGGTGGCAGTCATGCCGGGCGTGGTGTTGATTTCGAGCATATTGATTTGCTCTGCGCCTTTCTCACCGGTAAGGATATAGTCGATGCGGATAATGCCGTAGCAGCCGAGGCGGCGGTAGATGCTGCGGGTGGTATCGGCCACGCGCTCGGCGGTTTCGGGCGCGATGCGTGCCGGCGTGATTTCGCTCACCTTGCCGTTGTACTTGGCATCATAGTCAAAGAACTCCTGCGTAGTAACCACCTCCGTAATGGGAAAGGTCACGATGTCGCCGTTCGGGCGGCGGTAGCAGCCGCAAGTGATTTCCGTGCCGCTCATCATGCGCTCAATCATCACCTCGCTGCTCTCCATCATGGCCTTGTCGATGGCCGCGTGCAGTGCCTCCTTTTCCTTCACCTTCGTCACACCGAAACTGCTGCCGCCGGCGTTGGGCTTCACGAAGCAAGGCAACCCGAGGCGGGCTATCACGCTGTCCTCGTCGGGCAAGTCCTCGCCTTGGCGCACGAGCACGGAGTCGGAGATGTGCAGGTCGGGATAGGCGCGGAGGAAGTTGTTGAGCGCAAACTTGTTGAATGTCAGAGCCTCAACGAGCACGTCGCTCGTGGAATAGGGCAAGCCGATGAGGTCGAAGTAGCCCTGCAAGATGCCGTTCTCGCCCGGCGTGCCGTGAATGGTGATATAGGCAAAGTCGAACTCCCGGCGGCCGTCGGGCGTGTCGAAAGAGAAGTCTGCGCGGCTGACGGGATAGGTGGTGCCGTCGGTATCGTAGGCGTTCCAGTTGCCTTGCCTTATTTCTACGACGTAGCAGTCGTATTTTTCCTTATCCATAAAGGAGAGAATGCCTTCGGCACTTCTCATTGAAACATCGTGCTCGGAGGAGTCACCTCCGGCAACTATGGCAATAGTGCGTTTCATATCGTTTAAAATATTAGGTGATTCTGTGATTATCTAATGCTTTACAGTTGTTAGCGCAAGCGGTTTTCACGTTTTTTGCCGCCTCATTTCCGTCGCCCCGCGCCCGTGGTTCAATCGCGTCACGCCCATGGTGCGACCGCGTCTCGGGCGCGGGGCGAACGCGTCACGCCCGTGGGGCGATGCTTTGCTTCGTTATCAAAACGATTATATCGGCTGCGGGATACCATTTTCCCAGACAGAGAAACGGGGCGCGGCGGGGCTTAAACCTTTTTGCCGCTTATTCCTGCCCACGCATGGCAGCCGCTGCGGTGTAGTTGCGCCAGCGGTCGAGCAGGTTGCCCATATCGTCGGGCAGGGGCGCGGAGAAATCCATCTCCTCTCCCGTGCGCGGGTGCTTGAAACCGAGCGTCAGGGCGTGGAGTGCCTGCCGGGGGCAGAGGGCGAAGCAGTTGCGCACGAAACTCTTGTAACTGCCGCTTGTGGTGCCGCGCAGAATTTCGTCGCCGCCGTAGCGCGCATCGCAGAAGAGCGGATGCCCGATGTGCTTCATGTGGGCGCGTATCTGGTGGGTGCGGCCCGTTTCGAGCCTGCACTCAACGAGCGTCACGTAACCAAAGCGTTCGAGCACGCGGTAATGCGTCACGGCCGACTTTCCCACGTCCGAGCCGGGCGGATATACCGCCATGCGCAGGCGGTCGTGCACATCGCGGCCGATATTTCCCTCAATGCGCCCTTCGTCTTCTTGGAAGTTGCTCCACACGAGGGCGTTGTAGGTGCGGCGCGTGGTTTTGTTGAAAAACTGCACGCCGAGGCTGGTCTTGGCCTCGGGGGTCTTTGCCACCACGAGCAGGCCCGAGGTATCTTTGTCGATTCGGTGCACCAGTCCCACGGCGGGGTCGTTGGGGTCGTAGGCAGGACAGTCGCGCAGATGCCATGCCACGGCGTTGACCAAAGTGCCGTGATAGTTGCCGCAACCGGGATGCACCACCATGCCGGCGGGCTTGTTGATGACCATAAGGTCGCGGTCTTCGTAGACCACTTCGAGGGGGATATCCTCTGGCTCAATCGTCGTGTCGAAACGCGGGCGGTCGA
The DNA here is from genome assembly GCA_004556745.1 of Bacteroidales bacterium. Lineage (GTDB taxonomy): Bacteria > Bacteroidota > Bacteroidia > Bacteroidales > Bacteroidaceae > Alloprevotella. Next base: position 26,199 of record SFFY01000036.1, on the reverse strand, counting down.
GCAGGAGCGTCACGATGTCGCGCGGCTTGACGCGATAGTTGCTCTTTACGGGCAGTCCGTTCACGTGGATAAAGCCCGCGCGGGCCGCCTGCTGTATGCGGTTGCGCGAGGTGTCGCGCAGATGGTCTATCAGAAACTTGTCGATGCGCAGCAACTGCTGCCCGGCATCAGCCACCACGCGGAAATGCTCGTACAACTCGCCGCCCTCCTCCTCTTCAATGGAGGCAGCGGCGGGGGCATCGGGGATATTTATGATTTCAGGGGGAGTCACAAATCTTAAAATTGCGAATAATTAAAATACTATTCTTCCAAGACCTCATGCTCTGCGGCATCCTGCTCGGAATTGATGATGAAGTCGAGGCTGTCGTTGCCGTTGTATTCGTCTTCATTGCCTCCGCCGCCCACAACGAGCGTTACGGGTGTCTTTACCGAAAGGCGCGTGCCGGCTGCCACCTCCCTGCCGTTCACTTTCACGCCATACACCCAATCGGGGTCGCCCACGATGTACTCCGTCGCGCCGAGGCGGAAACCGAGGGTACGCAAGCGGTCTTCGGCCTCGCGGCGGGAGCAGTTGTCGGCCACGTCGGGCAGAGCCACTTTACGCGGCTCGGCGGCATTGATGGTAAGCGTGAGTTGACGTCCCGGTTTCACCTTTTCGCCGGGACGTATGGATTGCTCGAGCACCGCGCCGGCAGGCAGACGCTCCACGTAGCCCGTGTCGGTCACCTCGCCTTCAAGCCCAAGCGATTGCAGTTTTCGGATAGCCATTTCGGAACTTTGCCCCGTGAGGTCGGGTATCTCCACGGCCTCGCCGTGGCGCGTGTAGCGGTTGAGGAAGATGCCTGCGCCGATGATGCAGAGCAGGAAAACGCCGGCCAAACCAAGGCAGTTGCCGAGGAGCATGCGGCTGAAAATCTTGTTACGGAAGGTTTTTAAGTCCATTGAAAGTATCGAGAGAGTTGCTCTCTTTTGCAAAAATACGGGTTTTATGCGCATTTTGCCCAAGAAAAGGGCATTTTGTGCGCAGATAGGTCATTTTATTCGTTGCCGCGCATCAGCAAGGAACTATCGCCGTAACTTAGGAAACGGTAACCGGCGGCAAGGGCATGGTCGTAAATCTCGCGCCAACGGCCGCCCACAAAGGCGGAGACCAGCAGGAGCAAGGTACTCTGCGGCTGGTGGAAATTGGTGAGCATGGCATTGACGATGTGAAAATCGTAGCCGGGCGCGATGATGATTTGCGTGCTAAACTGCACGGCGTTCAGGCCATGGTCGTCCAAATGGCGCAGCACGGCACGCAAGGCCTCTTCCGTGGTCACGGTCGGCCGCCCGCCGTCCTCTGTTTCATAGGGCAGCCACTGCGGCACGTGTAATTCCTCCTCGGGACTATGGCTGCCACCGAGGAGCATCACGCCCACATAATAGAGGCTTTCGAGGGAGCGCACCGACGTGGTGCCCACGGCGATGCAGTGCCCGCCGTGCGCAAGGAGGCGTTCCACGGTTTCGCGGCTGATGCTCACCCATTCGGCGTGCATGCCGTGACCGCCGATGCGCTCGCTCTTCACAGGCTTGAACGTGCCGGCACCCACGTGCAGGGTTATTTCCGCCCGCTCCACGCCGTGGCTGTCGAGGTCGGCGAGCACGGCAGGCGTGAAGTGCAAGCCTGCCGTCGGAGCGGCCACACTGCCTTTTATCTTGGAATATACGGTTTGATAGGTCGTGAGATCTTTTTCCTCCGTGGCGCGGTTGAGATACGGCGGTATGGGCAGTTCGCCAATGGCTTCGAGCACCTCGGAGAAAGCCGTTTGCCCGTCGCCCCAGTCGAAAACTATTTCATGCCCCGTACCGCTCTCGCCGAGGCGCTCTGCTGTAAGCGTAAGTATTTTGCCACCCACGGTGACCGTCTGCTCTAACCTACCCTCTTTCCATTTCTTCAAATTTCCCACGAGGCAGGTCCAAGTGCATCGCCCACGGGCGGCAAACGAGAGTTGGTAGTCGTGGGGCGTGTGGGGTTCGAGGCAAAATATCTCTATCAGCGCGCCTGTGGCCTTGCGGAAATGAAGGCGGGCACGGATCACGCGCGTGTTGTTGAACACCATCAAGCTGCCCTGCGGCACATAGCCGGAAAGCCGAAAGAACTGGCTGTCTGTTATCTCGCCGCCGCGCCACACGAGCAGTTTCGAGCGGTCGCGCTCAGGCAGCGGGTACTTGGCTATGCGCTCATCGGGCAAGGGATAGGCGAAGTCTTTTATACAAATATCTTTGGGTGAGGACATATATTATTATATGTGTATTGCGTGTGTATGGTGGTTTCTATTCTTCTCTTTGCAGTGCCTTATATAAAGCCATACCTTTGACGGTCAGCAGATAGCGTTGGCGCGGATGCCGTACGGCATCGGGGTAAAGCGGACGCAGATAAGCCTCGCTCATAGCTGGAGTCAAATAATTCGCCATAAAGTTTTCACGGTCTTTCAGCCCCATTTCTGCCATCAAATCCTTTATCCTCCATTCCACCAGTCCCATAGTTCTGACTACTTTGACTATGTTCGCATTGTCTGGCAGCAACTTGTCGGGTACTTGTCGGGTACTTGTCGGGTACTTGTCGGGTACTTGTCGGGGATTGCCTGCATCCCACGCCTCCGGGGCTTTAATCAGCATGAGGCGGTTTCTTAACTCATTATGCTCGCCCAGCAGGAGGTTGCGGAAGAATTGTTCAAGGAAATCCGGCTCTCTCCTTATCCCTTTCTGTACATTCTGATAATTTGCCCGTACAAGCGCATTGCGAAAATACCAAGAGTGGTTGGCAAACATCTCATTCTGCACATCGAAGCCGAGGGAGCGCAAATACATTATGGCAAACACCGCCGTCGTCCGCGTATTCCCTTCTCTGAATGGGTGGATTTGCCACAGTCCCGCCACGAACTTGGCAAAATGACTGACAAAACCATTTAAATCAATCTCCGAATAATCGAACTGCCGTTCCTGTTCCAAATCGTATTCGATGGCTCTGCGAATGTCGGGTGCTGAAACGTAGAGCACGGTGTCGCCTCGCAACACCCATTCTTTCTTTGTGATATTATACTCTCTTATCTCTCCTGCAAAATCGAAGATGCCAGTAAAGATGCGTCGATGGATTGCCGTAAGGCCTACGAGGGAGAAAGCAAAAGTTTTCTCGGCCAAAAGTATCCGAATATTCGTGGCAGCCACGTCGGCTTGGCGACTTTGTTCGTCCTGTTCTGTCCTGACTTCCTTCGACTCATAATAAGACGCGACGAGCCGCTCCACATCATCGATGCCGATTTCTCCCTCAATGTCTTTCCGCGCAGTTTGCAACAGATATTCCGAAGGTTTCAGACCATCAACGGCTTGCAGGCCGATAGCGGTCTGCCAAGCCAGGCCTTTCTCTCGTTTAAGAGGTTCGCCCTGCCGTATGTATTCATCAAAGTCAGTCATAGTTTTGGCTATTTTGGAAGAAGAGATGCCAATTATAGACCCAGCAGCACGCAGCCCGCCGCCGTGATGGCCGCGCCGCACAGCAGCACGGCAATGCCGATGCGCTCAAAGCCACGGCGGTAGAAGTCGAGACCTACGAAGAATGAGGCTATGGGCAGAACCCACAGGAGTTGCGTGGCGAGATAGAGCAAGAACGCGACGAACTTGCTCTCCGCCGCGCCGAACGGCTGTGCGCCGAACAAGAAGAGGGGCGCAAGCAACAAGGGGATAAGGCTCAACGCGGCCAATGCCAATATTTTCTTGGGAAATTCGCTCATGGTGATAGTAGACGAGTGAACAAGTAGACAAGTAAACGAGTAGACGAATAGACGGGTAAACGCGTCGGTAAAATTATTTCTTCATCTCAACGATGCCCGTAGGCGGCAGTTCGCTGTTGCGCCGCTCCGTAGCCTCCACCACGGCCTGCGCCAATTGGCGGAACGCCTGCCCGGTCATCGTTTCGGCGTTCACGGCGACAGGCTCGCCCTCATCGCCGCTTTCGCAAATGCTCTGCACGATGGGGATTTGTCCCAAGAGGGGCACTTGCATTTCTTCTGCAAGGCGTTTCACGCCCTCGCGTCCGAAGAGGTAGTATTTATGGTCGGGCAATTCCGCCGGCGTGAACCACGCCATGTTTTCCACCAGTCCGAGGATAGGCACGTTTACCTTTTCGTTGCGATACATATCGATGCCTTTCCTTGCATCTGCCAACGCCACGTTCTGCGGCGTGCTCACGATGACCGCGCCCGTGATGGCAAGGTTTTGCAGCAGCGTGAGGTGAATGTCGCTCGTGCCCGGCGGCGTGTCGAGGATAAAGTAGTCCAAATCTTCCCAAAGGGCATCTGCCACGAGTTGCTTCAAGGCGTTCGACGCCATGCCGCCGCGCCAGAGGGTCGCCGTGTCGGGATTGACGAAGAAGCCGATGGAAAGGATTTTCACGCCGTATTTCATCGCGGGGATAAGCATCTGCCTGCCCTCGCGCATCTCTGCGAAAATCTGCTCTGCTTCGAGGTGGAACATTTTGGGCACCGACGGGCCGAAAATATCGGCATCGAGCAAACCCACTTTGTAGCCCTGCGCTGCGAGTGCCACGGCGAGATTGGCTGCCACGGTGCTCTTGCCCACGCCGCCCTTGCCCGAACTGACGGCTATCACGTTCTTCACGCCGGGCAGCATCTTGCCTGGTTCGGGGCGGTCGGCCTGAATGGTTTTCACGCGAATGTCTGCCTTGATGTCGGGCGAGGCGTAAGTGAGCAATGCCTTCTCGGCCGCCTTAACCACGGATTTGAGGAAGGGGTCGGTTGACTTTTCAAAGATGAGCGAGAAGCTCACGTTCATGCCGTCGATGCGCAGGTCGTCTTCCACCATGCCTGCCTCCACGAGGTTCTTGCCCGTACCGGGATAGCGCACGGTGGCGAGCGCGTCGGTGATGAGTTTGGGATATAGGTGCATTGTAGGGATTATTAGTTGACGAGATATTTAGTAAACGAGTAGACCAGTAAACAAGTAAACGAGACAGATATGTTCTTCCATATAATTTATATGAGTAATTTGTCTTGTCTACTCGTCTACTCGTTTACTTGTTTACTCTTTAAATATTATCTGATTTCCAATTCGTCGAACAGATACGTGCTGCCGCCGAACTTATCGAGCACAAAGAGCACGTAGCGCACGTCCACGTTGATGCAACGCTGGAGCGTGGGGTTGAATTTCAGGTCGCCCGAAAGCGATTCGATGTTGCCGTCGAAGGCAAGGCCGATGAGTTCGCCTTTGGCGTTGAGCACGGCGGAACCGGAGTTGCCGCCCGTGATGTCGTTGTTGGAAAGGAAGCAGGTGGGCAGCTTGCCGTCCACGCCATATCGCCCGAAGTCTTTGTCGAGCCATAGTTGGCGCAGGCGGTCGTTCACGAAGTAGTCGCTCTCCGTCTTGCTCTCTTTCTCAAACATGCCGTCGAGGTTCGTCTTCCAGTCGTAGAGCACGCCGTCGCGCGGCTTGAGGTCTGTGACGTGTCCGTAGGTCATGCGCATCGTGAAGTTGGCATCGGGTGCCTTGCTCCAATCGTACATTTCGCAAAGGCCGCGCACATAGGTGCGGCTAAGTTCTGCATTAACCTCACGGTAGCCCGACATAAACTTGGATCTTGTCTGTATCGCATAGTCTAAGTACGACTGGATTTGCTTTACGAGCGGATCGTTCATCAGTGCCTTTGCGTTTTTCTTGTCGAGCACGGCAGCGAGTTTTTTCTCCGACAGGAACAGAGAGTTGTCATAAAGGTTGTCCACGTAAGCATCCACGTCCGTCACCCCGTCAAGCACGGAGGGCTGCGCCGCGAGCTTCTTGTATTTCAGGAAGAGCGGGATAAGGAGTTTCATCTTTGCGCGGTCGTGCTCAAGCCCCGTGCGGTCTATTTCTTTCGCCGCCGCGAGGAGTTTTTCCTTTATTTCGCCCATCTTGTCCTTCTGACGCTCTTTCACGGCGCGTTCAAACTCCTTCACCAGCGAAATCGGGACATTGAGTTCCTGCTCGCCGAGGGTGATAACGAAAAGCATGCCGTCGTAGAGGCTATCCTTGGCTGCGGCGCACATAGAGTCGATGCGTTCGATGATATTGGCGTATTCGGGTTTGCCGCTCTTGGCTGCAAAGGCGCGGAAACGGGCTTCCTCCGCCTTTTTCTCTGCAATCAGTCCCTCGCGCTCCACGGCTTGGTTCATGCCGTCGAAGTTCTTGATGGAATTTGCCCAAGAGAAATACGTGTCCTCGTATCTGAGGCGCAACTCGTCGCTTTGGTCCATGAGTTTCTTGTAGAAATCGAGCAAGGGATAGCCGGCTGCTACAATCGGGGCGTTGAAAGAGCCCGTGCGCAGTGCTACCTGCGAGGCCGTGAGATAGCGGCTCGTGCTTCCGGGGAAGCCCATAATCATGGTGTAGTCGCCCTTCTGCGGTCCGGCGAGGGAAATCGGCAGATATTTGGGCGTGCTTAGGGGGCGGTTGTCCGTGCTATAATCGGCGGGCTGCCCGTCCTTGTCGGCATAGATGCGGAACACGGCGAAGTCGGCGTTGTGGCGCGGCCACATCCAGTTGTCCGAATTGCCGCCAAACTGTCCGATGTTCTGCGGAGGCGATACCACGAGGCGCACGTCTGTGTACTTCTGTGTCCAAAACATGTAGAAGCGGTTGGCGTCGAAGAAGGGGATAATTTCTGCGCTTACGCCCTTGCGTCCCTCAAACTCCTTGATGTCTTTCCGCTGCTCTGCCAAGGGTTCGAGAAAACTTTGGCTCTGCATCTTGGCGGCACTTACGCCCTGCTCCTTGGCAAGGGCAAGCACCTCGTCGGTCACGTCCTCGATCTTCAGCACGAAGGTAAAGGAGAGGTTGGGCGCGGAGAGTTCCTCGGCGCGGCTGTGTGCGAAGAAGCCGTCCTTAGTGTAGTTGTGCTCCTTGGTGCTCATGTCGTGCACGTAACTGAACCCGCAGTGGTGGTTTGTGAATACCAGGCCCTCGGGCGACACCACTTCGCCCGTGCACCCGCCGCCGAACACGCCGATGCAGTCGCGCAGCGAGGGCGACGTTTCGCTGTAAAGGGCTTCGGGCGGCAGCATCAGCCCGGCTTTTTTAAGGGAATCCACGAGATGCTGTTGCTGCATCAGTTTCAAGAACCACATGCCCTCGTCGGCACGCGCCGCAATGGCGCACAGAAGCATCGAGAGCGCGATAAAAGTCTTTTTCATATTGCGAATAATGTGTTTGAGTTTGCTTTTAAGGTACAAAGTTGGCAAGAAAAGTTGAATTATCTGCGCAGAAAGCCGCAAATCACTGCGAAATCGCAGAAAATGCCACAAAAAAGCGAGGGGCGTGCTGTGCGGCGCGTCCCTCGCTGGTGCTTTGCTGTGGCAATTATAGTTTATCAATATCTTCAGGCAACAGGCCTGTAACGATGTGTATGTCCGAAGTACTCATGCCCATTGCTTTCAGTTTCTTGGCTGTCTCGATGAAACCTTTCTTCCTGCCCACCTCTTCCGCGTCTTCCAAAGCATGCGCATTGTCGCGATAGTAGCGTATCGCGGCATCGTACTTGATGCGCTCGTCGCGGGTGAGCGCGCTTATCTCGGATATTTGGGCCAAACGCTCGAATATCGGGTCTTTGGCAGTCCAAGGCAGTCTGTTGAGTGCTTCCATATGCTTCAATACATAAATCCAACGTTCAAAATTATCTAAACATTCCTCCGCCTCCTTCTTAAAGTAGGGCAGCTGGAGAAATATCATTCTCATGTCCCCGGAGAACAGCTTGCGCTCCTCCATGTCCATCAGAGCAACATCCGTGCGGAACTTCTCGCCGATGTCGTCCAGACGGAAGTTCAGGAAACCCACGAAATACACGGCGCTGATGCTGTAACGCCAGTCCACGCCCCGCTCGCCCTGACGCGCTATGGCTTCCGCCGTATAATAGATGCTACGCTTCTTAAAATAAGGTTGCTCGCGGTTCTGCATCTCCACGATGATGTGCTCGCCGCTGTCGGTCTTGCAGAAGATGTCGTAGATCAGCGAACGGCCGTGCTCGAACTCTGCGGGCTGCTCTTTGTCGAGGAACGTTATCTCCTCGATGACGCGCTCGCCTTTAAGCAGGTTGTTCAGGAAATCCAGCAAGAGAGGGCGGGACAACTCCTGGCCGAAGATACGCTTGAAACCTATATCAGTAAACGGGTTAATGTATTTGCCCATTATATTATTGCTTTTAATTCTGCAAACTTACGAAAAAAAGCGGATAACAAACCTTTTTCACGCGTGAAAAGATATAAAAGCGAGGGGCGTGCTGTGCGGCGCCGCTCGTCCCGCGCATCGTGTACGGAAATCCGTGCAAAGGAAATTGTATGCAATTTATGGGCTTATAAAAAAGGAAAGAGTATTCTCGCGAACCCTCTTTCCCAAAATCATTACTATAAAATTAACTATTAGCTTCTATATTGATAATGTTGCGCGTATGGCATACAAAAACGCGACCTTGATAATTCAGCGAGTTGGCGGACTAAGGAACAACTCCTACCTTTGCCCGGTGTCTGAACAAAAAAAATCGGTTTCTTTTCTGCCTCTGCGGTGCAAATTTAATTCATTTACGCCAAATTATAATTTAATATAATTTACTTTCTTTTTGTCGTTATGTATTTTTAAATTTTACCCCCCCCCGTTTTGCAAAGTGGAGTTTTCATTATAAGCATTAAATTGGCAAATATTTCGTTTGAAATGGCTGCGAGCAAGGAATAAAAAGGCAGCAAAAGGGAGAAGGTTGGCGCGCCAAAGAGAGAATTTTTTTCGGAAGAAGCGGACAGCCGGCACCATCTCGGAACTATTTTTTCCTTTCTCCTTGATATTTTTTCGTTTCAGCAAGATATTTTTTCCTATCTGCGCTACAAAGTTTGTAACGCTTGTTACAAAGTTTCTAACACATGTTACAAAGTTTGTAATACATGTTACAAACTTTGTAACAAAAACTTTCTTATAGGATAGGAAAAAATATCGGCAAGAAAATAAAAATTGTCTGCGCAGAGCGGGAAAAATATCTCGGGGAAACTCGCTACGCACACGGCAGGAACTCGCTACGGTCAAGGCAGATAATCGCAACGCACACAGCAGATAATGAAAACAGGCACGGCAGGGACGATTACAGGTTGCCGTGACCCTTGCGCCAAAATGGCGACTTTATGCGTGAAAAGCATTCTTCGCTATAATTCTCCTATGTCTAATTTTGCAACAAAAATGTAACACCCAACCTTTCACCGGGCGCACACACGCGCCCACGCTCAAAATGAAGACAATCAGAAGGCTTATTATGACGGGGACGGCAATCGGCATCGCGCTGCTGCTCACGCGGTGCAGTGTCATAGATTATCACCCCTACGACACGCGTCTTGACGGCGCGACAGACATCAATGCACGCAACTTGGCGCGTATAGAGGCAAATCTTGCCGGGCGCACGAGCCTGCGCTTCGTGCTTATCAGCGACACGCAACGGTGGTACGACGAGACGCATGCCTGCGTTGATGCCATCAACGCGCGGGGCGACGTGGATTTCGTGGTGCACTGCGGCGACCTCACGGACTTCGGCGTGACGAACGAGTTTGAATGGATGCGCGACGAGTTGGAACGCCTGCGCGTGCCGTACGTATGCCTGCTCGGAAACCACGACTGCCTCGGCACGGGCGCGGACGTGTTCCGCAAGATGTTCGGCGTGCCGGACTTCTCGTTCAACGCCGGCGACACGCACTTTCTCTGCCTCAACACCAACGCCTTCGAGTACGACTACTCGGTGGCGGTGCCCGATTTCAACTTTATAAAAAACGATCTCGCCGCGCTGCCCTCCACGGTGCGCCGCACCATCGTGGCGATGCACGCACAACCCACCTCGGAACAGTTTAATAATAATGTGTCGGAACTGTTCGAGGAAAAAATCACGCAGTTTCCCGGCCTCGCCTTCTGCATGTGCGGCCACGGCCACCATACTCAGGTGAACGACCTCTACGGCGACGGCGTGCTTTATTACGAATGCGGCAGCGCGAAGTTCAGAGAATATGTAGTATTTACCCTTAACGCAGACGGAGGATACAGTTATGAAGTGGTGGAATATTAGCCTCGTGGCCTTGCTTACGGTCCTGCCTGCAAAAGGGGCGGGCGCAGAAATCCTCTCTACCGACACGGTGCCTCCCGTCTCCATGCTGCCCGCCGACAGCCTGCCGCCCGACACGGCTGCGACCATCAAGGCGAAGCGCAAGCACTATGGGAGCGAATACTATGAGCGCACGCTCGAGAAACGGCGTCAGCGATGGGCGAAACTGATCCCCAACCAGTTTACCTTCCAATACGCCGGAAGCATCGGCCTGGCGAGCGTGGGTTTCGGCTGGCACTACGGCAAGCGCGATTCCTGGGAGACAGACGTGCTCTTCGGCTTTGTGCCGAAATACAACTCGGAGTGTGCCAAACTCACCGCCACGGTTAAGGAGCGCTATGTGCCGTTTCACCTGTCCGTGAGTAGCCGCTGGGTAATCGAGCCATTGCAGACAGGCATCTATTTCAACACGATATCGGGCGAGGACTTCTGGCGCAAACAGCCGGACAAGTATCCGAAAAACTATTATGGCTTTTCCACGCGCGTACGTATCGGCATCTGGCTCGGCGGCCGCGTGCGCTACAATATCCCGAGCCGTATCCGCCGCCGCGCCAAAGCGGTCACGGCGTTCTACGAACTGGGCACGACCGACCTTTACATCATCTCGTCGATCCCCAACAAGCGCATAAAACCGGGCGACGTGCTCTCGCTGGCATTAGGCTTGAAGTTCGATATTTTTTGAAAGCACATCACACGCTGGTTGAACAAGGAACAAGTTTGATTATAGTATTAACTGCCTGGAAGGCACTACGGAGCAAAGCGACGATAACCGGGGACGAAGTCCTCGGGAGCGGCTGTTACATTGGTTCTGCCTGGAAGGCAGTACGCCTGTGGAAAAGTTTAAGGAGCACGTCCTGTGGCGTAGTGCCTTCCAGGCACATCGTTCTCGCATAGCCTATCCGGGCACTGCGTACCCGGTTATCGTCGCTACGCTCCGTAGTGCCTTCCAGGCACTTAACGCTAAATTCAACCAACAAGCAGAACATCTTATTTATATGCTGCGAAATTGCTTTCTCATAAAGGGTATGAGGCGGGCTGAAAGCCCAAATGTTGCCATCAGCCCAGGGCATCGCCCTGGGAGACCAAATGCAACGAGCTACACTATCGGCATTTTGGCGCCGTAGCGCCAAAATGCCACGCGCACCAAGCGCGTAACCTCCGCCGATAACGTCACACGGGGCGTTGCCCCTCATAAAGAAGGTTGCTCTTTCAGAGCGTAACACTTTAATCAATGCAACACCGTCCCCCAGGGCGTTGCCCTGGGCTGATGGCAACAACTGGGCTTTCAGCCCGCCCCAATATATTCAACAGAAAAACACACCCACTCCTCGCCAATCGGCGGGGAGTTTTTATTGCCTTCAACCCCAAAACGACATTTTGCACTTTCAAAATAATTTGCTTATTTTGTAATTAACAAAACAGTTAAACAACTATGTCAAACGTAAGCAACAAGAATGAACTATCTTATAACGAACAAGTTGAGATGTTCAAGGAACTAATTTTCGGAAAGGCAGCAAAAGATGATTTTGAACCGAAAAAAGGCGTTTCCAACACAAAAAAACCAACTTTCACCGCAGAAAAACAGGTCGATTTTTCCAACAAAGTAGAACAAAGCGCGCACAACTCTGCTGTTAGCGGCGAGGCTGACGCACCCACCACTGGGGAACTTATTCTAAAAGCCGCCGAAGAGGTGTTCCTGCGCGACGGGTTCGCCGCCGCCACCACTTCCGCCATCGCCAAAACCGCAGGAGTGACGCACGCCATGCTGCATTATTATTTCAACACCAAGGAAAATCTGTTCAAACAGATATTCCTCCAAAAAGTGGCAGAACTCTCCGCCTCGCTGCAAGACGCTTTCGGCAACAGCGACCTGCCTTTCGTGGAGCGTATCGTAAGCGGAGCGCAGCGACACTTCGACTTCCTGATTGAAAACCCCTTGTTGCCGGCGTTCGTGATGCGCGACATTTTGGGACACCCCGCACGCATGAAGCTCATTGTGGATTACGTGGGCGATTTCTTATCAGCCACGGTAAACTCCATGCAGGCACAGGCCGACGAACTCGCCGAGCGCGGCGAAATGGCCGAAATAAAAATCATCGACCTCTTTCTCGACATCGCTTCGCTCAACGTGTTTACTTTCCTTGTATATCCTGCTACCAACGCGCTGTCTTGTCGCTACGACACCACGCCCGAGGCTTATTTCGCGCAGCGCAAAAAAGAAATTGCCGAAACGCTGCGCCGCAGACTAAGGCCGTAAAAAGCATTTTGGATTCACTACACAATATTATATATATACGCACAATGAAACGATCCATTCTTATCATGCTCCTCTCTGCTCTGTGCGCCTTAGGGCAGGCACAGACGCTGACTTTGGAGGAATGCTACGACCTGGCACGCGCCAACTACCCGCAGGTGCGCCGCCTGCAACTCATAGAACGCACCCGCGCCTGCAACCTCGACAATGCGGCGAAAGGCTGGCTGCCGCAGCTCTCGCTTTCGGGTAAAGCGCAACTGCAAAGCGACGTGACGAAACTGCCCATCGACTTGCGGCAGCTGGGACTGGGCAGCATCAGTATCCCCACGCCCGACAAGGACCAATACGCCCTCAGCCTCGACCTCAACCAAACCATCTACGACGGCGGTGCCATTCGCAGCAGCAAGGACCTTGCGGGGAAGCAGGCCGACGTGGAGCGCGAGCAGACGGAAGTAAGTCTCTACGGGCTGCGCGAGCGGGTGAACGAATTTTATTTCAGTATCCTGCTCTTGGACGAAAAACTGCGGCTGCACCATTATTATATGGACAACCTGCGGCTGGCGGCCGAGCGCATCGCTGCCTGCGTGCAGCACGGCACGGCGGTGGAAAGCGACGCGTGGGCAGTGGAGGCGGAGCAAGCCTCGGCGGAGCGCACGCAGGTGGAACTGAAAGGCATGAGGGCGGCATACGTGCAGATGCTTTCGCTGCTCATCGGCAAGGAGTTGGGCGCAGAGACGGAACTGGTGCGCCCCACCGCCAACTTTGCCGAAACCGTGGACAACAACCGCCCGGAACTCTCGCTCTTCCGCGCCCAAGAGGCGCACATCGATGCGCGGCAGAAGCAACTCGACACGGCGTTGCGCCCCAAGCTCGGCCTTTTCGCCTCGGGCAGTTACGGCAGGCCGGGCCTCAACCTCTTTGAGCGCGACTTCAACTTCTACGGCGTGATTGGCGCACGCCTCACGTGGAACTTCTCGCAACTCTACACGCGCCGCTCCGACCGCCGCCTACTGGACATTCAGCGCGAAACGGTGGCGGCCGACCGCGAAACGTTTCAGTTGAACAACGACCTCGATGCCGCCAACCACCGCAGCGCAATCAAGCGGATTTCTGACCAAATCTCCTACGACGACCGCATTATCCGCCTCCGCGCTGACCTCACAAAGGCACGCGCCAACAAATTGCAACTCGGCACGGCCACGGCAACCGACCTGATGCGCGACATGAACGACGAACAGACAGCAAGGCTCGACAAAGCCTACCACGAACTGCAACTCCTGCAAGCCGTGTACAGATTGAAATATACCAAGAATCAATAAAGTATTTAGTAAACGAGTTTACTAGTAAACGAGTTAAGTTAAAACGACAACATTGACAACAAAAGACAACTCCGAGCCTGACAATTTTGCGCTAATTATGACGACAACTTAGACAACTGGGCGTATTTTATACGCCCTCCTCGCACGCCGGAGGACAACTGAAAGTTGTCCAAAAAGTTGTTCCAGTTGTCGTCAAAACAAAACGGGAACACAGGAAACAAGTTGTCAAAAGTTGTCTAAGTTGTCGCAAATAAAATTTAGCCTACTCGTTTACTCGTCCACTCAAACACCTATAAAATCTTTCAAGCAATGAATACCAAAACCTTATCTGTAATTCTGTGCTCCGCACTCCTGACCGCCTGTTCGGGCAATAAGGACGCGCACGATGCCTCGGGCATATTTGAAACCACAGAAACCGTAGTATCGGCCCGCACCTCCGGCCTGCTCACCGCCTTCGACGCAGAAGAAGGCAAGGACCTGCAAAGCGGGGCAAAGGTGGGCTGCGTAGACACCGCGCTGCTCAGCCTGCGCCGCAGCGAACTGAAAGCCTCCGCAGGCAGCGCCGCCAGCACCGTGCTCGACGTGAGCCGCCAGTCGGCACACCTGCGCCGGCAAATAGAGCATGCGCAGCAGGAACTCGCGAGAGCGCAGCAACTGGCAGCCGCCAAAGCCGGCACCAGGCAGCAGGCCGATCAATGGCAAAGCCAGCTGGACGTGCTGACAAGCCAGCTCGTCGCCACGGAAGAGAAAATAGCATCGGCCAACAGGAGCGCCACGGAGCGCGAGAGCGCAATCCTCGCCCAGTTGGCGCAAGTGGAGGAGCAGATTGCCCAAAGCCGCATCATCGCCCCCACGGGCGGCACGGTTTTAGAAAAGTATGTCGAAGCGGGAGAATACGTCACGCCGGGACGGCCGCTCTTCAAAATCGCCGACCTGCGGCAGATGAAACTGCGGGCCTACGTCACGGCGGAGCAATTCGCCAACCTCAAAATCGGACAAAAGGTGCACGTGGTTTCCGACTGCGGCGGCGAGGCGGAACGCCAGTACGAAGGACGCGTGGAATGGATTTCAGACAAGGCGGAATTTACGCCAAAAACCATTCAGACCAAGGACGAGCGCGCCAACCTTGTGTATGCCGTGAAGATAGCCGTGGCAAACGATGGGTTCATTAAGCGCGGAATGTATGGCGACGTTGATTTCTGACACTTTTGCGCTCGAAGCCGCCGGCGTATGCAAGCGTTTCGGAAAAGTAGAGGCGCTGCGCGACGTGAGCCTGCAGGTAAGGCCCGGAGAAATCTTTGGGCTCATCGGCCCCGACGGGGCAGGCAAGACGACGCTCTTCCGGCTCATCGCTTCCCTGCTGCTCCCATCCGCCGGGCAGGTGAGGCTGTGCGGGCTCGACGTGACACGCGACTACCGCAAGGTGCGCCGCCTCATCGGCTACATGCCCGGCCGCTTCTCGCTCTACGCCGACCTCACAGTGCGGGAGAACCTGAACTTCTTCGCCGCGGCCTTCGGCACCACCTTTGAAGCAAACAGGCATCTTGTAGAAGACATTTATTGCCAGATAGCCCGTTTCGAAGACCGCCGTGCCGGCGCGCTCTCGGGCGGCATGAAGCAAAAGCTCGCGCTCTGCTGCGCCCTTATCCACAAGCCGCAGGTACTGCTGCTCGACGAGCCGACCACGGGCGTTGACCCCGTGAGCCGCAAAGAGTTCTGGGGCATGCTGCAAAACCTGCGCGCAGAAGGCGGCCTGACGATACTGGTCTCTACGCCCTATATGGACGAGGCAAGTTGCTGCGACCACATCTCGCTGATGGACGAAGGGCGCGTGCTGCTCACCGACACGCCGCAAGGCATCGTCAGCTCCTGCCCCGACACGTTTGTCGCCGTGAGCGGCAGCGATATGCACGGTCTGCTGCGCGATGTGCGCACCCTGCCCGGCGTGAAGTCGGCTTTTGCCTTCGGCAGCACCCACCACGTGCGCATCAGCCCCGACACCGATGCCGCCGCCCTGCAGCAAGCACTGCGCAGCCTCGGCTACGCAGACGCCGAGGCGCAAGCCGCCCAGCCCGACATCGAAGACTGCTTCATGGCGCTCGCCGCTAAATGATTTTTTCTAAAATAGAATTATTGCATCCATAGTATCTATCTCCCACAAATCCCCTCACGATCATGCCCTCCCACAACAACGAGGCCGTTATCCTTGCCGAACGCCTCACGAAACGCTTCGGCGACTTCACCGCCGTGGACGGCATCAGTTTTGCGGTGCGGCGAGGAGAAATCTTCGGCTTTCTCGGCGCAAACGGCGCAGGCAAGACAACGGCGATGAAGATACTCTGCGGACTCTCCGCGCCAACCTCCGGACGCGCCGAGGTGGCAGGCTTCGACGTGGCCGCCCACCCCGACGACGTGAAAAGGCACATTGGCTACATGAGCCAGCGCTTCGCTCTCTACAACGACCTTACCGTGGGCGAAAACCTGCGCCTCTTCGGCGGCATCTACGGCATGGCGACGGGCGACATCGAGCAAAAGACGCGCACGCTTCTCGCCCAACTGGGGTTCGAGAACGAACGCCGCACCATCGTGGAACGCCTGCCCCTTGGCTGGAAGCAAAAGCTGGCTTTCTCGCTGAGCATCTTCCACGAGCCCGAGATCGTGTTTCTCGACGAGCCGACAGGCGGTGTCGACCCCGTTACGCGGCGACGCTTCTGGGAACTAATATACCAGGCGGCCGACAGAGGCATCACTGTGTTCGTGACGACGCATTATATGGACGAGGCAGAATATTGCAACCGCGTGAGCATCATGGTTGACGGGCAGATACGCGCCCTCGACACGCCCGCCGCGCTCCGCAGGCAGTTTGGCGGAGCAAGCATGTACGACGTGTTCCACGCCTTGGCCCGCACCGCAAAAAGAAGTTAGCCATGCACACGTTTCTATCATTCGTAAAGAAAGAGTTTTTACAGATTTTCCGCGATAGCCGCACGGTGCTCATCCTGCTCGTGATGCCCATCGTGCTCATCGTGCTCTTCGGTTACGCCGTGACCACGGAGGTGCGCGGCACGGTGCTCGTCATCGTCGACGAAGGCGGCGACGCCTGCGTGCCGCGCTGGCAAGAGGCGTTCAACGCCAACCGCTATTTCACGGTGGTAAAAATAACCCACACGGCAGTCGAAGCGGAGGAAATGATGCGTAGCGGCAAGGCCGACATGGCCATCGTGCTGGAAAATGGCTTTTCCGACCGCCTGCGCCGATGCGGCGGCGCGACGGTGCAACTGCTCGCCGACGGCTCGGAGCCCAACCAAGCGTCCGTGCGCACCGCCTACGCCGCCACGCTCATCAAGAGCCTGCCGGCAAGCACCGATGCCGCCGCGATGCAAGCCGCTGCCGCGACCCCGGCCCAACGCTATGCCGTGACGCCCTGCGTGCGCCTTCTCTACAACCCCGCGCAAAAGAGCGAATACAACTTTGTGCCGGGCGTGATGGGCCTCATCTTGATGCTCATCTGCGCCATGATGACGAGCATCAGCATTGTACGCGAGAAAGAACTCGGCACGATGGAGGTGCTCCTCGCCTCGCCCGTGCCGCCAGCCGCCATCGTGGGCGCAAAGCTCATGCCCTACCTGCTGATTTCCATCATCAACCTCCTCACCGTCCTCTCGCTGTCCACTTTTCTCCTGGGCTTGCCGATGGCCGGCAGCCCGGCGGTGTTGCTGGGCATTTCACTGCTCTACATCTTCGTGTGCCTGCTGCTCGGCCTGCTCGTGTCCACCGTGGCGGCCACTCAGTTGGCGGCGATGCTCATTTCCCTGCTGCTCATCGTGCCTTCCATCTATTTTTCAGGACTGGCTTTCCCGATAGAATCCATGCCCACGGTGCTGCAATACATCTCGGGCATCGTGCCGGCGCGGTGGTTCGTGGAGGCGGCGCGCAAACTGATGATACAGGGCGTCGCGCCCGGTTTCGTGGTGAGGGAAGCGCTGATACTCGCCCTTATGGCGGCGGTGCTGCTCGCTCTCTCCCTGGTGAAATTCAAAAGAAGACTGGAATGAAAAGGGATACATATAATAATATAGTCGCCATGCCGGGCCTGCACGCCTTCCGCTTCTTGCTGGAAAAGGAGTTCCGGCAGATGATGCGCAACAGGCTCCTGCCCCGCGTGTTTATCATCTTGCCCATTGTGCTCACCCTCGTGGTGCCGCTTGTGGCAACGCAGGAAATCAGCAACCTCAACTTTTGCGTCATCGACAACGACCGCTCCGCGCTCTCGCGCCGCCTCATCGAGAAAACCGCAGCCGCCGACTGCTTCCACCTCGCCGCACTGGCGGCCGACGACGACGAGGCCATGGCAATGATTGAGGCAGGGAGGGCCGACGTGATACTCGAAATTCCGCGCGGCTTCGCCAAAGGCCTGCAACGGAACGCGCAGGCCAACATCTGCGTGCGCGGCAACGCCGTGAATGGCATCAAGGGAACGCTCGGCACAAACTATCTCACGCAAATCGCAATGGCATTTGCCGAAGAACTCACTGCCGAAAGCGGCGGCACAGCCACGCAGCAGCCGGGCGCAAGCATCAACGAACGCTACCTCTTCAACGCCACGCTCGACTACAAGCGCTACATGATTCCCGCACTCATCGGCATGCTGCTCATTCTCACCGTGGGATTTCTGCCTGCCCTCAACATCGTGCTCGAAAAGGAGCACGGCACGATAGAACAAATGAACGTGACGCCCGTTGGCAAGTATCCCCTCATCTTTGCCAAGCTCCTACCCTATTGGACGGTGGGCATCGCACTGATTTTCTACTCCCTGGTGCTGGTGCGCCTTGTTTACGGCTTTGCGCCGGCGGGCAGCGTGTGGCACTTGTTGCTGATAGCGGTGCCTTTTATCGCCGTGATGTCGGCGGGAGGGCTTATCGTGTCGAACTACTCCGACACCACGCGCCAGGCCGCGCTCACGATGTTCTTCTTCCTCGTAATCTTCATTCTGATGTCGGGGCTGCTCACGCCGGTGCGCAGCATGCCCGAGTGGGCTCAGGCTCTCTCGCTGGCCAATCCCCTGCGCTATTTCGTAGAGGCCGCACGCATGATTTTCCTCAAAGGCAGCCGCCTCGCAGACCTCCTGCCCCACTTCGCCGCCCTCCTTGCCGCCGGCTGCCTGCTCGGGCTTTGGGCAGTGGGGAGTTACAGGAAAAGATAAGGTTTTATATGACGCTTAACCGGCGCACACTAATCAGGAAAAACCGATTGATGTGCGCCGGATTGTTTTTTCCTATAAAAAAATGCCTAAAAATTTTGGCGTTTCAATTTTCCGCCTTACATTTGCGGTGTCATAGTACACTATTACGCTAAAACAAAGCCCGCGAAACTCCATACCGGTCACGCAGCGAAGCGGGACAAACCAAAAATTGAAAGCCATGTTATCATTCAGCAATGTATCATTCACCTACGGCCGCCGGGGCAAGGAAGTGCTCAGCGGCCTCAGCCTCGATTTCGAGGAAAACGGCATCTATGGAATTTTGGGCAAGAACGGCACCGGCAAGTCCACGATGCTCTATCTCGCCGCCGGACTGCTGCGCCCCAAAGGCGGCAACGTGACGGCGGAGGGCGTGCCCACGCAAAGCCGCCGCCCGGAAACGCTGCGCGAGCTATTTCTCGTGCCCGAGGAATTCGACCTTCCCGAAGTGTCGCTGCGCACCTACGTGCAACTTAATGCGCCCTTCTACCCCACTTTCAGCGAGGACATTCTCGCGCGCTGCCTGAAAAGTTTCGAACTGGGCGACGACCTCAACATCGGCCGCCTTTCTATGGGACAGAAAAAGAAGGTGTATATCAGTTTCGCCCTCGCCGCCGGCACAAAGTACCTCCTCATGGACGAACCGACCAACGGACTGGACATTCCCTCGAAGAAGGTGTTTCGAGAGGTGATTGCCCGCGAAATGACAGAGGAGCGCGTGATGATTATCTCTACCCACCAAGTGCGCGACGTGGAGCAACTCATCGACCACGTGGTCATCGTGAGCGAGGGCGCGGTGCTGCTCAACGCCACGACGGCGGAAATCGGCAGTCGCCTGCGTTTCGAGCAGCGTCCCATTGGTTCCGACCTCTCCGACGCGCTCTTCATGCAGCAGACGATGCGCGGCATCGAACTCATCTGCCCGAACAGCGGCGACGACGAAACGCCCATCGATCTCGAACTCCTCTTTAATGCCTTGCAGGCTGTGCCGGCAGAAAGGCTGATGGGAGGAAGAAAATAATAGCCTGCTGATAAATGAAAAAAACATTCAAAACCGCTTGTTCTGTGTGGCCTAACGGCTCGCCTTAACGTATAGTCCTCGAGCCTGTGAGCCTAACGGCTCCCGTCTCGCGCCCTCTCCGCTAAGGCAGCGGTCGGTTCCCGCCCGCCCACACAGAACAAGCAAAAAACAAGAAAAAGTTATGCACCTCTTCTTTATTGAATACGTTAAAAGTTATCATCCACTTTTTCCTGTTTTTTGCTTGCATCGTTTGAAGCGGGCGGGCACCGACCGCAGCCGCAGGGATTAAGGGCGAGCGTGAGCCGATTAGGCTCACAGGCTCGGCGTTAAGACCGGCGGCATGCCCTTGGGCTTCAAACGAAGCAAGCGGTTTTTGCTGTTTTTGTCAAAAACTTATGTTTACATAACCTACTCACACCCATCAACAAACAAAACCCTCAAAACATTACATCATTATGAAAAACTTTGATTGCAAAAGATATTGGCTCGTCCTTAAACAAAACGTCATTCAGGGGCGCAAACGTTTTCTTTCTTACTACGCCGGCGTATTCCTCGGCTTGTTCATCTCCTTTATGGCCGTAAGTATCGGCACGCGCCATAACCCCTTGCACGACTACACGCAAAACGGCGTGGCCCTAACCTTCTGCGTGTTCATGCTGGGCTGTCTGGTTTTCGGTAGCGCGGTCCTGGGCCACCTCGACTCCAAGACCGCCCGTATCACCGCCCTGATGCTGCCCGCCACCAACTTGGAGAAATTCCTCGTGCGCCTCACACTCTGCCTGCCCGTCTACTGGGTGCTCTACGTCCCCGTGTTCCTCGCGGCCGACGCGGCGCAAATGCTCACAACCGAGGCGATTGGCGGCAATGGGCAGTGGATCGCGCCCGTGCTGTGGCAGGAACTGACCGACATCGGCGACTTCCTCAACAGCAGCGCCATACAAATCGGCGATAGGGCCTATTACGTGCTGTGGTCCATCATCGCCACCTGTACGCTCACCTATGCCGTCTACATTTTCGGCAGCGCTGTGTTCCGCAAGCGGGCGTTCATTCTCACGAGCGTGGTGCTCTTCGCCGCTAACATACTGAGCGGATACATGTTGCTCAGCATCGACACGCGCGAATTCCAATTAAAGATAGGCGAAGACTTTACAGGCATCCTCTTCATCGTTCTGATGTTTGCCGGCGCGGCAGGCCTCGTATTTGCCTCCTACATACTCTTCTGCCGCATGCAAGTTGTTGTACCTAAACTTTTTGGGAAATGATATTTTCAGAAAACATACCGATATTTGTACAGATAGCCGAGCGGCTGTCCGACGAAATCCTGGCCGGCAACTACGCAGAAGGCGAGCGCGTGCCAAGCGTAAGGGAGTATTCCGTGCTGCTCGAGGTAAACGTGAACACTACGGTGAAAGCCTACGACCTGCTCTCCTCGCGCGGCGTGCTGCTGATGAAGCGCGGCATGGGTTATTTTGTGAGCGAAGGGGCGGCGCAGCACATCCTCGAAGAACGCCGCGACGAACTTTTGCAGAAAAAAATTCCAGGACTCGTGAAGCAAATGCAGCTTTTGCGCGTCAAAGTATCAGACGTGGCGGAAGCGATGCGCCAATGCGGGGCGGAATAATGAACAATCCGAATTTTCGCCCCTCTTGTTGCCGCCCATGGCATATTATATATTAAAACGATTTTATTTTTTGCGACAACATAGACAACAAGAGACAACTCCGAGTCAGACAATTTTGCGCTTCATATGACGACAACATAGACAACGGGGCGTATTTTATACGCCCGCCTCGCATGCGCTGGAAGACAACTGTAAGTTGTCAAAAGTTGTCCCAGTTGTCGTCACAATAAATGGCAACCAAAAGTTACAAACAATGTTGTCAAAAGTTGTCTAAGTTGTCGTAAATAAAACACACATTAATCTTATCCCCATGAACTTACTTTTGAAAAGACTCCCGGCACTCTGCCTCCTGCTTCTCCCGGCGGCGACAGCCTTTGCCCAAAAGACGGGCGGCGGCACGGTGGCCGATGCAAAGGACCAACCCATACCCTTTGCCAACATAGTGCTACTCGCAAAGGGCGACTCCGCCGTCATCACTGGCGTTATGGCCAAAGAAGACGGCACATTCAGCATCAGCCTGCCCGAAAAGCCGTGCCTCGTACGCCTCAGTTCCCTCGGCTACCGCACGCTCACACTGCCCGCCGACACGCTGCTGCACCGCCCGCGCCTGCTGCTCGAAAGCACCGACTCCCTGCTGGGCGAAGCCGTGGTGTCGGCACGCCGCCCCATTTCGCGCCTCGAAGCCGGCGCTATCGTCACCACGGTAGAGAACACCGTGCTCTCCAAGTCGGGCAATGCCAAAGACCTGCTTGCCCGCGTGCCCGGACTGAACAGGAACAGCGACGATAACATCGAGGTGCTTGGCAAGGGCACGCCGCTCTTCTACATCAACGGGCGCGAAATGCGCGACCCTAAGGAACTGGAACGCCTGCGCTCGGAGGACATCAAGAGCGTAGAGGTGATCCAAAACCCCGGAGCGCGCTACGACTCGAGCGTCGGCGCGGTGGTACGCATTCGCACCGTGAAACGAGCCGGCGACGGCTTCGGAGTAGATGCCATCGCCAATTTCTATCAGGCTTTCTACCCCAAAGAGTCGGGACAGCTCAATATGCGCTATCGCCATAAAGGACTGGAACTCTTCGCTGAGGGAAATTTCACGCAGTGGAAAATGAAATCGACCTCCCAGACGGTGCAAACGATTTTCAGCGACCACACATGGCAACAGGACTTCACGCAGCGCATCTCCTTCGACTATAAGCGCGTGAATGCTACCGCCGGCTTCAACCTCGACCTCAAAGGCGAAAGCTCGCTCGGCATGCGCTACGCTTACGACCGCCAGTTGCCCTTCAAGGCCTCGGGCAGCCTGAACAGCCAGGTGTTCGAGGACGGAGCGGCGAGCGACGTGCTGCGCTCTGAAATATTGATGAACCACGAAGCAGAGCCCACGCATCAGCTCAATGCCTACTACTACGGCAAGTTTGGCAAGCAGGAACTCAACATCGACGCCGACTTCTACATGCAGCGCGCCAACCAGTCGCAAACGAGCGACGAGCAGAGCCAAACTGCCGACGACCGCAAGGTTGATACCGACAACCCCATCAAAAGCATAACGGGCGCAGCCAAAATCCATTACGGCGTGCCGCTTGGCGGAGGTAAGTTCGGCGTAGGCGTGCAGGCGAGCCTCACTGACCGCACGGACGATTACATCGTGAAAAACGCCACGGAGGAAACCGCCGCCTGGGGCGTGCAAAGCTCCAGCACGGAACTGCTCCAGCAGGCCGTGGCAGGCTATGCCGAATACGCCCGCAACATCAAGAAATGGAACTTCTCGGCAGGACTGCGCTTCGAGCACGTGTCGTTCGACTATTTCGCTAACAACGTGAAGCAGCCCGGACAATGCCGCACCTACGACAATCTTTTCCCGAAACTAAGCCTCGCCGGCCCTGTGGGGAAAACACAGCTCATGCTTTCGTATAGTTCCACCACCCAGCGTCCGTCATACAACGACCTCTCGAACAACGTGACCTATGCCAACCGCTACGTGATGCAAGGCGGCAATCCCTATCTGCGTCCCTCGTTCACGCACAGCGTGTCGGCGGTGTCGGTGTGGAAGTTCCTGCAAGCAAACGTCACGTTCCAGCAGGTGAAAGATGCTGTCATCATGTGGGCTGAGCGTGTGCCGGGCAACAGTTCTGCGGTAAAGATTTCCAACATCAACAAGTCCTTTCCCACGCTGAGCGCCTCCGTTTCAGCATCGCCCGTCATCAAGAAAATATGGCACCCCACGTGGACGCTCTACCTCATGAAGCAGTGGTTTGAGATGTCGATGGACGGACTGGGCACGGTGAAGTCGAAAAACCCCATATTCAACGGTTCATGGAGCAACAGCTTCGAGTTGCCGAAAAAGTACACCGTGATGCTCGACATGAGCTACTCCTCTGCCGGTAACTATCAGAACGCCCGCCTCACCCGCCGCGACCACTTCCAACTGAGCCTCGGCCTGCGCAAGTCGTGGCTCAAAGATCAGCTCACGCTCACCGTGCGCGGCTACAACTTGCTCAACAAGAACCAATGGGATAACACGATTTATACCAATCTCACGCAAATGAACCAGTCCACCATCAGCGAAGGCCGCATGCTGGGCGTAACCCTGCAATGGCGATTTAACGCCTCGCGCAGCCGCTATCGCGGACAGGGTGCAGGCAGCGGCGAAGTGCAGCGCCTCGCTTCAAGCAGCCAAAAGCAATAACCCCAATCATAAAACCTTTATATTAAACAGCAAGCTCCGCAGCGCACACCCTGCACTACGGAGCTTTTTCTATTGCATCGCACGGCGGGCAAAGCCGGCGGGCACAACCGGTGAAGAAGGGAAGCACAATTCCTCAAACAGACAATCACGCCGCTTTTCCTCCCGACACCTTTATAACCCTGATACTTACTTCATACAAAAGATAAAGGGGCACAGATACCAGCAGCAGCGTCATCAAGTCGGGCGGAGTGATAACGGCCGCCACCAACATGATTACGAGAAAGGCATGCTTGCGGT
Organism: Bacteroidales bacterium; assembly: GCA_004556745.1. Taxonomy (GTDB): domain Bacteria; phylum Bacteroidota; class Bacteroidia; order Bacteroidales; family Bacteroidaceae; genus Alloprevotella. Next base: position 1,609 of record SFFY01000036.1, on the reverse strand, counting down.
ATTGCCTCAACATCTCTGCTGTCACAATGCCCATTTTACCCAGAAAGAACGCCAGCACGGGCAACTGGAACACCACGCCCATCAGGAGCGTCAGCGTTGTGAATGTAGAGATATAAGAGTCAAGCGTGATGGTGCTGTGTATTCTTTCCGCCACTTGGTACGTCCCCAAGAATCTGAACGAAATGGGGAATATCACGTAATAGCTCATCAGCACCCCAATAAGGAATAGCGCGTACACCACCGCCACCACTCTTAGCGAATATCGCCTTTCGTGCTCATACAGTGCAGGGGAAATGAAGCGCAGCAGTTCGTACACGATATACGGCGATGCTCCTAACAGCCCGAGATATACAGAGGTCGTGATGTGTGTCATGAATTGGCTGGACAGGTCGGTGGCAATCAAGTCCACGCTGAAAGATTCAAACTGAAAATCAAAGCCGGCCGCCTGTGCCGCTTGCTCAATCCATCTGTATGTTGCGAACTGCCGCTCACTCGGTGCCAGCAACAGCCGCCAGGCAGCATCTTTCATGCAAAACACCGCCACGGCCAGTGCACCGCTGACGGCGGCAATGCGCAAAAGCATTCGGCGGAACACTTCTAAATGCCCGCCGAATGTCATCAGTTCCTCGTCGCCCGACTTAGTCATTGGCTTTGGGGTGTTTGATGTCTGGGTCAGAAGCAGGCTTATCTGCATTTGATGCCTCGTCCTCGGAAGATGGCGCATCAGCTTCCGCATCATTGATGTCTGCCTTCACGTCATTCACGCCTTTCTTAAACTCTCGGACACCCTGCCCCAAACCGCGCATCATTTCGGGCAGTTTCTTTCCGCCGAAGAGCAACAGAGCCATGCCGCCGATAAGAAGCAGCTCCGTAGTCCCGATGAATAGTAACTGACAAGCCATGGCTATGCTATAACCAAATAGATTTCACAAGTTTGAAAGTTGATTTCCCAGTTGCCGTTTTCAGCACTTTCCCACTGGTATTTTTGTGACATCATGTCCCACCAATTTTGAAACTTAGTGCCGGTTTCGCCCATGTCCTTCACGAGCTTTTCGTAAAGTTCCGTATTTTCGGCGGTCACTATTTTCGCCAATTCGTTCAGTCCGTTACGGCGTTCAAACAGCGTTTGAATCTCATTCTTTTCTTCTACGGTCACTTGACCGACAACTTTCTTTGTGCGCATTTCTTCTTTTGTTTTGTACTACTTCTCATTAACGCTTTACAACGCAATATGTAACATCTGTCTTTGTTGTAAATTTTGAGTTCTTACATTCAAAATAGTAATAGATATACATGCCGCCAGAGAATCCCGCGTGCGTTTTGTCGAAAGTCGTAGATTTGGATGTTGAGGAGTATTGTCTCATCTGTTCGTGATTGGTCATATTAAAAGCCGTTGGCGTAGTTGATGGTTTGGAATAGTATTTACTCCAATGCACTGTGCAAGTCATATTTCCTGAAGTGTCACCTCCGTTATCAAAACGACATCTCATGGAGACGTCAGAAGTGGTAGTGGTTGTAAGATTTTTTTCAAATTTTGGTTGGGAAATGTTAGTGGTCGGAGGAGTCTGAGTTTGTGTTAGACTTCCCGAATAATTTTCTTCGTCTTTGT
>SFFY01000078.1 GCA_004556745.1 Bacteroidales bacterium | reverse complement strand
AGATAGTGAAAAATATCACGGACTTAGGAAAAAATAGCTCGGGGATAGCAAAAAATATCCGCCTCAGAGTTCTTGGCGGACGGGTATTATAGACAAAAAAACAGCCCAGCATTTTGTGCTGGGTTGTGACGGGTTTGGCTCCTCAACCATACACACGTAAGCCACTTGAATACAGACAGATAAATGACTTTGTGACGGGTGTGCTGGGGTCTTCGGGGTAAAAAATTGCATATATAAACGCCGATTGGGAAGGGGTATTTTTCCGGGCGTTTTGCAAAACGCCCCTACTTTACGAATCAATAATTATCAATACGCCCAAGGTCTCACGAGTAGGGGCGTTTTGCAAAACGCCCGCAGAGTGCACCGAATGGTATATATCTATGAACATTTCAGTGCGCTGTCTTTTTACTGCATTTCGGGCATAACCCTTGCAGCACATACGAAGCGTCGGTTATTCTATATCCTTCTGGCACGCCTGCAAGCGGCACGGGCACAGAGCGCAGGCACACCGTGTGCCCGCAACGCACACAGCGGAAATGAACGTGGAGGTCGTGCAACGCCTCCTCAGTGCCCTCGCCACATTGGCAACCCTCGGCGCAAAGTGCATACTTGGTGCGCCCCGTGCCGTCGTCGATGGTGTGCACGAGATGCTGCTCCTCAAACAGGCGCAAAGCGCGGAAGATGCCCGACTTGTCCACAGTGCCCAGCCGCGCCTCAAGGTCGGTGAGCGACAACGCACCCTCAGCCTCAGCCAACGCCCGCGCCACAATCAGGCGCACCGCCGTGGGCTTGATGCCGCGCTGCGAAAGGAGTGACTCATAATCGTGATAATGCATGGCTATAACTCGTCTACTTGTCTACTCGTTTACTTGTTTACTACTTAACTGCTGCGAATTTACGCAAATTATCGTAACTTCGCAGCAAAATACACCCCATTTACTCCTATGACAATGCAATCAGACACCCTTTCCGACCGCCTGCGCTACATAAAACTCGCGCTGCGCGGCGTGATGAACGGCGTGACGTCCGCCTCGATGCGTCAGAAAGGCTTGAACTACAAACTGATATTCGGCGTGGAACTGCCGCGCCTGCGCGAAATGGCTGAAGAGTTGCCGCACGACTACGACCTCGCCGCCGCCCTGTGGAAAGAGGACATTCGCGAGTGCCGCCTTTTGGCAGGCATGCTCATGCCGCCCGAGCGGTTCGACGGCGAGCTGGCGGACATCTGGGTGGAACAGATGCGCTTTGCGGAAGAAGCGGAATGTACCGTGCACCACCTCTTCTCCCGCCTGCCGTGCGCCTCGGCCAAGGCTTTTGAATGGATAGCCGCCGAGGGCGACATGACGCGCCTGTGCGGTTACCTGCTTCTGGGCCGTCTCTTTTCCGGCGGTGCACGATGTGACGAGCGAGATGCCGCAGAGTTTCTCGACCAAACCGGCACTACCCTCTCCGACCCCGCCGCACCCCGCGCCGTGCGCCTCGCCGCCCACCGCGCCCTCCTCCATTTCATGAACCTTGGCGAAAAGGAAGAGGCGGCCGGCGAAAGCCTGCTGTCTGCGCTTGAATGATTCTCTCAATAATCGTTTCAAGCATTGGCAAGTATACATTTCCAATCAACTTACAGAACCCGAATATGCCGAGGGCAAGGTGAATGAGCTGTTGAAAGGAAACGGCAAGGTAACGTTCTCAGACCGCCTTCATCTTGCCGTAAGTCTCAGGTCGTTCAGGGCAGAAAGACTATCATCATTTGTACACTCATTGCTTTCGTTCAACGATGATGCTGAGGATTTATATAAAGAAGTGTCTGCGAAGGGCTATCCAATCGTTCTGACACGTGATATGGATAATGCGCGCGAATGGCTGCGCTGTAAAGCAAGAGGCAGTCAGCAGACGGGAGTGCTGGTATCGAAAGTGGCTGCTCGTTTCAAGCCGTTGGCTGTTCATATCCTGGCACAAGGAGATGAAAATGCCGTACACTGGTTTCTGGAAGATAAAACAGACGTTCGCTCTTCCAACTATCTCGAGGATGCTGCCACAGAGATACAGGTGCAAGGCCTTGAATTGGATTTCGCCTGCGTCCTTTGGGATGCAGATATGCGTTACGTTGACGGACATTGGGAGTATTTCAAGTTTAACGGGAAAGACAAATGGAAGCCTGTGGCCAACACGCCTAATGGTCAAGAAGAAAAGAAGTACATGCTGAATGCATATCGCGTGCTTCTGACCCGTGCACGTCAAGGCATTGCGATTTGTGTGCCGAGTGTCAATAACAGGTTGACGCCGGAGGGCTTTCCTGAGGATCCGACACGTTTGCCGGAGTTCTACAACGGTACGTACGAGTATCTGAAATCATTAGGAATTAAGGAGATATGATAGAAACGCGTAAAAAGGTAGAAGTCGTAGCCGCCGTCATCCTCCAAGACGGTAAGCTCTTCGCCACCCAACGCGGGTATGGCGAATGGAAGGACTGGTGGGAGTTTCCGGGTGGTAAGATTGAATCAGGGGAAACTCCCGAGGAGGCTTTGAAGCGCGAAATTAGGGAGGAATTAGCCACCGAGATAGAGGTAAAAGAACTACTTACAACGATTGATTACGACTATCCCAAGTTCCATCTCACCATGCATTGCTACCTTTGCACCATCCTTAACGGTCAGCCATCGCTCCTGGAACATGAAGATGCACGCTGGTTAGAGATGAACGAGGTGAATAGCGTCAGATGGCTACCGGCAGACAAAGACGTAATAGAAAAATTCTTCCAACCATGCGAGAAATGAGCAAAGATGAAGAATTGGCGGCCTTGCGCAAGGCCCTTAGGGAGAGAGACCGTGAATTGGCGAAAGCGAACCTCAAAATCGAGGCGCTGAACGTTCTGATAGACCTTGTCGAGGGGCAGGGCATGCCCGTAAGAAAGAGCTCCACTGCCAAGCAGTAGACTATATGCGCGAGCGCAAAGGCCAAACAAACATAGAAGTCGATATATGCCATTTGCTGTTCATGGTGCCCACGTAATTGCCAAGCGCATAGCAAACGAAGATAATCTATAGGTGGGTTCTATAACAAAGGCACCCCGTTAAACTCAATGAGGCCAGGCAAAGTCCACTGAACTTGCCTGGCCTCATTAGGTTTAACGGGGATGTTTTCCTGACTTCGTTATCGTGTCACTCAAAAATTTTCATCAAAGAGTTTAGCGATGTGTTGATGTCTTTCCATCAACATAGTTTTACCGGAGACAGAAACAATCCTATTCATTGATTTTACAGTTCGAGATCGCCGTCGAACACCTCATGCCAGGGCAGGCCCTGCTTGTTGAGTTCGTCCATGAAGGGATCGGGGTCGAACTCCTCTACGTTCCAAACGCCCGGACGCTTCCAGAGGCCGAGCATAAACATGCGGGCACCGATGCACGCCGGCACACCCGTGGTGTAGCTCACGCCCTGCATGCCCGTTTCTTCGTAGGCGGCGCGGTGCGAGCAGTTGTTGTAGACGTAATAGGTGCGCTCCTTGCCGTCCTTCAAGCCGCGGATACGGCAGCCGATGCTGGTCTGTCCCTCATAGTTCGCGCCAAGTTCCTGCGGGTTGGGCAGCACGGCTTTGAGGAATTGCAGGGGCACGATTTCGTGGCCTTCGTAGTTGATGGGCACGATGCTGGCCATACCGATGTTCTGGATCACGCGGAGGTGGGTGAGATATTCCTGGCCGAAGGTCATCCAGAAGCGGGCGCGGCGGATGGTGGGATAGTTTTTCACGAGGCTTTCAATCTCTTCGTGGTGCAGCAGATAGCTCTCGCGGGGACCGATTTCGGGATAAGTGAGCGGCTGGTGGATTTCGAGAGGCTCGGTTTCCACCCACTTGCCGTTTTCCCAGTAAAGGCCTTTCTGGGTGATTTCGCGAATGTTGATTTCGGGGTTGAAATTCGTGGCGAAAGCCTTGTGGTGGTCGCCGGCGTTGCAGTCCACGATGTCGAGGTACTGGATTTCATCGAAATGATGCTTGGCGGCATAGGCGGTGTAGATGCTCGTTACGCCTGGGTCGAAGCCGCAGCCGAGAATGGCGGTGAGGCCGGCCTGCTCGAAGCGTTCCTTGTATGCCCACTGCCAGGAGTACTCGAAGTGTGCCTCGTCCTTCGGCTCATAGTTTGCCGTGTCGAGGTAGGAGCAGCCGCATTGCAGGCAGGCTTCCATGATTGTGAGATCCTGGTAGGGGAGGGCGAGGTTCATCACGAGGTTGGGTTTGAACTCGTTGAAAAGCGTGCAGAGTTCTTCCACGTTGTCAGCGTCTACGCGTGCCGTTTTGATGTCGGGACGGCCGATGGCGTCGCGGATGGCGTCGCACTTCGACTGCGTGCGGCTGGCAATCATTATTTCAGAAAACACATCGCTGTTTTGCGCCACTTTGTGCGCGGCCACCGTGGCCACGCCGCCGGCGCCGATGATAAGGACTTTTCCCATTATATATAATTGTGGTGTGGATGAAACAAAGGGTTACTTTTTCTTTGTGGTGCGAGTAGCGCGGCGCTTGGGCTTTTCTTCCGGCGTTTCGGTCTGGATGCCTGCCAGTTCGGGGTCGATAAGGATACGGCCGCAGTATTCGCAGACGATGACTTTCTTGCGCATACGCACGTCGAGCTGACGCTGGGGCGGAATCTTGTTGAAGCAGCCGCCGCAGGCACCGCGCTGTACGTAGACTATGCCAAGACCATTGCGGCAGTTCTTGCGGATACGCTTGAAGGCGGTGAGGAGGCGCGGTTCGATTTCGCATTCCAGTGCCTTAGCCTTTTCGCGGAGCTTTTCCTCCTCAGCCTTGGTTTCGGAAACGATTTCGTTGAGTTCGGATTTCTTAAGGTCGAGGTCGGCGCGGCGTTCTTCGAGGTTTTGCTTCGTAGTTTCGATGTCGGCCTGCTTGGTTTCGATGGCGCGTTGCGTTTCGCCGATGCGTTTGTTTTGCAGTTCAACCTCGAGGGTCTGATATTCGATTTCTTTCATCAGCATGTCGTACTCGCGGTTGTTCTTCACGTCGTGCAGCTGGTTGTTGTACTGGTTGATAGCCTGCTGCGCCGTGTTGATTTTGTTTTGCTTGGCTTCGATATCGGCTTTGAGATTTTCAACGTCTTCGGTGAATTTGCCCACGCGGTGTGTCATGCCTTCGATTTCGTCTTCGAGGTCTTGCACTTCGAGGGGGAGTTCGCCACGGAGGATTTTGATGCGGTCGATTTCAGACAGCATGGTTTGCAACTCGTAGAGTTTTTTGAGTCGCTGCTCTACGGTGAGGTCTACTGTTTCTTTTTTAGATGTTGCCATTATGATAAATTATTGGTTAATGTTATTGTTCCTGCTATTTTCCCACGGAATTTATTTTATTGCCCACTAGCTTATTTTTTTTGCCCACGAATCTCACGAATTTACACGAATTCAAAACTCATCGAAAATGGCGACCTGTACGGTCGCACGAATTTTCACTAATTCAATGATTGCATTCGTGTGATTCGTGCGACCGTACAGGTCGCCATTAAAATGCAAAGCACGAGATTCGTGTAGATTCGTGAGATTCGTGGGCAAAAATATATCTTCCGTGGGTAAACATATTATTCTTAGGTAAATATATTATAGGACTATGCGCTCAAATTCCAACTTTTCGTGGTTCCCGAAATTGAGCAGGAGGCCAAGTTTGGATTTGGTGGAAAACAGGTAATTGAGCACTTGTGACTTGTGGCACTGTTCCAGATGGTTTACGGCTTTCAGTT
>SFFY01000035.1 GCA_004556745.1 Bacteroidales bacterium | reverse complement strand
ACAAACCATTCACAAACCCTTCACAAGGGGGTGAAACTTGATTTTCTTGCTTCCTATATATAATATAATGTCTGTAAACGCTGCGCAGTCCGCATATTTCTATAATTTTGCAGCAAGAAACAACTAATTACCTCTGTATGAAACGCTGTTTTTTCTTCTTTTTGCTTTTGCTCCTCCCCTGCTTCGCGCCATTTTCCCCGGCGCAGACGCGGCTGAAAGCACCGCTGCAGTTTGTGTCGCCCGACAGCGTGGTGATATGGGGGCAAGACCTCACCAACCTGCGCGGCGCGGCTATGTCGATGCTCGTTGATGCAACGCCGAGAACGGTGGAGGTGACGCGGCAGCAATGGAAAGGTTTTGAGTTGGCAGTCAATAATTATAAGGAGACGGTTGCCAGGCAATTCAGCATCGTGGGTGGGGCGGACGACCCCTTTGCCACTGCGCAGGGCAAGGCGGCTGCCGTGGCGCTCTACCAAAATGCCTCGCTTTTGCTTATGACTGGCGATGCACGCCGTGCCGACGACATGGAACGCCTCGTGTTCAACGCCCTGCTGCACACCGTGGCCGACACCATCCACCCGCGCGGTACGCAGGACAGGCGCATGGCCAGCGAGGCTTTGCTCTCTGCGCCGGGCATGATGTACTGCACGGACAAGGAGGGAATCTATGCAAATTTTTTCCTCAACAGCACAACGCGCATCGCCACGAAGCAGTTTAGCATGATTGTGGATCAAAACACGGAGATGCCCTACGGCGAACGCGTGAAATTCCGTTTCCTCGGGTTGAGCAAGAAGCATTTGCCGTTTAAGTTCCGTCTGCGCATGCCTTTGTGGGCAACGCGCGGGCCAGGCGACGGGAAAAATTTCTGCTATGCGGGGAAGGAGCGCACCGCCCCTGCGGTCTACGTGAACGGGCACGAGTGGGAGCGACCGACGATTGAGCGCGGCTATTTGGTGATTGAGCGCGAATGGCGCAGCGGCGACGAGGTGTTTGTGGATTTCCCGTTTGATGTGCAGCTGTTGCGCCGTCTCGATGCCGAGGGCAAGGCGCAACGCGGCGAGGTGGCGTTGCAGGTGGGTCCTTTGGTCTATGTCTGTCCCGAGAAATACGAAACGGCGTATTTCTCCGAAAGCGCGGCGAAGGACATTGTAGGTAAATTCAATGATTATGGCGTGCCGTATTTGAGTTTTAACCTTTACGACGCTACGGGTGTGCCTGCCGATGCTTCTGCTCGCCCGGTGTCTGTGATTGCCGTGCCTTATATGCTGTGCAGCAAGGCAGAAGGCACAGCGTGGTGGCGGGAGTGCAAATAATATATTTTATGTTGTTTTTTTTTACGACAACTTAGACAACTTTTGACAACATTGTTTGTAACTTTTGGTTGCCATTTATTGTGACGACAACAGGGACAACTTCTGACAACTTACAGTTGTCTTCCAGCGCTGCGAGGCGGGCGTATAAAATACGCCCCGTTGTCTATGTTGTCGTCATATGAAGCGCAAAATTGTCAGACTCGGAGTTGTCTCTTGTTGTCTAAGTTGTCGTAAAAATAAAATCGTTGATATAAAAAAGCCGGTCGATAAACAAATTTGTCTATCGACCGGCTTGTCGGAAAGAGGCGACTCGAACGCCCGACCCCTACGTCCCGAACGTAGTGCGCTACCAACTGCGCTACTTTCCGATAAATATAGTAAAATCTCCTGCGGCGGGCGTTTTACATAACGCCCCTACTCGTGAGACCTTTGCTTTTGCGCTGCAAAATTACGTCTTTTTTCTCTTCTTGCCAAATATAAGCGGAGAAATTTCATTTGCCGACAATCACGTCAATCACGGTTTTGGGTTGCGCGGGGTCGTTCGTAATGAGGAGCACGCGGCGGCGACCCTTGAAGTAGTGGCTGTTGGCGTTTACCGTGATTTTGAGTTTCTCGCTTTCGCCCGGCATGATTTTCTGCTTGCCGAGGCTCACGCTCAATCCCGGATTATATACTTGCAGGGCACTGATAACCAGCGGGGCCTTGCCGTCGTTGCGCAGGGTGAGTTGTCCCGTCACGCGCTTCTTCTTGCCAAGCGGCGGGAGCGTGATGTGCGTAGAGTCTAAGCGGCAGATGGGGGCGAGTTTCTCGGAAGAGGGTGTGTCGATAAACTCGGGCAGCAGCGTGGCGCTTACGTTAATCTCGTTCTCGCGCTTCACGCGGTCGCCGGGAAATAGTGAGAGGTAAATGCTGGTTTGCGTCAGGCCCATGGCGGGCAACAAGTCGCTGTTGAGTTTCAGCACTACGCGTCCCGTGCGTCCCGGACGTATGAGTGCCGGAGAGGCTTCGGCGATGAGGTAGCGCGGCAGGTGCATCAGGGCGGGGGCGTACGACTTTTTGCTGTTATTGAACACGTAGAGCGTCTTCTCGGGCAATTCGCCGCGATGCACGTCGTCGAACTCCACATCGTCGGTGCTCAGGTAAATGTCTCCTATCTGGTAAGGATAGTCTGCCGAAACGTCTGCTCCTTTGGTCATCGACACCTCGCCGCCAATAGTCACGTAATACGTCCGCTCCACGTTGTCGGCGGCGTGCTCCTCGCCCGCTTCGGCGAAGCGCGCCGTGATGGCCACGTTCTTGTTGAAATGTCCCAAGAGTTCCGCGTCATAGCGCAGGGTAATGGTGCCCGCCTCGCCGGGGTTGATGGTCGAAGTGGTCCACCGCGCGTCCGTGCAGCCGCAGTCGGGGTGAACTTCGGAGATGACGAGCGGGCGCGTGCTTTTATTGGTCAGTGTGAACACGGCCTCGCGCGGCGTGTGCCAGAGTAGCGTGCCGAGTTCCTGCCGTGTGCCGGGGGCGAACTCCACTTGCGGCTGTGCATATATATATAATGTGGAGCAGAGGAAGGCTGAAAGGAATATGATGATACTTCGCATAGGATTGTTTCGTTTACTTGTTTACTAAATCTTTTCTCTTTTTTACGACAACTTATACAACTTTTGACAACTTTTTTTTCTGTGCTGCCATTTAATATGACGACAACTGGGACAACTCTTGACAACTTACAGTTGTCTTTTAGCATGCGAGGCGGGCGTATAAAATACGCCCAGTTGTCTTTGTTGTCGTCATATTAAGCGCAAAATTGTCAGACTCGGAGTTGTCTCTTGTTGTCTAAGTTGTCGTAAAAAATAAAATCGTTCATTTTCTTGTGGCAAAAATGCCTTTAACATTGGTGCAAATATAATAATTACCGCTCAAATGCCCAAACGGCGGCGGCTTGTCGCATGCAAAACGCCCCTTTTTCGCCCTTTGCCCGTTTCTGTGGAACGGCTCGAAATACAAAAAATATTTTAATAAAAATCTTTTTTTACAACCACCTCATCCCGTGTGCGTTGAAAGGGCTTTGTCGCTCTTTTTGCCGTTTTGCTACTAAGAAAGGGGCAGATTTTGGAACTGCAAATATTGGCAATATCAAAAAAAAAATGGAAATTTGCATTCCCAATAGCACACAATCATCGCAGTTAACCTATTTAGTAAACAAGTAAACGAGTAGACAAGTAAACAAGACAAGTTACTTATGTATAAATTGTATAGCAAGACATCTCTGTCTCGTATACTCGTTTACTTGTCTACTCGTCTACTAACAAAGAAACCTATTTTTTTTTCGATGACCGACACACCCGACCTTAAATGGCAGGAGTTTTTAGACTGCCTACGCAACCAAGTGTCGCAGCAAGATTACAGCACCTGGTTCAGCGTTTTGAAGATGATACGGTTCGCCAATGGCGAACTGTTTGTCGGTGTGCCCAATCGCTTTTTTCCTGAAATCATTGAAGAACGCTTTGCCGGCGAGTTGAAAAACGCGTTGGCGCAGGTCTTCGGTCCGTCGGCGCGGCTGCGCTACCAGGTGGAGAACACCGAAGCCGGCAACAAGGCAGAGCAGGAACGCGAGCAGCAAATCCAAGCCCGGAAGCCGGAGGTCGTTACGCCGCAGACGCGCCGCGTGCTGCCCCTCGACCCTAATCTCAACCCCTCTTACACGTTCGACAACTTCCTTGAAGGCGAAGCCAACCGCCTGTCGCGCTCCGTGGGACTTAATATATCCGAAAATCCCGGTCGCGGCAGTTTCAACCCCTTCTTCCTCTACGGGCCTTCGGGTGTGGGAAAGACGCACCTCGCCAATGCCATCGGCGTGCGCACCAAGCAGTTGCACCCCGAGATGCGCGTGCTGTTTGTTTCGGCGCACGTGTTCAAGACGCAATACACGGAGTCGGTGCGCAAGAACACGCAAAACGATTTCATCAACTTCTATCAGACCATCGATGTCCTGATTATCGACGATATTCAGGAAATCACGACGGCCAAGACGCAGCTCGCATTTTTCCACATCTTCAACCATTTGCAGCAGAACAGCCGGCAAATCGTCATCACCTGCGACCGCCCGCCCGTGCTCTTCGAGGGCATTGAGGAGCGCATGCTCACACGCTTCAAGTGGGGCATGGTGGCAGAGATGGAACGCCCCGACGTGAAACTGCGCCGCGACATCCTTCGCTCCAAAATCAAGCGCGACGGACTCACCTTCCCCGAAAACGTAATCTCGTTTATTGCCAAGAATGTGGAGAGCAGCGTGCGCGAACTCGAAGGCATCGTCAATTCCATTATGGCCTATTCCGTGGTGGACAACTGCGAGATTGACCTCGCTTTGGCCGAGCGGGTAGTGGCCCGCGCCGTCAATCTGGAAAAGAAGCAGCTTACGGCCGACGACATCATACAGACCGTGGCGCAGCACTTCGCGCTCAAGTCGAAAGACCTCATTTCCAAGAGCCGCAAGCAGGCAATTGTGCGCGCCCGCCAGCTGGCCATTTTCCTTTGTCATAAATATACCGACATGCCCTACCTGCAAATCGGGCAACGGTTTGGCGGGCGCGACCATTCCACCATTATTTATTCTTGCAATCAAGTGACCAAGGACCTCTCTACCGTGAAGGACTATCGCCGAACCTTGGAAGAAATTGAGGCAAAACTGAAGCGATAGACGCTCTCTCGGACATAGATAAAAGAAAAAGGTTTGCACCGAAAGTTGCAAACCTTTTTCTTGTTGGGGTACCCGGACTCGAACCAGGAAAGACAGGACCAGAATCTGTAGTGTTGCCAATTACACCATACCCCAAACTTTCAAATTTCTATCAGAACGCACCCCGTTCTGATTTTCGACTGCAAATTTACGGCAGTTTTCTGAAACAGCAAAGCCTTTCTGCGATTTTTTTAGAAATTCCTCGCACAAAAGCAGTTTTTCCTTCTATTCCTGCTCCGTTAGCTGCGGGGCGCATCGGGCACGATTAGGGCGGAGATGACATAGCCCAGCGTCACGGGGATAAAGGCCGTGATGAAGCAGAGCAGCACCAGCGCGAGGCGCACAATGGTTGGGTCGATGTCGAAATATTCTGCCACTCCGCCGCAAATCCCGAAGATCTTGCGGTCGGTTGCGCTGCGGTAAAGTCTTTTCTGAACGGTCATGGTAGTTATTTTTTGGTTTATAGCAAAACGCTCTTGACGGCGGGGATAATCGTGGCCAGTTCGTCGATGAGTTGCTGGCGGGTGCTGCCCTCGGAGGTTACGAGCAGAATGGTGTCGTCGCCGGCAATGGTGCCCGCCACACTGGGCAAGTGGTGGCTGTCGATGTCGGAGGCAAGGCCGGCTGCATAGCCCGATCGCGTGTGGAGCACGGCGAGCGAGCCTGAAAAGGTGATTTGCGTAAATCCGCTGTTGCGCAGGAATTCGGGAATGATTTTCGGCTCCACTACATGGCTATAAAGCGTGCTCTGCGGCAGCACATAGCGGTAACCGTTGCGGTCGAGCGTCTTCACGGCATGGAGTTTGGTCAAATCTCGCGAGAGGGTGGCCTGCGTCACTTCGACGCCGTGCTTGCGGAGTTCTGCCAAGATCTCCTCCTGACCGGCCAATGCCTGATTTTCCAGTATGACGCGCAACAGCTCTAAGCGTTGGTTTCGTTTGCTCATGGTATTAGATGATGGTTGTCTTGGTTATGGAAATGCAAATATACAATTTTGTTCCAATTAAATGCGCATATACGGAAAATTTCAAAGCAGCATTTTTTTGCTTTCAAGGAGCTATTTTTTCCTTTCTCCTTGAAAGTTTTCATTATCCTATAAGAAAGTTTTTGTTACAAAGTTTGTAACAAGCGTTACAAACTTTGTAATACATGTTACAAACTTTGTAACAAACTTTTTCTGCGCAGATAGTAAAAAATATAAGGTAGATAGGAAAAATTTTCTCGGAGGAAATAAAAAATATCTTGGTGAAAATGAAGGCTGGATAGAATACATGAAGAACCTTGCTATAAGTGTGGTTAGCAGGTTAGGGGCGGGCTGAAATTACCACCCGCCCAAAATAATCGAGGGTGCGCCAATTATGGCACACCCTCGTGAAATGGGGTAGAAGCACGCGTTGCAAATGCCCGCTAATGTGTTTTGACAAAGTTTTCTTACTTATCCTTTTTCCCGAACACGGAGAAGTGGACGTAGCGCTTGGGGTGCGCTTTGAGGTCAATCATCAGAGAGTCGGCGTGGGCAAGGGTAGCATTGAGATTTTCGTAGACGCTGCGGTCGTTGAGGAAGAGACCGAGCGTGTTGTCCTTGCTGCTCATCTTCGTGTCGAGCTTGCCGATGAGTTGCTGTGCACTGTCAAGCGTCTGGTTCACGCTGCTCATCGTTGCTGCTACGTCTACGTCGGCCAGACGTGCAGACAGCGTTTCGAGGTTTGCGCTGGCGCGGTTGAAGCGTCCGAGCATTTGCGGAATGTCACCCTGCATCATCTGGTCGAGACGCGCAGCCGTTTTGCGCAGGTCGCCCGTCATGGCTTCGGCGTTGGCGAGTGTGTGCTGCAAAGCGGGGTCGCCCGTCAGGCGGTTGAGGTTGTCCATGATGGAGTCAAGCTTCGGCAGCATTTTCTCAACGACGGGCAGCAGGTCTTCGGCCTTCGCCATCAGTCCCTGCTTGAAGGCACCGCTGATTGTGTCGCCGGGCGTGAGGTTGTCCGTGGGGTTAGGACCGAGCACGAGGTTCATGCGCACGCCGCCCATCAGTTCCGCTTCCAGCTCGGCGCGGGTGCCGTTGGGAATGTGCATGTCATCGTCCACCTCGATGCCCACCACCACGTGCTCGCCGCGCTCGTAATCGTAGTCGATGGTGCGCACGATGCCCACGGGGTAGCCGTTGGCAAAGACAGAGTTCGACACCACGAGGCCATTGATGTCCTTAAACTTCACGAAATAGGTCTGTGTGCTTTGGAACACGTTGATGCCTTTCAGGAAGTTCAGGCCGATGAAGAGCAAAACAATTGCCACGATGGCCGTGAGGGCTATTTTCACTTCTTTGGTAAAATATTTCATAATCTGCAAAATTGAGTTGCTGTTGTTGTGTTATTTCCCTTTCGCCATGTTCCGGGCGGCGTTGAGGTCGATGCGCTCGCCACCCAGGAATGCCACGATGAAGCAGCCGGGGAAGAGTTCGGAGAGCTTCTTTTGCTTGGAGCGCATCTCCGCATAGCTGGCGGAACTGCCGCAGGTGTATTTGTAGAGATTGCCGTCGCGGTAGCAATCTATCGGCGATTGCTTCTTGAAGCGCGGCGAGGAGGCGCGGAGTTTCGTGCTTGAAACGAGAATTTGCACCTTGAAGACGGGGCGGTTCTCGGCGACAGGTTCGCTCGGAGCGGACACTTCGCCCGCTTGATTCTTGATGGTCTCGGGCGTATGCTTTTGCGCATTGCTTTTCTCGGAGGGCACAGTTGCGTCGGGCGTTTCGGCAGGTTTGTTGTCAGGCTGTGCGGGGGCGGGCTGCACAGGCGGTTCTGCCGGTTTGGGCGTTTCCTTGGCGGGTGCCGGCGCATCGTCTTTCGGGTCTGCGGGCAGAGGGGCAACGGGCGCGGCTGCCTTGTCGTGCTGCTTACGGTAGGCGATGAAGCCATTGTAGATGCTGCGGCTCAGTTCGCGCACACCACGGTCGGAAGTCAGGTAACTCTCTTCTTGCGGCGTGCTGATGAAACCCAGTTCGGTGAGCACGGCTGGCATCGTGGTGTTGCGCAGCACGAGGAAGCCCGCCTGATGCACGCCCTTGTTCTGTCGGCCTGCGGCGGCGTAGTTCTTTTGGATTTGCCGCGCCAGTTCTACGCTTTGCTTCATGTAGCGGTCCTGCATGAACTCGAAAATCACGTAACTCTCGGCCTTGCTCGGGTCGAAGCCCTCGTAAGTGGTCTTGTAGTCGCTTTCGTAGGTGATGACCGAGTTTTCGCGCTTTGCTACTTCGAGGTTAGCGGCCGCGCGGGCGATACCGAGCGTGTAGGTCTCGGAACCATAGGCGATTTTGCCGCCGGGCAGCGCGTTGGTGTGTATGGAAATGAAGAGGTCGGCCTTGTTGCTGTTGGCGATGTCGGCGCGGCGCTGCAAAGGAATGAAGACATCTTTCTTGCGCGTGTACACCACTTTCACGTCGGGGCAGTTGCTCTCCACGAGTTTGCCGAAAGCAAGCGCAACGTTGAGGTTGATGTTCTTCTCCTTGCCATATTTGCCGCAGGCACCGGCATCGTGCCCGCCGTGGCCCGCGTCGATGACGAGCGTAAACTGCTTTTTCTCGCCGCCGCCGGTTGCAAAGAGCGAAGTGGCGAGGCAAGTGCAGAGCAGCAGCAAATATGTGCGGAAATACTGGTACATTATATCTCTAAACTCGGGCAAAGTTACAAGTTTCCCACGTGAAAAGCAAAAAAAACGCCTTTCCGTGCGCAGAGAGTGCACAAAAAGGCGGAAAATAAAACGGAGAAAGGGAATTTTAGAACGTTTTCGTAAAGCCAATAGACCAAAGAGAACCTGTTCGCTTTGACTTGGCGAGAAATCGTCTGTTGAAAACGTACGCTTTTAGATAAAGCACATCATACTCAAACCAGGAAAAACCTTGCGCAATGCAAGAGCCAAACCATTTTATGACCGAAAATTGCGCTTTTCTTATATAAAAAGCGCGAAAAAGTTTGCAAAGCAAAGATTTGTTCGTAACTTTGCACGCAGATGAAGTGAGGGGCTTTCAAAAGTTCCTCACTTCTTGTTAAATATAACAGCAATGATTGATAAGAACGTTGTAGAAAATTTGGTAAACACGTGGCTCGAAGGGAAAGACTACTTCCTGACCGACCTCACCATTAGCACCGACGACCGCATCGTGGTGGAAATCGACCATAAGGACGGCGTGTGGATTGAAGACTGCGTGGCGCTGAGCCGCTTCATCGAGGACGGTCTCAACCGCGACGAAGAAGATTTTGAACTGGAAGTGGGAAGCGCGGGCATCGGGCAGCCCTTCAAGGTGCATAAGCAGTACGAAATCCATCAGGGCGACACCGTGGAGGTGCTTACCGCAGAGGGCAAGAAACTCTTCGGCACGCTCACAGGCGTGCAGCCCGAATCGTTCACCGTCACCGTAACTGAAAAGGTAAAGGAAGAAGGCAAGAAGCGCCCCGTAATGAAGGAACGCGACGTAGTCCTTAACTTTGCCGACGTGAAGTGGACGAAATATTACATCGACTTCAAATAGCCATCGTCAATGCCCCATACCGCCAACCCGAATAGCATCTGAAAAGAAAATGCCGGGTTGGTGTTGTTTTAGAAATAAATCACAATAATATAAATAAGCAAGTTGCGCAGTCGGCCGCGCCGCCGCTACCGCAATTCTAAAAAACTCTATCATTCCAATGGCAAGAAAAAAGAACGAGAGCATCAGCCTGATTGAAACTTTTGCCGAATTTAAGGAGACCAAAAACATCGACCGCACCACGATGGTGGGCGTGCTCGAAGAGAGTTTCCGCAGCGTGATCGCCAAGTTGTTCGGCTCGGACGAGAACTTCGACGTAATCGTGAACCCCGACAAGGGCGACTGCGAAATCTACCGCAACCGCGTGGTGGTGCCCGACGGCGAGGTGACCGACGAGAACAAGGAAATCTCCCTGAGCGAGGCACGCGAAATCGACGCCGACTACGAAGAGGGCGAAGACGTGAGCGAACCCATTCAGTTTGCCGACTTCGGCCGCCGCGCCATTCTGACGCTGCGCCAGACGCTCGCCAGCAAAATCCTCGAGCTCGAGCACGACGCTCTATACAATAAATATAAGGACCGCGTGGGCGAAATCATCGCAGCCGAGGTTTACCAGACGTGGAAGAGCGAGACGCTCCTCATGGACGACGAGGGCAACGAACTTTACCTACCCAAGTCGCAGCAGATTCCCCGCGACTTCTTCCATAAGGGCGACACCGTGCGCGCCGTCATCGACCGTGTGGACAATGCCAACGGCAACCCCAAGATTTACCTCTCGCGCACCTCTCCCATGTTCCTGCAACGACTGCTCGAAACGGAAATCCCCGAAATCGCCGACGGCCTCATCCGCCTCTGCCGCATCGCACGCATTCCGGGCGAGCGCGCCAAAATTGCAGTTGAGAGCTACGACGACCGCATCGACCCCGTAGGTGCCTGCGTGGGCGTAAAGGGCAGCCGCATCCACGGTATCGTGCGCGAGCTGCACAATGAAAACATCGACGTGATCAACTACACCGCCAACCCCTCGCTCTTCATTCAGCGCGCCCTCAACCCCGCGCAGATTTCCAGCATCACGCTCAACGAAGAGGAGCACAAGGCAGAGGTGTACCTGCGTCCCGAAGAGGTGAGCCTCGCCATCGGCAAGGGCGGCATGAACATCAAGCTCGCCTCCATGCTGACGGAATATACCATCGACGTGTTCCGCGAGGTGGAAGACAACGAAGAGACCGAAGACATCTATCTCGATGAGTTTAGCGACGAGGTGGACCAGTGGGTCATCGACGCCATCAAGGCGATTGGGCTCACCACGGCCAAGGAAGTGCTCAACGCTCCCCGCGAAATGCTCATCGAAAAGGCAGACCTCGAAGAAGACACCGTGGACGAACTGCTCAATATCCTCCGAGCCGAGTTTGAAGACGACGATAAGAGTGAATAGTGATTAGAAAAAGCAAACAATTTTAGTAAACAAGTAAACGAGTAAACGAGTAAACAAGACAAGTTACTCATGTAAAAATATTTGGCAAGACATTCTTGTCTCGTATACTTGTTTACTTGTAAACTCGTCTACTGACATACGAAATGAGTATCAGATTAAACAAAGCAATTAAAGAATTCAACGTCGGTCTGCAAACGATTGTCGATTTCCTCGCCAAGAAGGGCCACAAAATCAACGCCGTGCCCAGCGAAAAGATTGACGACAAGCAATACGAACTGCTCAAGGAGGAGTTCGGCGCAGACAAGATGCTGCGCAACAAGGCCGAGGAACTGCTGCAAAACCGCCAGAAGGACAAGCGTCCGGCCGTGAAGGAGCAGAAGCCCGAGCCGCAGGTAGTGGAAACCACCGTGCCCGAAGAACTGAAGCCGCAGATTGTGACGAAAGGCAAGATTGACCTCAACCATCTCGGCGGCGACCCGCAGCCTGCCGCTAAGGAAGTGCCTGCCGCCAAGTCCGAGCCGGCTGCCAAGTCCGAGCCTGCCGCCGAGCAGGCAGCCCCAGCCCCGCAACAGCCCGAAGAGCCGAAAGCCCCCGAGCAGCCTGCCGCCAAGGAAGAGCCGGCAGAAGAACCTGCCGCTCCCGCCCCCGAGCAGCCGAAAGCGGAGGAAGCGCCCGCCAAGCCCGCCGCACCGGCACAGCCCGAAACGGCCGAGCCTGCCAAGGCGCACAAGGAGCGCAAGCCGCGCCCCTCTGTGGAGGAACGCGCAAAGGCCATCGGCGAAGAGAGCGACGGCGTGTTCAAACTGCACACGCAGGCTGAAATCACTGCGCCCAAGGTGCTCGGCACCATCGACCTGAGCAGCATCAATGCCACCACGCGCCCCAAGAAGAAATCGAAGGAAGAACGCCGCAAAGAGCGCGAATCCAAAAACGCACAGGCCACCGGCGAAAAGAAGAAACGCCAGCGCATCGGCAAGGAGCGCGTGGACGTGAACGCCGCTGCCAACCAAGCAGCCGCAGCCAGCGCGGGCGGCAACCGCAAACGCCAAGGCGAGAAAGCCGCCTCCGCCGCAGCAGGCAAGGAAAGCGGCAAGAAGCAGCGCGAACGCAACCGCAAGGCTAAGGAGGTGAAGGCCGAAGTGACGGAAGAAGACGTAGCCAAGCAGGTGAAAGAAACGCTTGCACGCCTCACTAATAAGCAGAAGGGCAACAAGGGTGCCAAGTTCCGCAAAGAGAAGCGCGAACAGGCGCGTGCCCAGCAAGAGGAAGAGCGTCTCGAAGCTAAGGCCGAGAGCAAGATACTCAAGCTCACGGAGTTTGTAACCGCCAACGAACTGGCCAACATGATGCAGGTGCCTGTAACGAAGGTCATCGGCACGTGCATGAGTATCGGCATCATGGTGAGCATCAACCAGCGCATGGACGCCGAGACCATCGACCTCGTGGCCGAGGAGTTTGGCTTTAAGACCGAATTTGTCAGCGCCGACGTGCAGGAAGCCATTGCCGAGGAGGCAGACAACGAGGAAGACCTCGAACCCCGCGCCCCGATCGTTACGGTGATGGGTCACGTGGACCACGGTAAGACCTCCTTGCTCGACTATATCCGCAAGTCGAACGTCATCGCCGGCGAGGCAGGCGGCATCACGCAGCACATCGGCGCGTACAACGTGACGCTCGAGAGCGGCCGCCACATCACCTTCCTCGACACCCCGGGCCACGAAGCCTTTACAGCCATGCGTGCCCGCGGCGCACAGGTGACGGACATCGCCATCATCATCATCGCCGCCGACGACGACATCATGCCGCAGACGAAGGAAGCCATCAGCCACGCCGTGGCAGCAAATGTGCCCATCGTATTTGCCATCAACAAGATAGACAAGCCCCACGCCAACCCCGACAAGATTAAGGAGGGACTGGCTGCCATGAACTTCCTCGTGGAGGAATGGGGCGGCAAGTATCAGAGCCAGGACATCTCCGCCAAAAAGGGCATCGGCGTTGCCGACCTTTTGGAGAAGGTGCTGCTCGAGGCCGACATGCTCGAACTTAAAGCCAACCCCAACCGCAAGGCTACGGGCACGGTCATTGAGTCATCGCTCGACAAGGGTCGCGGCTACGTGGCCACGGTGCTTGTGAGCAACGGTACGCTCAAGCAAGGCGACGTGGTGCTGGCCGGCACGAACTTCGGCCGCGTGAAGGCGCTCTTCAACGAGCGTAACCAGCGCGTGAACGAAGTGGGACCCGCCATGGCCGCCACGCTGCTCGGCTTCAACGGCGCACCGCAGGCCGGCGACCAGTTCCACGTGATGGAAACGGAACAGGAGGCACGCGAGATTGCCAACCGCCGCGAACAATTGCAACGCGAGCAAGACCTCCGCACGCGAGAGGTGCTCACGCTCGAAAAAATTGGCAAGCGCCTCAAGATGGGTTCTTACCACGAACTCAATATCATCGTCAAGGCCGATGTGGACGGCTCGGTGGAAGCACTCGCCGACTCGTTCATCAAACTCTCTACGGAGAACATCGTGGTGAAGGTGATTTACAAGGGCGTGGGCCAGATCAGCGAAAACGACGTGACTCTGGCTGCCGCTTCCGATGCCGTGATTGTAGGTTTCCAGGTGCGTCCTTCGCAACAGGCCAAGAAACTGGCCGACCGCGACGGCGTGGAAATCCGACAGTACTCCGTCATCTACGATGCCATCGAGGACGTTAAGGAAGCAATGGAAGGCATGCTCGAGCCCGTTATCAAGGAAGAACTTACCGCCAACATCGAGGTGCGTCAGGTGTACCACATCTCCAAGGTGGGTTACGTGGCCGGTGCTTACGTGATAGACGGAAAGGTGAAGCGCAGCGACAAGGCACGCCTCATCCGCGACGGTATCGTGATCTTCACGGGCGAAATCAACGCGCTCAAACGCTTCAAAGACGACGTGAAGGAAGTGAACACCAACTTCGAGTGCGGTATCAGCCTGACCAACTGCAACGACATCAAGGAAGGCGACATCATCGAGACCTTCCAGGAAATAGAAGTCAAGCAGAAACTCAACGCATAAGCTACATCTCTCTCGGCAGACAGGCAAGCGGGTGTGCCCGATTGCTTGCCTGCCGGTTTGATTTATCGAATATATCCACTAACCCGTTGGTTGAATAATAAGCAATATGATTAAGGAATTAACTGCCTGGAAGGCAGTACAGAGCGTAGCGATGGTAACCGGGGACGAAGTCCTCGGAAGCGGTAATTGCAATGATTCTGCCTGGAAGGCAGTACGCCTGTGGCAATGTTTAAAGAGCATGTCCTGTGGCGTAGTGCCTTCCAGGCACATCACCCTTGCCACTCTTTCCGAGCACTTCGTGCCCGGTTACCATCGCTTCGCTCAGTAGTGCCTTCCAGGCACTTAACACTTAATGCAACCAACGTATTGAGACTATATAATATTATATAGAAACGATCCTCCTCCCCTATGATTGACCTCTTTGTAATCATTCTCGTGCTATGGGCGGCGTTCAGCGGCTGGCGCAACGGGTTTCTCAAAGAAATAATCTCGTCTGCCGGTTTCCTGATCGGCCTGTTCGTTGCCGCAACGTGCTACGCCACTTTGGGCAAGTACCTCAGCGTAGACGGCACGGAGACCAATATGTTCACGAGCATCGTGGCATTCTTTATCCTTTGGATCATCGTGCCCATAGCCCTCGGCTTCGTTGCCAACCTGCTCACAAAGGCCATAAAGGGCATACAATTAGGTATGCCCAACAGCATACTCGGTGCCTTGGTGGGCATCTTGAAATACGCGCTGCTCATCAGCTGCGTGTTCAACGCCATGGACGCGCTCCACATCATGAACAAGCAGAAAGCAGCAGAGTCGAAACTCTACAAACCGACGGCCGGCATCGTGAAAGCCTTTTTCAACAACGATGAAGTTGAAGAGGAAAAAGCCGACACCACTTGGATAAGGTTTGACCGATAGTTGCCGCCGCTTAAAGCCGGCAAGGCATTATTATATATGGAAGAAAAAAACAAACTCGTGCGCGAAGCCGCCGAGAAGAAATACGAATACGGATTTACCACCGACGTGCAGACCGAAATCATTGAGAAAGGTCTGAACGAAGACGTTATCCGCCTCATCTCGCAAAAGAAAGGCGAGCCGGAATGGCTGCTCGATTTCCGGCTCAAAGCCTTCCGCTACTGGCAGACCCTGGAGCAGCCGACTTGGGGGCACGTGCATCTGCCGGAAATCGACTACCAGGCCATTTCCTACTACGCCGACCCCACGCAGAAGTCAAAGAACAAGGACGGGGAAAAGGAAATCGACCCCGAACTGATGAAGACGTTCGACAAACTCGGCATTCCCCTCGAAGAACGCATGGCTTTGGCTGGCGTGGCGGTAGATGCCGTGATGGACTCCGTGTCGGTGAAGACCACTTTCAAGGAGACGCTGCAAGAGAAAGGCATTATCTTCAGCTCTATCAGCGAGGCCGTGCGCGAGAATCCCGACCTGGTGCGCAAGTACCTCGGCACAGTGGTGCCCTACCGCGACAACTATTTCGCCGCGCTCAACTCCGCCGTGTTTTCCGACGGCTCCTTCGTGTATATCCCCAAGGGCGTGCGCTGCCCCATGGAACTTTCCACCTATTTCCGCATCAACGCCCGCGAGACGGGGCAGTTTGAGCGCACGCTCATCGTGTGCGACGACGGCGCGTACGTGAGCTATCTCGAAGGCTGCACCGCACCGATGCGCGACGAGAACCAATTGCACGCCGCCATTGTGGAAATTGTCGTGATGGAAGATGCAGAGGTAAAATATTCCACGGTGCAAAACTGGTATCCCGGCGATGAGCAGGGACGCGGCGGCGTGTACAACCTCGTGACAAAGCGCGGACATCTGCGCGGCAGGGGCGCGAAACTCTCTTGGACACAGGTGGAAACCGGCTCCGCCATTACGTGGAAATATCCCTCGTGCATTCTTTCGGGCGACAACGCGCAGGCGGAATTTTACAGCGTGGCCGTGACGAACCATTACCAGGAGGCCGACACGGGCACGAAGATGATTCACCTCGGCAAGAACACGCGCTCCACCATCATCTCGAAAGGCATCTCAGCAGGGCACAGCCAAAACTCTTACCGCGGGCTGGTGAAGGTGGGCAGCAAGGCCACCGATGCCCGCAACTATTCCTCGTGCGACTCGCTGCTGCTCGGCAGCAAATGCGGCGCGCACACGTTCCCTTACATCGACGTGGCCAACAACAATGCCATAGTAGAGCACGAAGCCACAACGTCGAAAATTTCAGAAGATCAGTTATTCTACTGCAACCAGCGCGGCATCAGCACCGAAGATGCCGTGGGACTGATTGTGGGCGGCTATGCAAAGGAGGTCATCAACAAACTTCCGATGGAGTTTGCCGTTGAAGCGCAAAAGTTGCTGAGCGTTTCGCTGGAAGGCTCGGTAGGTTGATAGATATGAACGTTTTAGTAAACAAGTAAACGAGTAAACAAGTAAACAAGACAAGTTACTCATGTAAAAATATTTGGCAAGACATTCTTGTCTCGTCTACTCGTTTACTTGTAAACTCGTCTACTAATAAACCAATATATAATATGGATACAGCAGAACTGTTTCGTTGGGTGCTTGAAAACCTCAACTATTGGGTGGTCACCTTGTTCATGGCCATCGAAAGCTCGTTTATTCCCTTTCCCTCGGAGGTGGTAGTGCCGCCCGCCGCGTGGAAAGCCATGGCCGACGACAGCCTCAATATTTTCCTCGTCATCGTGTTTGCCACCGTCGGCGCCGACCTCGGCGCACTGGTCAACTACGGCCTTTCGCGCTGGCTCGGCCGCCCCATCGTGTACAAATTCGCCAACAGCCGCTTGGGGCACATGTGCCTCATAGATGAGGAGAAGGTGAAGGATGCCGAGGAGTATTTCCGCCGCCACGGCGCAGCCTCCACGTTCTTCGGGCGGCTCGTGCCTGCCGTGCGCCAACTCATCAGTATCCCCGCCGGCCTGTCGGGCATGAAGATTGCGCCGTTCCTGCTCTACACCACGCTCGGCGCAGGGCTCTGGAACACGGTGCTGGCACTGATAGGCTACGGCATTTACCGCTACACCGACTTAAAGACTACGGAGGACGTTTACCTCCTCGCCTCAACATACAGCCATGAAATAGGCTACGCCATCCTTATCATCGTGGCCGTCGTAATTGGCGTGCTGATATACAAAGGACTGAAAAAGTGACGCGCCGCCTGCTCACATATATTTTGTGTCTGCTGCCCTGCGCAGCCCTGGCAGAAACAACGCCGCACGCTGTTGCCGCAAGCGACAGCACGAAAGTTGCCGCCCCGTGCACCGCGGAAAGCACCGCGCCAAGCATCACCGAGCACACGTGGCTCTTCGGCTTCGGCAAGGCAAACGTGCTCGACACGTACCTCTCGCCGCTCGAGTACACCGGCCCCGCGCTCTCCCTGACGCACCGCAGCGACCGCCTGGCACGCTGGGGCAAAGGCAAGGTGAGCACTATGGCCTTATTTTCCGTACAGGCCGACTACCTCTCCTCGCCCACCGACGACGGGAAAGAACTTGATGCCGACTTCACCGCCGCTGGCGGCTGGCACTACAATTTCCGTCCCTCCAAGCATTGGCGCATCGCCGTGGGCGGACTGGCAGAGTTCACGGGCGGTTTCACCTACAACACGCGCAACGGCAACAATCCCGCGCAGGGACGCGCCGCCATCGACCTCGCCGCATCTGCTTTCGCGGAATATACCTTTCGCGTGAAGCGCGGAGAATGGCGCGCCCGCCTCGGAGCAGACGTGCCGCTCGCAGGACTGATGTTCTCGCCTGCTTACGGGCAATCGTACTACGAACTCTTTTCGCTCGGTCATCGCGACCACAACATCTGCTTCACCTATCCCGTCAATGCGCCCTCGGTGCGCCTGACGGCAACCCTGGACATACCCTTGGGCGGCTCGGTGCTTACGTTCGGCTATCTTGCCGACGTGCGGCAGAGCCACGTGAACGACCTCAAGCGCCACGCTTGGCGCAATGAGTTTGTCATCGGCTACGTGCGCCGCCTCGCGATTTTCCGCCCCAAGAAAAAGTAGACAATATTTATATATATAGTCTCCATTAATTATATAGCCTTCAAAGTTCCCATCAAAACTATGCCCCGCCTGCTTCGCTCCATATTGCTCCGCCTCCTGCCGCTCCTCGCAGCGGCAAGCCTGCTGTGCGCCGGCTGCATCAAGGAGGACGTGGCAGAGAACACGGCACGCGGCAACTTCGACGCGCTTTGGCGCATTGCAGACGAGCATTATTGCTTCTTCGCAGAAAAGCAAAAGGAGTATGGGCTGGATTGGAACGAAGTCTACACGCGTTACTCTGCCGCCGTGAGCGACGGACTGACCGACCGGCAGCAGTTTGAGATTTTCGGCAAGATGCTCGCGGAGCTGCGCGACGGGCACACCAATCTCTATGCGCCGTTCGACGTGGCCCGCTACGGCAAATGGTTCGACGACTATCCGATGAACTATTCCGACTCCTTGGAGCGCGTCTACCTCGGCCGCACGGAAGACTACCGCTATACCTGCGGACTGAAATACCGCACGCTCGACGACAACATCGGCTACATACGCTGCACATCCTTCAACACGGCCATCGGCGACGGCAACCTCAACGAGGTGATGCGGGAACTATCACTCTGCGACGCACTTATAGTGGACCTGCGCAACAATGGCGGCGGACTGCTGACGACCGCGCAGCAACTGGCCTCGATATTCATCAACAGCACAACGACTATCGCCTACATGAGCCACAAGACGGGCACGGGGCACGTCGACCTCTCAGCCCCGCAGGCCGTGACGCTTGATCCGTTCCCGGGACTGCGCTGGCAGAAGCCCGTGGCCGTGCTCACCAACCGCCGCACATACAGCGCGGCCAACTCGTTCGTGATGTTTGTGAAGCATTTGCCGCAGGTCATCGTCGTGGGCGACAAGACCGGCGGCGGCGCAGGCTTGCCCTTCTCCTCGGAACTGCCCAACGGCTGGTCGCTGCGCTTCTCGGCGTGCCCGATGTATGACATCAACATGGTTTGCACCGAAAGCGGTATCGAGCCAGACGTGCACGCAGACATCACCTCCGAAGACTATGCCCGCAACCGCGACACCATCATCGAAACCGCACGGAAACTGCTGCGGGAGCGTTGTCAAACAACAAATTAGAACAGGACACTTTTTATAAACGATAAGAAGATGAACAATATATTTGCGGAATTTGCCAGTTTACCCCTCCTCGCCTTCAAAGGCATGTTAGTAGGAATTATCGCCTCCGCCCCCATGGGTCCCGTAGGCATTCTGTGCATACAGCGCACCATGCAAAAGGGGCGCAACTACGGCCTCGTCACCGGCGCGGGCGCGGCATTGAGCGATTTCATCTACGCCCTCGTCACGGGCCTCGGCATGTCGTTCGTAATGGACTTTATCGACAACGAGCGCAACCTCTTCTGGATGAAACTCATCGGCAGCATCATGCTCTTCATCTTCGGCCTGTACCTCTACCGCACCGACCCGCGCAAGTGCCTGCGCCCCGTGTCCACGAAAAAGGGCACGCTGCTGCACAACTTCTCGACCGCGTTTCTCGTCACGCTCTCCAACCCGCTGATCATCTTCCTTTTTATCGCTCTCTACAACATGCTCACCTTTGTCATACCCGGCAACTTCCTCGGGCAGTGCGTGGGCTACATCTCCATTGTGGGCGGCGCGATGCTCTGGTGGCTCGGACTGACTTACGTGATTAACCGTATGAAGCAGAACTTCGGCGTGCGCGGCATCTTGCGCCTCAACCGCACCATCGGCACCATCGTGCTGATAGCGTCCGTCATCTACGCCGTGATGACGCTGTTCCACTTATCTATCTATTGAGCATGATTATTGCAGAGAAACTTAGCAAAACCAATCGCGCAGAATATCTGCTCTACCTTTGGCAGGTGGAGGATTTGCTGCGCGCCTACGATTGCGATGCCGAACGCATCGGCAAGGAATATCTTAGCCGTTTCACGTTCAAGGACGATGCCGAGAAGCAGGCCGCCGAAAACTGGTATGCCGACTTTTGCAGCATTATGAAATCCGAAGGCCTGCGCAAGCAGGGGCATCTGCCCATCAGCCGCAACGTGCTGCAACAACTCAGCGAACTTCATACCGCGCTGACCAATAGTCCCAAGTTTCCCTCCTACCAGGCGCTTTACCTGAAAGTGCTGCCCTATATCGTGGAACTGCGCAAGAGGAACGCCGAAAGCGAAACACCCGAACTGCAAACTTGCTTCGAGTTACTCTACGGCGTGATGATGCTGCGCCTGCAAAAGCGGCCCGTATCGCCCGAAACGGCAACGGCGGCTGCCGAAATATCCGCGCTGCTCGCCCGCCTGTCCGACTATTATTTCAAAGACAAGGAAGAACCTTTGGAGTTTTAAGAGAACCTACAATATTATATATATACACGCAATGAAACACATTCTTGTAACAGGTTGCAAAGGCCAACTCGGCAACGAGTTGCAAGTGCTTGCGCCGCAATATGCAGACACCTGCAAGTTTTACTTCACCGACAAGGAAGAACTTGACATCACCGACCGTCAGGCCATACTTTCTTTTGTGGAGGTGAACGGCATCAGCCATATTATCAACTGCGCCGCATTCACCGCAGTCGATAAGGCCGAGAGCGAGCCGGAACTCTGCGAACTGCTCAACCACACTGCGCCCGAATATCTCGCAGATGCCGCCGAGGCTGTCGGCGCAACGATGATACAGGTTTCGACCGACTACGTTTTCGACGGCACTGCCTGCCGCCCCTATACCGAGACCGACGACACCTGTCCCAACTCCGTTTACGGCCGCACGAAGCTCGCCGGAGAGGAAGCCGTTATCCGTAACTGCCCGGGGTCGATGGTCATCCGCACAGCGTGGCTCTACTCCACCTTCGGCAACAACTTTGTCAAGACAATGCTGCGTCTCGGAAAGGAGCGCGAGGAACTGGGCGTGATTTTCGACCAAATCGGCACGCCGACCTATGCCCGCGACCTTGCGGAGGCTATCATGACGGCCGTCGACAAGGGCGTGCGCCCCGGCGTATACCACTTTACCGACGAGGGCGTTTGCTCGTGGTACGACTTCACGCGCGCCATCCACGAACTTGCCGGTCTTTCCGACAAATGCCATGTACGCCCGCTCCACACCGAGGAATACCCCACGCCTGCCGCACGTCCGCACTACTCCGTGCTCGACAAGACGAAAATCAAGCAAACCTACGGTATCGAAATCCCTTGGTGGAAAGACTCTTTGAAGAAATGCCTCAAAGAGTTATTGTAAAATAATATTCAAGTTTATTTCAGTAAACAAGTAAACGAGTATACGAGTGAACAAGACAAGTTACTATATAAAATTTAATTAGCAAGACATTCATGTCTCGTCTACTCGTTTACTTGTAAACTCGTTTACTCCATCATCTTCGATATCCCCACGCCAATGAACCAGGAAATAGAACGCCGCCGCACTTTTGCCATTATCTCTCACCCGGACGCCGGTAAGACCACGCTGACTGAAAAGTTGCTGCTCTTCGGCGGGCAAATCCAAGTGGCAGGCGCCGTAAAGAACAACAAGATTAAGAAGACCGCGACCAGCGACTGGATGGAAATCGAAAAGCAGCGCGGCATCTCGGTAACGACCTCCGTGATGGAGTTCGACTACGACGGATATAAAATCAACATTCTCGACACGCCGGGCCACCAAGACTTTGCCGAGGACACCTTTCGCACGCTCACGGCCGTCGATTCCGCGATTATCGTGGTAGACGGAGCGAAGGGCGTGGAAGCGCAGACGCGCAAACTGATGACGGTGTGCCGTATGCGTAAAACGCCGGTCATCGTGTTCATCAACAAACTCGACCGCGAGGGCCGCGACCCCTTCGACCTGCTCGACGAGTTGGAACAGGAACTGCAAATCGCCGTGCGCCCGCTCTCGTGGCCCATCAACCAAGGAGCGCGGTTTAAGGGCGTATATAATATTTATGAGCAAAATCTCAACCTGTTCACACCCGACAAGCAGAAAGTCACGGAACACGTGTCCGTCGACATCGACAGCGAAGAACTGGAAGCCCGCGTGGGCGAGCAGGACGCCGCCAAACTGCGCGAGGACCTCGAATTGGTCGACGGCGTTTACCCCGAGTTCAACGTAGATGATTATCTCGACGCCAAGGTTGCGCCCGTGTTCTTCGGTTCGGCGCTCAACAACTTCGGCGTGCAGGAATTGCTCGACTGCTTTGTGAAGATTGCCCCCTACCCTCGCCCCACGCAGGCCGAGGAGCGCGAGGTGCGTCCCGAGGAAGAAAAGTTCACGGGTTTTATCTTCAAGATTACAGCCAATATCGACCCCAACCACCGCTCCTGCATCGCTTTCTGCAAAGTGTGCTCGGGTCGTTTCCGCCGCAACGCTCCCTATCTGCACGTGCGCCAAGGAAAGACGCTGCGCTTCTCTGCCGCCACGCAGTTCATGGCGCAGCGCAAGAGCACCATCGACGAGGCTTGGCCCGGCGACATCGTGGGCCTGCCCGACAACGGCACGTTCAAAATCGGCGACACGCTCACCGAGGGCGAGCTGATTCATTTCAGGGGCTTGCCTTCTTTCTCGCCCGAGATGTTCAAATACATCGAAAACGCCGACCCGATGAAGACGAAGCAGCTCAACAAAGGCATCGAGCAGTTGATGGACGAGGGCGTGGCGCAGCTGTTTGTCAATCAGTTCAACGGCCGCAAGATTATCGGCACCGTGGGTCAGTTGCAGTTTGAGGTGATACAGTATCGCCTTGAAAACGAATACAACGCCAAGTGCCGCTGGGAGCCTGTCCACCTTTACAAAGCCTGCTGGATAGAAAGCGACGATGCGGCGCAGCTCGAACTTTTCAAGAAGCGCAAATACCAGTACATGGCCAAGGACCGCGACGGACGCGACGTGTTCCTCGCCGACTCTGGCTACGTGCTGCAAATGGCGCAGCAGGACTTTGAGCACATCCGTTTCCATTTTACGAATGAGTTTTAGTAGGGGCGTTTTGCAAAACGCCCGCAACAATAACACGATGAAAGAATTTATAACCACCGAAGCCAAGGCAGAAACCGCCGTGCTCGTAGCCCTCATCACCAAGACGCAGGACGAACGCAAGACGGAGGAATACCTCGACGAACTGGCCTTTTTGGCAGAAACCGCCGGCGCAGTCACCGTGAAGCGTTTCACGCAACGCCTGGACGGACCCAGTTCCGTGACCTACGTGGGCAAGGGTAAGCTGGAAGAGATACGCGCCTATATCGAGGCGGAAGAGGAAGCCGAGCGCGAAATCGGCATGGTGATTTTCGACGACGAGCTCTCGGCCAAACAGCTGCGCAACATCGAGCGCGAACTCAAAGTAAAGATTCTCGACCGCACGAGCCTTATTCTCGACATCTTTGCCATGCGCGCCCAGACCGCCAATGCCAAGACGCAGGTGGAGCTGGCGCAATACCGCTATATGTTGCCGCGCCTGCAACGTCTGTGGACGCACCTCGAGCGACAGGGCGGCGGCTCAGGCTCCGGCGGCGGCAAAGGTTCGGTTGGTTTGCGCGGCCCGGGCGAAACGCAGCTCGAAATGGACCGCCGCATCATTCTCAACCGCATGTCGCTCCTCAAGCAGCGCCTCGCCGACATCGACCGGCAGAAAACCACGCAGCGCAAAAATCGCGGGCGGCTCATACGCGCGGCTCTCGTGGGCTACACCAATGTGGGCAAGTCCACGCTCATCAACCTCCTCGCCAAGGCTGAGGTCTTTGCCGAAAACAAGCTCTTCGCCACACTCGACACCACCGTGCGCAAGGTCATCATCGACAACCTGCCTTTCCTCCTGGCCGACACCGTGGGCTTTATCCGCAAACTGCCCACCGACCTCGTGGACTCCTTCAAAAGCACGCTCGACGAGGTGCGCGAGGCTGATATCCTTATCCACGTCGTGGACGTGTCGCACCCCGACTTCACGGAACAGATTGAAGTGGTCAACAAAACGCTCGCCGACCTCGGCTGCTCCGACAAGCCCGTGCTTCTGGTGTTCAACAAGACAGATGCCTACACGTGGGAGGAGAAAGACCCCGACGACCTCACGCCGCCCACCGAGCGCAACCGCACGCTCGACGACTTAAAGCACACGTGGATGGCACGCCTCGGCGACGATGCCATATTTATCTCCGCCCGCGAGCAGACCAATATCGACAATCTCAAAGACCTTATCTATAAACGAGTACGCGAGCTGCACGTACAGAAATATCCTTACAACGACTTCCTGTTCAACAACTACGATGCAGAAGGCAACGTAGAATAATGGCGGGACAAAAAGATTGATAAAATCTCGCTTTCTCTCCAAATTAGCCTAAGGCTTTTTTACAAAAACCATAAAAACCGCTTGCTTTGTTTGAAGCCCAAGGGCTACGCCGCCGGTCTTAACGCCGAGCCTGAAAGCCTCGCGGCTTTCGCTCGCCCTTAATCCCTGCGGCTGCGGTCGGTGTCCGCCCGCTTCAAACGACGCAAGCAAAAAACAGAAAAAAGTGAAGCACTTCTCTAGACCATTTACAATAAAAAGTATGCGTCCACGGGCGGGAACCGACCGCAGCCTTAGCAGATTAAGCAACAGACAAAAGTCGACAGACTTTTAGGCTGGGGCTTAATCGGATAAGGCGAGCCGTTAGGCCACACAGGACAAGCGGTTTTGATTGTTTTTGTCTTATTCAAAAAGCACATATCTCCATGATTTCATTCACGCTTTCATTCATTGCCCTCGTCATAGGGTATTTCGTTTATGGGCGTATCGTGGAACGCCACTTCTCGCCCGACTTTTCCCGTGCCACGCCGGCCGCTGCCCACAGCGACGGCGTGGATTTCATTAAGTTGCCCACGTGGAAAGTCTTTATGATACAATTCCTCAACATCGCCGGTACAGGACCTATCTTTGGCGCAATCATGGGCGCGAAGTTCGGACCGGCGGCGTATCTGTGGATAGTGCTGGGCTACATCTTTGCCGGCGGCGTGCACGACTACCTGTGCGGCATGCTCTCCCTGCGCCACGACGGTGCGGGCGTGCCCGAAATCGTGGGACGCTACCTCGGACGGAAGGCACGCGGCGGCATGCTCGTCTTCTCCGTGTTCCTGCTGCTTATGGTAGGCGTAGTCTTCGTGTTCTCCCCCGCGCTGATATTGGGGCAGATGTGCGGCACGCAACCCGCCGTTTGGGTGTTTGCTATCTTCGCCTACTACATCCTGGCCACGATGCTGCCCATCGACAAACTCATCGGGCGCATCTATCCCCTCTTTGCCTTTTCCCTCATCTTCATGGCCGTAGCCCTTATGGCGGTGCTCTACATCAAGATGCCCCAACTGCCCGAACTTTGGAACGGGCTGCACAACATGGGCGCGGCTGCCGACCCCGGTTTCACCGAGCAAATCTTCCCCTGCCTCTTCATCACGATTGCCTGCGGTGCGTTGAGCGGTTTCCACGCCACGCAAAGCCCGCTCATGGCGCGGTGCATCGACAGCGAGCGCCACGGCCGCGCCGTGTTCTACGGCGCAATGATTACCGAAGGCCTCGTGGCATTGGTATGGGCCACGGTGGCGATGTATTTCTTCTACAACGCGCCCGAAAGCGGCTACGCGCTGATTGACGGACCGGGCAACCAAGGCTTCCACACCGCCGCCCCCGCCGTCGTGACGCTGGTTTGCCAAGACTGGCTCGGCATCGCGGGCGGCATCTTGGCGGTTCTGGGCGTAGTGGCCGCGCCGATTACCAGCGGCGACACGGCGTTCCGCAGCGCGCGCCTCATCATTGCTGACTTCCTCCACCTTCCCCAGCGTGCCATAGCCAAGCGCCTGCAAGTATGCCTGCCGCTCTTTGCCGCCGCCATCGTGCTCCTGCTGTGGCAGATAGAGGACAAAGACGGGTTCAACATCATTTGGCGTTATTTCGGCTGGGCCAATCAGTCGCTCGCCGTCTTCGTACTTTGGGCGGCCACGGTATATTTTGTGGAAAAAGGGCGTTCGTGCCTCATCACGCTCCTCCCCGCGCTGTTCATGACCGCCGTCTGCTCGTGCTACTTCTTCGTGTCTCAGCAAATGCTCGGCCTTCCGCTGCCCATAGGCTACGCCCTCGGCTTCAGCCTCACCGCCGCCATCGGCGTGCGCTTCGCTTTTTGGGTAAGAGGTAGAAATAATCCCTGATTATGCGTATTTCTCCCCACTGCCATTTTTCCGAAACCCTGCGCATCGGCTTGCCCATTGCAATCGGGCAGGTTGGGGTGATTATTCTCGGATTTGCCGACACGATGATGGTGGGACGCTACGCCACCTCCGCTTTGGCCGCCGCCTCGTTCGTAAACAATCTGTTCAACCTCGTCACCATGCTCCTCCTGGGCTATTCCTACGGACTTACGCCCCTGGTGTCGGGCTGCCTCGGCAGGGGCAGCGCACGCAGCGGCGGCAGCGTGCTGCACACGGCCTTGCAGAGCGGGGCGCGCTTCACGGCACTCATCATGCTCCTCTGCGCAGCCGTATTCATCTTGCTGCCGTGGCTCGGACAGCCCGCCGAACTCCTGCCGCTCATCCGCCCCTACTTTCTCCTCATGCTCGCCTCGATGCCCTTCGTGATGCTGTTCAACCTCGTGCGGCAATTCACCGACGCGTTTACCGACACGGCGGCGGGCATGTGGGTGCTACTCATCGGCAACGCCCTCAACATTCTGCTCAACTACCTGCTGATTTACGGCATCGGCCCTTTCCCCGAATGGGGACTTACGGGAGCGGGCGTTGCCACGCTTGCAGCCCGCGTGTTCATGGCACTTGCCATCTGCGCCTACGTGTGGCAGAACCGCCGCTATCGGCAGGCGCGGCTCGGACTGGCGGCCGTGCGCCCCACCCCGTCGATGCGCCGCACCATGCACAGGCAGTCCGTACCCGTGGCCTTGCAACTCGGCATGGAAACCGGCGCGTTCACCGCCAGCTGCATCATGGCAGGCTGGCTGGGCGTTACGGAACTGGCGGCCTATCAGGTGATGGTCACCGTGGGCACGCTCGGATTTCTGGTATATTACAGTTTCGGTGCGGCGATGAGCATCCGAATTGCCGGCTTCATCGGTGCGGGCAACCTCGCCGCCGTGCGTCCCGCCACGCATGCCGGCGTAGTGCTGTTGCTTGCTTCTGCCACGGTGGCGGCGGGCGTATTTCTCGGTTTCGGCGACAGCCTTTTGCGGATCTTCACCAGCGATGAAGCGGTTTTGGCTATGGCAGCCACGCTGCTCTTCCCCCTTGCGCTCTATCAGTTTGCCGACAGCATGCAGACCTGCTATGCCAACGCCCTGCGCGGCACGTCGCACGTGGTTTCGATGATGTGGATAGCCTTCGTCAGCTACATCGTGATAAACATTCCCTTAGGCTATCTCCTCGGCTTCCCCCTCGGTTTCGGCATTCGCGGCATCTATTTCGCCTTTACGGGCGGCCTGCTTTGCGCCGCCGTGCTTTACGCCTCGCGCTTCTATAAGGTTTTAGGAAAATTACATTAAAGCGCATCGCTTCTTTCGGAGCTTTGGTGCATACTGTCCGGGAAAGAAAATTTCTTTCTCGGACAGTTTTTTATTTCCCCCTTTATAGTTTTCACTTTTTCCAAGCTATTTTTTATTTGCTTGCTGATATTTTTTCCTATCCTATAAGAAAGTTTTTGTTACAAACTTTGTAACATGTGTTAGAAAGTTTGTAACACGTATTACAAAGTTTGTAATATGCGTTACAAAGTTTGTAACAAAAAATATCTGCGCAGATAGGAAAAAATTGCTTGCTGATAGAGAAAAACATCAAGGAGAAAGGAAAAATTGTCTCGACAGATAGCGTCGCGGCTCTTGGCAGATAGTTGCGGCCAGATGCAAAGAAAAATCCGCCCGCCCGAGAAGTTGTCTCTCGGACGGGCGGATCGCTATAAACAGGTATGTCTTAATTCTTAAACTCCAACGCATCGCCGTGCGCCGTGACGCGGATGGGCCGGCGGCGGTCCACCGTGCCACCGAGCAGGGCGCGGCTGAGGTCGTTGAGCAAGAGGCGCTGCAAGGCACGCTTCACGGGGCGCGCGCCAAACTCGGGGTCGAAGCCGGCAGAAGCGATGAGGCCTACTGCGCTCTCGTCAACCGTAAGGCTGACCTCCTGCGACTGCAGGCGGCGCACGATGGCATCGATTTGCAGGCGCACGATCTGACGGATTTCAGGCTCAGTGAGCGGGCTGAACATGATGATGTCGTCGATACGGTTGAGGAACTCGGGGCGAATGGTCTTTTTCAAGAGTTCCATAACGCCCTCCTTGGCTTCTTCCAAGGCGCGTTCGCGCCCTGCACCGCTCGGGGCGAGGCCTTCCAGCTTGCTCTGAATGAACTGCGAGCCGAGGTTGGAGGTCATGATGATGATGGTGTTCTTGAAGTTGACGGTACGTCCCTTGTTGTCGGTGAGGCGGCCGTCGTCGAGCACTTGCAGGAGAATGTTGAACACGTCGGGGTGCGCCTTCTCGATTTCATCGAACAGCACCACGCTGTAAGGCTTGCGGCGCACGGCCTCAGTGAGCTGGCCGCCCTCGTCGTAACCCACGTAGCCCGGAGGCGCACCGACGAGGCGCGACACGCTGAACTTTTCCTGGTATTCCGACATGTCGATGCGGGTCATCATGTTCTCGTCGTTGAAGAGATAGTCGGCGAGGGCCTTTGCCAGTTCCGTCTTGCCCACGCCCGTGCTGCCGAGGAAGATGAAGGAGCCGATGGGGCGCTTGGGGTCTTGCAGTCCGGCGCGGCTGCGGCGCACGGCATCGCTCACGGCGCGTATGGCCTCGTCCTGCCCCACAACGCGGCGGTGCAACTCTTCTTCGAGGTGGAGAAGTTTCTCGCGTTCGCCTGCGAGCATCTTGCTCACGGGTATGCCCGTCCAGCGGCTCACCACGTCGGCAATGTCGTCGGGCGTGACCTCTTCCTTGACCATCGCCTCCGCGCCCTGCCGCTCGCGCAGTTGCTGCTGCACGCGGGCAATGTCGTCGCCGAGGGCTTTGAGCTGGCCGTAGCGTATTTCGGCCACGCGCCCATAGTCGCCTTCGCGCTCGGCACGCTCTGCCTCAAACTTGAGGTGCTCTGCCTGTTCCTTGTCGGCCTGAATGCGGGAGAGGAGTTCCTTCTCGCCCTCCCACTTGGCGCGGAGGGATTTTTCGCGCTCCTGCAAATCGGAGATTTCGCGGTTGAGGCCTTCGAGTTTCTGCTCGTCGTTTTCGCGCTTGATGGCCTCGCGCTCGATTTCGAGCTGGCGCAGGCGGCGCGTGATTTCGTCGAGTTCCTCGGGCTGCGAGTCGCGCTCCATGCGGAGTTTGGCAGCCGCCTCGTCCATAAGGTCAATGGCCTTGTCTGGCAGGAAACGCTCATTGATGTAGCGGTGGGAAAGGTTCACGGCGGCGATAATGGCATCGTCCTGAATGCGCACGTGGTGATGGTTCTCATATTTCTCTTTGAGACCGCGCAGAATGGAAATGGCGTCTTCGGGCGTAGGTTCGTCCACCGTGACCGTCTGGAAACGGCGCTCGAGGGCCTTGTCTTTTTCAAAATATTTCTGATATTCCTCCAAAGTGGTGGCACCGATGCTGCGCAGTTCGCCGCGTGCGAGCGCGGGCTTGAGGATATTGGCAGCGTCCATGGCGCCCTCGCTCTTGCCCGCCCCGACGAGCGTGTGGATTTCGTCGATGAAGAGAATGATACCGCCCTCGGCCTGCGTCACTTCGTTGATGACGCTTTTGAGGCGTTCCTCAAATTCTCCCTTATACTTCGCGCCTGCCACGAGTGCGCCCATGTCGAGAGAGTAGAGTTGCTTGTTTTTCAGGTTCTCCGGCACGTCGCCGCGCACGATGCGCTGCGCCAGTCCCTCCACGATGGCCGTTTTGCCCGTGCCTGGCTCGCCGATGAGAATGGGGTTGTTCTTGGTGCGGCGCGAGAGGATTTGCAGCACGCGGCGTATCTCTTCGTCGCGCCCGATAACGGGGTCGAGTTTGCCTTCGCGCGCCTCGTTCACGAGGTTGCGGGCGTATTTCGCCAACGCCTGATAAGTATCTTCTGACCCTTGTGAGGCTGCTTTCTGCCCGCCGCGCAGTTCCTTGATGGCCTGTCGCAGGGCTTGCTCGGAGAGGCCGGCATCTTTCAAAATCTGTGCCGTCGTGCTCTTGGTGAGCAGGAGGGCGAGCAGGAGGGCTTCGAGCGTCACGAACTGGTCGCCCATTTTCTGCGCCTCAGCGGTGGCGCGGCTGAGGGCCTCGTTGGCCTCGCGGTCGAGATAAGGTTCGCCGCCGCTCACGCGCGGCAGGCTCTGCAACTGGCTGTCGAGGGCGCGGCGGAGCACCGGCTCCTGCACGCCCGTCTTGCCGAAGAGAAACTGCGTGACGTTCTCGCCTGCCGCCAGCACGCCCGAAAGCAGATGGGCGCAGCCGATGGCCTGATGCCCTAAGGCCTGCGCGCGGTCGATGGCGTGCTGCACGGCCTCTTGGGACTTGATGGTGAAGTTGTCGAATTTCATAACTTTATATTTTTAGATTTTATTGATGCAATAGATATTACGATTGTCTACCGAGAGACAGCACAAACAGTCTGCCAAAGCCTTTTCTGCTAACATTTCTTTGGGTTTGCCGCCGTTTTGACGCGGTTTTTGCCTCTTTTCTTATGACAAAAAGGCAGGACGAGGCTTTTTGTTTTCTCTATTTTGTCGAATATATTCGATAAAATAGGGGCATTTTTATCGAGTATATTCGATAAAAACGTAACTTTGCAGTAAGAAAGTTTTAATTGCTTTGCGTTATGACCAAAGATTTAGTGAAACAACTTATTGCAGAATACCAGCAATTTGCGACCAGCGTGCAACTGGTAGAGCGGCGGGTGGACTTCATGGACGGGCAGAACTACGTAATGGTTGGCCTGCGCCATGCGGGCAAGTCGTACCTGATGTACCAACGGATTGCGCAACTCATCAAAAGCGGGCACAGCCGCGAGGAGATTCTGTTCTTCAATTTTGAAGACGACCGCATCGACTCGCTGCAACTGAGCGATCTCGAACTCATTAAGGTGTGCTACGAAGAGATGTATGATCACCGCCCTATCTTTTTCCTCGATGAAATACAGCTTGTGGAGGGTTGGGAAAAGTTTGCCCGCCGTTTGGCAGACCATAAATATAATGTATATATCACCGGCAGCAACGCCAAAATGCTTTCGAGCGAGATTGCCACCACGCTGGGCGGCAGGTATATGATACAAGAGGTGTACCCGTATTCCTTTGCCGAATATCTCAACGCCAACGGCCTTGACCTCAAAAAGCAGAATACACTCATAAAGAACGGCAAGCAAATAGCACGCTTGGCGGAACTCTATTTCAGGAACGGCGGACTGCCTGAAACGGCGTTGATGAAGAACAGCCGCCCTTGGCTGAGCAGCCTGTACAACAAAATCTTCTTTGGCGACCTAGTAACGCGCTATGCCATCCGTAACGACTTCGCGCTCAAAGTGCTTATCCGCAAACTGGCGGAAAGCGTGAAGCAACCGCTCTCCTACAACCGCCTTGCAAGCATCGTTTCGTCCACGGGCAAAAAAATCAGCACCGACACGGTGATTGATTACCTTGCTTACATGAAGGAATCTTGGC
This sequence comes from Bacteroidales bacterium, assembly GCA_004556745.1. Taxonomy (GTDB): domain Bacteria; phylum Bacteroidota; class Bacteroidia; order Bacteroidales; family Bacteroidaceae; genus Alloprevotella. The sequence goes on along the minus strand of SFFY01000035.1, from coordinate 12,332 downwards.
TGACGCTGCCTTTTGAGAACTTTATGGGAAAACTGCAAGACAAGGAGATGAACAAGAAGTATTATTTCATCGACAACGGATTGCTGGCACTGTTCCTCATCGATCCCGACACTTCGCTTTTGGAAAACATCGTGGCCATTAATCTGCGGCGCACGCATGGCAGCGATTGCTATTTCTTCAATACCCCCAATGCGGAAGTCGATTTTTATCTTCCTTTGGAAGGCGCGGCAATTCAGGTGAGTTATTCTCTGCGCGATGCCGAAACACGCAAGCGTGAGGTGGACGGACTGGTTAGCCTTGCCAAATTCCAACAGGTGCGATGCCTTGCCATTATCACGAAGGACGAGGAAGAGACGATAGAGCGCGACGGCCTTACGATTAAGGTTGTGCCGCTGTGGAAATGGCTGTGCTCGGTTGGCTAAGCAGTTTGCATTTGTTTCCACAAAAAAGCCTTCGGACGCGTTGTTTCGTCCGAAGGCTTCTTCTTATTATATCCGCTTTGCCTTAAAGGCTGGGAAGGGTAACCCGAAAGAGGGAACTGTTGGTGTGTTCGCGCAAGATGATTTCCTTCATCTTCTTCACGATGTCGGGATATTGCGCCGCTACGTTGTGGTCCTCGTGCAGGTCGGTGGAGAGGTCGTAGAGCAGGCAGTTGCCGGCATTGACCACCATCTTCCAATTGCCCATGCGCAAGCCCATCATATTGGTTTCGTGGAATTCCCAGTAAAGGAACTCGTGCTCTTGCTGCCCTTCCTCGCCGAGGAGGGTGGGCTTGAAGGAGATGCCGTCGAAGCAGTCGGTGCTGACGTTCTTGTTGAGGAACTTGTCGGGATAGCCGTCGATGCCTGCGAGGTCGCAGAAGGTGGGCAGGAGGTCGTAGAAGGCGAGCTGATGGTCGTTGACCGTGCCTGCCTGCACCTTGCCCGGCCAGCGCACGATGAAGGGAATGCGTATGCCGCCCTCATAGGTGCTGCGCTTCTTGCCTTGCAGGAGTCCGTCGCGGTTGAAGAAGTCGGGGTCTGCGCCGCCTTCCTCATGCGGGCCGTTGTCGGAGGTAAAGATAACGATGGTGTTCTCGTCGAGCCCGCGCTCTTTGAGTTTTGCCATAATCTGCCCCACCTGCGCATCGAGGCGCGTGATCATTGCGGCAAACTCGGCGTGGCCGTAGTCGGTGGGGTTGTAGCGCGAGCCTTGGTTGCCGCCAAAGGTTTTCTCTTGGCAGAAATGCCCCTTGTAGGCGAGTAGGATGGAGTCTTCGGGCTGCACCAGTTCGGCGTGCGGCAGGGTGTAGGTGAAGATGCCGAGGAAAGGCGTGTCGGCGGTCTGCTTGTCGAGCCATGCCATAGCCTTCTGGTGGATGAGGTCGGAGGAATACTGCGCACGGTTGCGGTAGCCGTCGCCATACATCGGGTAGTTGATGTTCTGGTCGAGCGTCACGCGGCTCACGCCCTCGTCGCCGCGCGAGCGGCTGTACTCGTTGAGGAAGTTGGGGTAGTAGAGGTGTGCCTGGAACTGGCAGATGTAGCCGTAGAACTCATCGATGCCGCGCTTGTCGGGCGTGGAGGGCGAGCCCTCGTAGCCGCCGGCCCACTTGCCGAACATGCCCGTGGTGTAGCCCTCTTGCTTGAAGATTTCGGGAATGATGATGTGGTTCACATCGTAAGGCTCTTGCCCCACCACGGCGTAGTCGGCATTGCTGCCATACATCACGGTGCCGGAGTTGCCCCAATATTCCTTATTGCCGCGCACATGGGTGTGGCCGGAGTGCTGCCCGGTCATGAACGTGGCGCGCGAGGGGGCTGAAACGGGGCTGCCGGCGTAGGCCTGCGTGAAGCGCATGCCTTCGGAGGCGAGGCAGTCAATGTTGGGCGTGGCGATGTATTGCTGGCCGTAGCAGGCGAGGTCGCCGTAGCCCATGTCGTCGCACATTATATATATAATATTGGGTCGCTGTCCCTGTGCGCCCGCTGCGAGGGCTGCCATGGCACCGAAGCCCATTAAATAAAATCTTTTATCGTTTTTCATAATTGTGGATATCGTATTTGGGGATTGGGAAAATTTATTTCACGCACACCTTTGCCGCATCAGTGCCGCCATCGGTGATGATGTAGGCGATGTAAGTGCCTTGCGGCAAATGCTTCACAGGGAGTTCGCGGCCTGTGGTCTGACCCACGAGCGCACCGTCGGCGGAATAGAGGCGGAAACTGCGCACGGAGGCATCGCCCACGGCACGCACCACGCCCTGACCTGCTTTGATCTGTACGATGGCTCGCTCAACATTTTGCCCGATGGCATCGATGCCGGTGCCAATTTCGTTGGTGTTGGGCGTAAACAGTGCCACAAGGTTCACGTTGTGGTCGAGCGTAAAGGTATATTCCGCATCGGTCGACACGACTGCGCGTCCCTCGCGCCAAGCCAGGAAGGAGGCCGTGCCGATGGGCGTGGCGATGGCGGTGGTCGGCGCGGTGAGGGTTGCCGTGCCGCGCGTGGGGTCGGCGGTACTTACGGTTGCCGTGAACTCGGTGGCATCGCTGTCGGTGATGTGAAGGATAAAGTCGATGGTCTGTCCGTTCACGTCGTCCTCGGCATCGGTCAGGCCGTTGTCGGTGAGGCGCAGGCGCAGGCGGCTCTTGCCGATACGTGCATCTTGCGGCACGGTCGTGGTGAGTTGCATCTGCTGACCGATGGTTAGCTCGTGCGCGGTTTCAAACACACCGTCGCCATTCCAGTCGAAGTAGGCGAAGCATTGCGTGCCTTCCGCCGGCGCGGCGCTCAGGCTGAATGTAGCTTGCAGTTCCCTGCCGCGGGCGAGGGTGGCTTGCGAGTGGGTGAAGAGGGTGTACCACTTAGAGGGCTGCACGCTGCCGGTCGCGGTGGACGAACCGCTGAGCGTGGCGATGGGGTAGTGCAGGGGCGTGAGGGCAGCCGGGCCTTGCACGGCGGCCTGGGCGACATACGTGCCCGAAAGCTGGCCGCACGGCAGGCGGTAGATGCCTGCGCTGCGGGCAAACGCGCTGCGCACTTGGCGGAAGCGGAAGAGCGAATCGCCCTCCACCGTCAGTGCGCAGGTCTGCGCGATGTCTGCGCCATAGGGGCGGAAGAAATAAGCATCGTCGCCAGTAGAGGCGGGATAGACGCACCATTTGTCGGTTGCGCCCGAGGTGAGCGTGCGGTCGCCGCTGCGGCATACTATTTCATAGCCGCCGGCGCGGTTGCTCTCACCTACGAAGTACCACGTCTGTGCGTCGCCCTCGTCGAGCGGTTGCCATTCAGGCGTGCCTTCGCCGTTCATTTGCAGGCCTTTGCCTGTGGTGGTGCTGACCATGTTATAGAGATAAGTGCCGTTGCCCTTTTCGCTCACGGGAGTGAAGGGGCGGGCTTCGTATAGGTCCTCCGTATCGACGACTTTCCAATACGAGCCCACGCGGTACGTGCCGTTGTTAGGCCCTGCCTGCCACGTGATGATGCTTGATGATGCGCCGTCTTTGTTCAGGGCACGGGGCGAGGCTGCCTCGTTGCTGTAATTGGTGCAGTCGGTGGAACTGAAATAATAGCAGCCCGTGATTTCAGCGACCGTTGATGCCGTGCGTCCCATGTAGTAAGGCACAGGCGTGTCCACGGTCTTCAATTTAGAGGCCGAGGAGGGCGTGAGGTTGCAGCTTTGGATATAGCGTCCTGTGGCGGTGTTGCGCACATAGTACACGTTCTCTGCGTCTGTGGGAACGAGTTGCCAGAACATGCGGCGCGAAGTGTCGTATTCTGCCACCACGAGCGAGCCGTCGGCTTCTTCCGTTATGTAGAGTTCCGTGGTGTTTTTCCATTTAAGATTTACAATGCGTCCGTTCGGGTCGGGCTCCGGCTCGGGGTCGGGGTCGGGCTCGGGCGCTTCGGAGTTGGTAAATCTGATTTCCGACAAGCCGAAGAAGCAGCCGACGTTCGACGTGCCTGCAGTCACGGTGAGCGTGAGCGTCAGCGTGCCGGCCGTGGTAGTGGTCATTGTGCCCGAGGTGGTCCAAACTTGGTGAACATTGCCTTCCGAACCAACGCCGTCGGCGATGTCGATGTCGGAGAGCGTGGCGAAGGCGGCAGGAGTGCCGTCGGTGTCTACCTGTTCGCTAACATTGAAGCGGCGGCCCTTGCTGTCGTTGTTGTACTGGTATGCTCCGCTGCCGTTGAGGGCGTGGATATCCAGCCCGATGCCATCGAAGGCAAAGTCGGCGGGCAGTCCGCTAAGCGAGAGGGTGAACACAATGGTCGGCGAGGTGTTGCCGTTGGCGTTGGGGCAGAGAATGCCCGAGGTGATGTTTGTGCCCGAGGTCTTCATGTCGTGGGAGAGGGCGAGGGTGCCCGTGGCTCCGCTGACGGCGTGCCCTGCGAGGTCGATCACGCTTACGGCAACAGATGCGCCGTTTGCGCCAGTGCGGTTGAAGGTCACGCTCAGCCCCGACGGCGTTTGTGCCCGCAGCATGGCGGTGAGGAGCAGCAGCAAGCAGCATAGCGAGGTGCGTAGATAGTTTTTCATGATGTTTTAAGGGATTAAAGTCTATCTTTTGCAAAGATAGTGCAAGGTGAGCGCAATAAAACTTGTTTTAATGCCGAACCGAAGCCTATCTTCTGCAAAGATAATTTTATTACGTGATACTTGCAAATTGTAAGGCGTTCAGTGCTTCAAGTTATAGAAAAAGCGTAGCGCATTCTCACGAACACGCTACGCCCAAATCATTACTATAAGGTATGCTATATACTATATATTGTAATAACTATATAGCCTTGGGAATGTTAGAAGTTTCCGGTTTCACCCATGTTGTCCCATGGGCTGCTGCCGAAGCCGGTTTCTTTTTTATTGGTCAGCTCGCCGCCAAGTTCTGTACCTTCTTCATCTAGGTTGATTGAACCAGACAATACAGCCTGTTCCACATAGATATCCATAACGAGGCAGGAGGGGAAAATATATTGCTTTTTCATTGTCGTTCTTCTTATTTAATTATTTAACCATGAATTTCTTGCCGCCACGGATATAGATGCCGCGCGTAACGGGCTGGCTGATGCGGCGGCCGCTGAGGTCGTAGAGGGGAGCGGCTGCGCTGCCTGCCTGGCTTGCCTCGATGCTGCCGATACCCGTGGTCGGGCCGTCTTCGCCGAAGCTAAGCGCAAACTGATTGACGCCAGAGCCAGTGGGAATGCTCAGATAAGCCTTGTTCATAGAGATGCTCTTGTTCTCGCCGTTAGCCAAAGCCTTAGAGAATACGATGTTGCCGCCCTTGCTGGCAAGGATATAGTTGGTCTCACCCGCTACGTCTACGATTTGCTTCGTGCCGCCTGCGCTGTTGCCGAGCATATTGCCCGAAACGGAAGTGCCGTTGCTGGCAGCCGGTATCATTCTCACTTTCGTTTCAGAGGTTGCGCCGTAGAGGATAACGCCCGTGTTGGCAGCCACGGCTCCGCCAGCGTATTCGATAGCGGTCATCTTTGCCGTATTGCTTTGCGGTGCTTGTGCCACAACGTAGGCATCAACGTTTGCAGGCAAAGTGAACGCGAAGGGTGCGCTAAACGTGGCAATCTTTTTCGTGCCCTCGTCGATGCCCGTTGCAGTCGTCATGTTTACGAGATTGGGATAGTCGGTTTCCTCGAAAATGAACGTGTGGGAGCGGCGTTCGTCGTCCGTATCGTAATAACGCTCAAGTCCAGCCTCGCTGATAAACGGATAATTCTCTCTGTCGCTGGTCTTATGGCGCATATTCAAAAAGCTCTTCGTCGTGCCATCGGTGCGCGTTCCCTTGATTTCTATGCGACCGAAGAAATCGGTATCTTTTACATTACTTGAAATTCTACCGCTATTAGCATCTACGCTTGCACGTGCCAAAGAAAGGACGTTATAGGTTGCATTGTAAGTTGTGGCAGTTTCGCCCGTGGCGTCGTACACTTTGGAGTCTTGGTCGCACACCCATTTAAGATAGCGGCCGGCATTGTCTACAAACAGATAGTTGCCTGCGGAAATCTCGTGACAGATAAAGGTCGTTTCGTAGGTATCAGCAGTTGTCGAGCCAACCAGCGTAGTTTTACTACCTCCCGTGCCCACTGTTACTTCTCCATATTTTACATACGCACTCCACTCGTGTGCCTGACACTTGATTTTGTATGCCTTGCCGTCTTCTGGCAGAGCGATGTCGGTTGCCGTCTTAAAGGCATTGACAGCTGCGGTATATGTAGCCATAGTAACGCTGGTGGAAAGGTTGCCTACGAAAGTGTTGAACGTGGAATAAGCCTCACTCGTGAGAGAAGGATAACCCACCTTGCCTGCCAAAGCCAGCAATGCTTGGGCTTCTGCGATTTCCGTGTCGGTAATATATACAGCAGCTTCCGAATAAGTCACGGTAATCGTTTTAGCGACTTCGTCCACCGCAATGGTTGCAGTTGTATTTTCTATTTCAAAAGCCGTGAAATCGCTTTCCGTAGGCGTTGCGGTGCAATAGAAGAAACCGCCGTTGAACGCCAATTCCGAGGTAGCCGTTTTTGTGATGCGGGCATTTGAGATGTCAAGGCTTTCAACGCTCTTGACAATGGATACGGTGTAAAACTCACCTGTCGCCACAGTACCCTCTTCTATGACCGGTTGAAAGAACCAAAAGTTACTGGGGTCGTTAGCATTACCATTCGTTGAATGCGTCCAAGTAGTCAAACCGGGATGGTTACCGTCTCCTCCAGTGACTGGCTGATCCTTAGTACCGTTAATAGCCTCTGTAAAATATATTTTGTATAAATCGGTTGTTGAATAGGAATAGTTAACTGCACTATAAGTAAGACCGCTTTCATAAGTTATTCCATCTTTAAGCATCAAGGGTAAACCCTGCCCACTTACTAAATGCCATTTGCCGCTCTCATCTACCGTAAGTTTCCACATAAAGTCGTTGGTAGAAGGGCTATCCGAGTCCTTCAAGAAAGAATGCTTGGATTGAATATAGTTGTAATCGGAGCACAAATAATCTTTACGATCTGTACTGGTATATGCACCATTCTTTATTCTGAAATACGAAATATTATTTAAGTGGCTGGGAGCAGTCTCTCCATTGGGATAGATATACAGAGTGACATCAATAATAGAGCCACTATTACCCACAAAGGTTCCGTTAGATGAATTGGTATCGCCTTTCGGGTCAAGACTATTCCAGTCCAATTTGTAACGCATGCGATAAATACCCGGAGTTGTAGGACAAGTAAACGTGGGAGGATTGCAAACATTTCGATTATCACCGCTTAATGATGTTCCTGCACTATTATATCCATTATTATCAGAATTATCGTTTCCGCTATAAAAAGAATACGTCATCAAGTCACCCGTAGGAGCATGAGTAGAAGAATTAACCCCAGCTGTAAAACCGTCATTATCAACATCTATATATACATATCCATTCATCCACCTATCTGAATACGTAAAAGTAGCAGTCAAAGTTTCTCCCGCATAAGCCTTAAATACGGTTGAGGTCAAATCATCATAAAGATTCAGACCACTATTACCCGTTGTGGCTGTTTGCGAACCAAACTTTGGACTGTTTAATGTAATACCGGTTACAGCACGGCTGGTGTTTGACTTTGTTCCTGTGGGATTATTTACTGAATAATCCTGCGCCTTTACCATTGTCCCTATTGAAAACAACAGCAAAACCATGAGAAAAGTAAGTCTTTTCATAAGCTAATAGTATTAATTATTAATATTGTGATGAATTGCATAGGACATCCCTATCTGCCTTACACGAAGCAAAGCGGCAGAAAGGGAAAGCTAATAAAGAATGGTCAAAATGACAGGAAATGTGCTAATAGTAATTGAAATGCTCTGCAAATTTCTGAAATTATCCGCTAATATAATTAGCAATTCTTTGCAAATCTTTCTTCGTTATGTATTTTTATATTTTACCCCCACCCATTTTGTAAATTTCAGTTTACAAAATAAACACTTATTTCAACAAATAAGGCATTATATCCCGCATTTATGCCTCACGTCTATGCAGAAGAGCGAAATCTGCCGCAATATATTTTACACAAAAGCGGGCGCGGCAAATCAATGCCGCGCCCGCCGGTAAAGTGGGTTATGGGATAAGACGGAGGTTAGAGGCTCCAGTCTTCCTGAGTCTTGCGCACGTAGCTCTGGTAGCGCTTCTTGGCGGCAGCCTCCGTGGCGGCGAAGAGTTCGTCGGCCTCGGCGGGGAATGCCTTTTTCAGAGAGAGGAAGCGCACCTCGCCTGCGAGGTAGTCCTGGAACTTGCTCCAATCGGGCTCCTTAGAGTCGAGGGTGAAGGGGTTCTTGCCCTCATCGGCCAAAGCGGGATTGTAGCGCCAGAGGTGCCAGTAACCGCATTCAACGGCGCGGCGTTCTTCTTCCTGGCTGCGACCCATACCGCCCTTGATCTTCAAGCCGTGGTTGATACAGGGAGCGTAGGCGATGATGAGCGAAGGACCGTGGTAAGCCTCGGCTTCCTTGATGGCTTTGAGGCATTGTGCCTGGTCGGCGCCCATAGCCACCTGTGCCACATATACGTAGCCGTAAGTAGCCTGCATCAGGCCGAGGTCCTTCTTCGTGACGCGCTTGCCGCTGGCAGCAAACTGTGCGATGGCACCGATAGGCGTGGCCTTGGAAGCCTGGCCGCCGGTGTTGGAGTAAACCTCCGTGTCGAGCACGAGAATGTTTACGTCCTCGCCGCTGGCAAGCACGTGGTCGAGACCGCCGTAGCCGATGTCGTAACTTGCGCCGTCGCCGCCGATGATCCACTGACTGCGCTTGGTGAGGAAGTGCGTGAGTTCTTCGAGTTGCTTGCAAGCGGGGCAACCCTTGGCTGCGCTCTCATGGATAAACGGCACGAGTTTCTCGGCTGCCGCGCGGCTGCCTTCGGCATCGTTCTGAGCGGCAATCCATTCCTTGGCGGCTTCCTTGTAAGCCTCGGGAGCGTGGTCGCTGGCAATCATTTCTTCGAGCAGAGCCTGGATGCGGGCGCGCATCTTCTTGTTGGCGAGTACCATACCCATACCGAATTCGCAGAAGTCCTCGAAGAGCGAGTTTGCCCAAGCGGGACCCTGGCCCTTTTCGTTGGTGGTGTAGGGCGTGGAGGGGATAGAGCCGGAATAGATAGAGGAGCAACCCGTGGCGTTGGCTATCATCTGACGGTCGCCGAAGAGTTGGCTGACGAGTTTCACGTAGGGCGTTTCGCCGCAACCGGAGCAAGCGCCGCTGAACTCGAAGAGCGGGGTGGCGAACTGGGAGTTCTTCGGATTGAGTTTCACGTCTACCTTGTCCTGCTTCGTGCCCACCTGCTTCACGCAGTAATCCCAGTTGTCGGCCTCAGGCAGTTCGCCTTCGAGGGGCACCATGGTGAGCGCCTTGTTGCCGCGCATACCCGGGCAGACATCGGCGCAGTTGCCGCAACCGAGGCAGTCCAGCACGTCTACCTGCATGCGGAAGTGCATGCCCTTCAACGTGGCGGGGGCTTTCATTTCGAGCGTGGGGGCAGAGAAGCCTTTGAGTTCTTCCTCGTCGAGGACGAACGGACGGATGGCAGCGTGGGGGCATACGAAGGAACACTTGTTGCACTGGATACAGTTTTCAGAGTTCCACGCCGGCACGAAGGCAGCCACGCCGCGCTTCTCATAGGCGGCAGTGCCCTGCTGCCATGTGCCGTCGACGCTCACCTTGTAGGCGCTGACGGGCAGGAGGTCGCCGTTTTGGGCGTTGATGGGGCGCACGAGGTCGGAGATGAAGGCGGGTTCGTCGCGAACAATCTGCTCGTCCTCGGGAAGCGCGGCCCAAGCGGGGTCGATGGCGAGTTGCTTGTACTCGCCGCCGCGGTCAACAGCCTGATAGTTCTTATTTACAACGTCTTCACCCTTCTTTCCATACGACTTGACGATGAATTTCTTCATCTGCTCGACGGCGAGGTCCACGGGGATCACTTCCGTGATGCGGAAGAAGGCCGATTGGAGAATGGTGTTCGTGCGGTTGCCGAGGCCGATTTCCTGTGCAATCTTCGTGGCGTTGATGTAGTAGACCGTAATGTTGTGCTCGGCGAAGTAGCGCTTGGCGTTGTTGGGCAGGTTCTTTGCCAACTCCTCGCCTTCCCAGATGGTGTTGAGGAGGAAGGTGCCGTTGTCGCGCAGGCCGCGCAGCACGTCGTACATGTGCAGATATGCCTGAACGTGGCAAGCCACGAAGTTCGGGGTCTTAATCTGATAGGTAGAGCGGATGGGCGTGTCGCCGAAGCGGAGGTGCGAGCAGGTGAAGCCGCCCGACTTCTTCGAGTCGTAGGAGAAGTAGGCCTGGCAATACTTGTCGGTGTTGTCGCCGATAATCTTCACGGAGTTCTTATTGGCACCCACCGTACCGTCTGCGCCGAGGCCGTAGAACTTGGCTTCGAAGATGCCTTCGCCGCCGAGTGCCATTTCCTTTTCGAGGGGCAGGGAGCGGAACGTCACGTCGTCCACGATGCCCACGGTGAAGTGGTCCTTCGGTTCGTTGAGGGCGAGATTTTCGTAGACGGAGATAATCATTGTGGGCGTGGTGTCGCAAGAGCCGAGACCATAGCGTCCGCCCACGATGAGGGGACGATTTTCTTCGTTGTAGAAAGCGTCCTTCACGTCGAGGTAGAGCGGTTCGCCGTTGGCACCGGGTTCTTTCGTGCGGTCGAGCACGGCGATGCGCTTGCACGTCTTGGGCACGGCGGCGAGGAGGTGCTTGGGCGAGAACGGACGATAGAGGTGCACGCTCACCATGCCGACCTTTTCGCCCTTGGCGTTGAGGTAGTCGATGGCCTCGCGGGCAGCCTCGGTGACAGAACCCATGCAGATGATGACGCGCTCTGCATCTTCTGCGCCATAATAGCTGAAGAGCTTGTACTCGCGACCGGTAATCTTGCTCACGGCAGCCATGTATTTCTCAACGATGGCGGGCACTGCATCATAGTATTCGTTGCATACTTCGCGGTGTGCGAAGAACGTTTCGGGATTCTCGGCCATGCCTCGTGCTTCGGGGTGCTCGGGGGTGAGGGCGCGGTTGCGGAACTCGCTCACCTTGTCCATCGGCACGAGCGGACGGATGTCTTCCATATCCATCTCCTCAATCTTCTGATATTCGTGAGAGGTGCGGAAGCCGTCGAAGAAGTTGATAAACGGCACGCGGCTTTCGAGGGCGGCGAGATGGGCAACAGCAGAAAGGTCCATGACTTCCTGCACCGAGCCTTCGCAAAGCATGGCAAAGCCCGTCTGGCGGCAAGCCATGACATCGCCGTGGTCGCCAAAGATACAGAGCGAGTGCGTGGCAAGGGTGCGTGCCGACACGTGAAACACACAGGGCAGCAGTTCACCGGCAATCTTGTACATGTTGGGAATCATCAGCAGCAGCCCCTGCGAGGCCGTGAAGGTGGTGGTGAGCGCACCGGCCTGCAGCGAACCGTGAACGGCACCGGCGGCACCGCCTTCCGACTGCATTTCCTGTACCTTCACCGTGTCGCCGAAGAGGTTCTTGCGACCCTGGGCCGACCATTCGTCTACGTGCTCTGCCATAGGCGAAGAGGGCGTAATGGGATAGATGGCAGCAACTTCCGAGAACATATACGCGATATGCGCAGCGGCCTGGTTGCCATCACAAGTGATAAACTTTTTGTTTGCCATAATTATTTTATAAGTAAGTATATATGGTTAGATATATTTTTTATTGTAAAGCGGCGATGTCGGCAGATGAAAGCCCAGTGGCTTTCGTGATGCTCTCCATAGGAAGATGCATCGCCAATAATTGTTTAGCGATTTCAATGGCTTTGGCGCGTTCACCTTCCGCACGACCTTCCGCCCTGCCTTTCTCCTCCGCGCTGTCGATGCAGTTCTTCACATCGCGGAAGGCTTTGAGGCTGTCCTCGTAGTGACGAAGCTCGGCAGGGGTGAAATGTGCAATTTCCGCCTCCTTAAACACGCGGTCGAACACCTTGTCGCACAACTCCTTGGGCTGGCGTTCCAGGCGCGAGAGGTTTTTCAGGACAAAGAGCCACTTGTCGTAGCACGTCTCCAACTTATCGAGCGGCTTGTCGAACTTGGCGATTTCAACGTACTTGAAGGTGAGATTGTCGTTGAACACGCGGTGCGTCTTCTTGTCGAGCAGCCCCACATCGTGGTGTATGTCCTCCTCGGCGAAGGCGGCCTCCTGCAAATCGTAGTTGAGCAAAGCCACCACGTAGACGTGCTGCAGCTGAAAGTCCCACGCGGAGCCTTTCGGCGCCTGCTCGCGGATGGGGAAGGTGGCGTAGTAGAGCGAGCGGTCCTTGAAATACGTCTGGTAGGCGTTCTGCATCTCCACGATG
>SFFY01000034.1 GCA_004556745.1 Bacteroidales bacterium | reverse complement strand
AAGCGCAATGTGTTCCCCAAGGTAAAAGTGCACCACACGGTAGGCACGGAGGAATTTCTCAAAGTTATGGCTACTTATCACCACACAAACCGCCCCAATGAACTGCGGGCGATGGTGGAAGCCATGAAAGAAACGATCGCCGACCTGTTGGCCGACGGCCACAACGTGAACATCGAAGGACTCGGCACGTTCTCGCTCTCGCTGGAATTCAAGGACGAAAAATCCAAAGAACTGCAAGAGGGCGACGAGATGCTTTATCGTAAAGTGCAGGCTAAGGACGTGAATTTCAGAGCCTCGCGCCAGTTGGTAGGTACCGTGGACCGTGCGGCTGAATATGTGCGCGACGAAGAGGAGCGCGTGGTGAAAATCGCTAAAACGCCCTACACGAAGGAGGAACGCATTGCCCGCGCCGTGGCGTTCATTAAGGAAAAGGGCCAGATGCGTCTTTCCGATTACTGCGCCCTGAATGAGTTGGACAGATGCACCGCCAGCAAGGAACTGCAAGCAGTGGTCGACGACCCCGCACAGCCGATTGTGATAGATGGCAAGGGCACGCATAAATTCTGGGTGCTGAAATAGAAAAATTTGGGCGGGCTGAAAGCCCAATTGTTGCCCATAGCCCAGGGCAGCGCCCTGGGGAATTGCACGCCGCGATAAAAACATTCGGCATTTTTGTGCCAACGGCGCAAAAATGCCACGCGCGTCAAGCGCGTAACCCGCAATGCCACGGGGCGTTGCCCCTCATAAGGGAAACTGCTCTTACAGAGCGAGACACTTTAATCAATGCATTATTGTTTACCCAGGGCGCTGCCCTGGGCTATGGGCAACAACTGGGCTTTCAGCCCGCCACAATCTCCCCGATACTTACCCATCAATAAAAATGTTCCGCAAAACTCTTATTTTCTCGCTTTTCGCTTTGCTCGCCTCCTTCTCCGCCTCGGCCCAGCCCCGGGACATTTTGAAAGAGTGCATTTACACGCCTGCCGACTCCGCGCGGGTGGTGCACCTCCTGGCGGAAAATGCGCCGCAGGGTGGGGAAGTGCTCTATTATGCCCGCAAGTTTTTGGGCGTTCCCTACGTTGCGGCCACGCTGGAACGGAGCAAGCAGGAGCGGCTGATAATCAACTTGAAAGAACTTGACTGCTCCACGCTCGCCGAAACCGTCCTCGCGCTCGCTGCCACTAAGCGGGCAGGCGGCAGACGCTTTGAAGACTATTGCCGCACGCTGATGCTGTTTCGCTATCGCGGCGGACGGCCCGATGGCTACGTTTCACGCCTGCACTACTTCACGTGGTGGGCGAATAGCGCGGTGAAAAACGGACTTTTGCAGCACGTGGACGGGCAGCGCAAGCGTTTCTCCAAACAACTCGTGCCCAACGTTTATTATATGAGCGCGAACGCAGACAAATACCCGCTGCTAAAAGGCCGCCCGGCGCGGATAGACAGCATTGCACTGTTGGAAAAGGCCGAGAACTGCAAGCCGCTCGGCTACTACATACCGCAAGAAAACACGGGCTTGGGGCGCAGTGCACTTTCAGAGGTGCGCGACGGCGACCTCATCGGCATCGTGACCAATAAGAAAGGTCTCGACTGCTCGCACCTCGGTTTCGCTGTGTGGGGCATGGACGGCAAATTGCATTTGCTCAACGCCTCGTCCATTCACAAGAAGGTGGTGGAAGAGCCGAAAACGCTACGGCAATATCTCTCCGAACACCCCTCTTCGATCGGCATCATCGTTTACAGACTGACCAAAAACCCACTTAAAACCAATAAGAAAAATATGACGAAAGTATATGTGATGAGCACCTGCCCCGACTGCGCGGCGGTGAAAGAACAGGCAAAAGAAGACAGCCGCTTTGAACTCATCGACCTCGGCGAGCATGTGCGCAACCTCAAAGCATTCCTGCGCTTGCGCGATACGCATCCCGCGTTTGAGAAAGTGAAGGAGCGCGGCAGCATCGGCATTCCCTGCTTCCTTTCAGAGGACGGCAGCGTGTCGTTTTCGCTTGAAGATTATTTTGAAAAGCATCCCGAGGCAGAAACTTCAGGCGAGGCATGCAGCCTCGACGGCAAAGGGTGCTGAGAAACGGCATTACGAAATAAAAGCCGCAACGTTCTTCTGAGCGTTGCGGCTTTGCTTGTAATGTGAATGTAGGTTGTTTGGATAAATTCGGATACTTTGGCGCGTTATTGCATCTCGCGTTCCTCGACCATGTCGATCTCTTCGCCTTTCGCGTTATAAAACACGTATTGCAAGTACGAAAGGCTTTGGTTGGGCACAATCTTGATGCCGAGGCCGTATTTCATCTGCCACTTGCGCTTGAGCGACCATACGCCCTGGTTGATGTAGGCTGCCACGAAGGGGTGCACGTGCAGTTTGAACTTCTTGATGCCGAGGGTGCCCACGAGCGTGGCAATTTTGCTTTCCAAAGCGTCGGTGAAGAGCAGGCTGGAACGTATGTGCCCCGTGCCGCCGCACGTGGGGCAACTCTCTTCGACTTTCACGTCCATGGCAGGACGGACGCGCTGGCGGGTGATTTGCATCAGGCCGAACTTGGAAAGCGGCAGAATGTTGTGGCGTGCGCGGTCGCTCTTCATGTTCTCGACCATGCGCTCATAGAGTTTTTGCCTGTTTTCAGGCAAATTCATGTCGATAAAGTCTACCACGATGATGCCGCCCATATCGCGCAGGCGGAGTTGCCGCGCCAATTCGTCGGCCGCGCCGAGATTTACGTCAAGCGCGTTGGCCTCCTGTCCGTCGGACGACTTGGAGCGGTTGCCGCTGTTGATGTCCACCACGTGCAGGGCTTCGGTGTGCTCGATAATCATGTACGCCCCGTGCTTATAGGTAACCGTTCGGCCGAAAGAAGTCTTGATTTGCTTGGTTACGGAGAAATTGTCGAAGATGGGGACGTTGCCATTGTAGAACTTGACGATGTTTTTACATTCCGGCGCGATGAGCGTCACGTAGTCGCTTACTTCTTTGAAGACGCGCTCGTCGTTGACGTAAATGTTCTCGTAAGAAGGATTGAAGAGGTCGCGCAGGAGGGCCACAGTGCGGCTCGTTTCTTCGTAGACGAGGAGCGGCAGTTTGCTTTGCTGTTGGCGTGCCTCCTGTATGCGTGCCACGGCATCATTCCAACGCCCCACGAGAATGCGCAGTTCCGTGTCGAGTTCGGCTACGCGCTTGCCTTCGGCCACGGTGCGTATGATAACGCCAAATCCCTTGGGCTTGATGCTCTGCACGAGCTGCTTGAGGCGTGCGCGCTCTGCGCCGCTCTTGATTTTGGTGGAGACAGAAATTTTGTCGCCGAAGGGAATGAGCACGAGGTAGCGGCCGGCAAATGATATCTCGGCCGTGAGGCGCGGCCCCTTGGTGTTGATCGGCTCTTTGACGATTTGCACAAGGATTTCCTGTCCTTGTTTCAGTGTGTTCTGTATGCTTCCTTCCTTCTCGGGTGCGGGTTGTCCGCAGGCTTTGGTCATGGCGATGTTGCGCTTGCCGTCGCCGAGGAGCGAGAGATATTTCTCGAAAGAATTGAATTGCGCCCCGAGGTCGAGGTAATGCAGGAAAGCATCGCGTTCGTATCCGACACTCACAAAACAAGCGTTGAGCCCGGGCATGAGCTTACGGACTTTGGCCAGATAGACGTTGCCCACCGAAAATTGCTCCGTGCGCCCTTCCTTTTGGTACTCCACGAGGCGCTTGTCCTCGAGCAGGGCGATGGAGATGTCTTTCGGCTGCACATCTACAATCAGTTCGCTTGTCATAAATCAGTAATTAATAGTGAGTGAGATTATAAAAATTGTGCCAATATGTCTGATGTGCACAGGGTGCATATAAACATATCGGCACATTGAGATGAGAAATCCGCTTTGAAAGCAGGATTTATGTAAGTTCTTTTGCCTTACTTGCTCTTATGACGGTTCTTTCTCAGTCTTTTTTTACGCTTGTGCGTAGACATCTTATGTCTTTTCTTTTTCTTACCGTTGGGCATAGTTGTAAGTATTAAATGGGTTTGAGAATAAATGCGTTAGTCTTTGATGGACTGCAAGAAAACCTTGGCGGGCTTGAAGGCCGGAATGTGGTGCTCGGGGATGATGATCGTGGTTTTCTTGGAAATGTTGCGGGCCGTCTTGGTGGCGCGCTTTTTGAGAATGAAACTGCCAAAGCCTCTGAGGAAAACTTCGTTGCCGCCGGCAAGCGAGTCCTTTACAGTTTCCATAAATGCCTCGACAGTGGCAAGCACGGTAGCTTTCTCGATACCCGTCTTCTGGGAAATCTCGTTTACGATATCTGCTTTTGTCATGTGTTTATGTAGAAAAATTGATATTTTGTGATGTCTTTCTTAAAGCGGTTGCAAAGTTATTATTTTCAAATGGTTTGAAGAAACGTTTGCGCACTTTTTTGGTGCTTCTCTGCTAAGAAAGTGATGAAATCGCGGCTCAATGCACGGGAATTTTCTCGATGCGGCGCACGTGCCTGCCGCCTTCGAAGGGTGTGTTGAGGAACTGGTTCATGATTTCGCGTGCCGTGTCGCAAGAAATGTAGCGGCCGGGCATCACGAGCACGTTGGCGTCGTTGTGCATGCGCGTCATCTTGGCAATTTCGGGCACCCACACGAGGGCGGCGCGTATGTGCTGGTGCTTGTTGAGCGTCATGGAGATGCCTTCGCCGCTGCCGCAGATGGCGATGCCGCGTTCCACTTCGCCCGTTTCCATACCCTTAGCGAGGGCGTGGGCAAAGTCGGGATAGTCGCAGCTTTCGGCGGTGTAAGTGCCGTAGTCCTTGTATGTGATGCCCTGTTCTTCGAGGTACTGCTTGACGTATTGCTTAAGCTCATAGCCGGCGTGGTCGCTGGCAAGTCCTATCATTGCTTCCATAATATTTAGTGATTAGGAATTATGTTCTTACTTTAGGAACGCCAGAACTTCCTTGCGGATATTCTCGGGCGTGTAGCCGAGTTTTTCGTCCAACACCTTGTAAGGTGCGCTGAAACCGAAACTGTCGAGGCCGTAAACGTGACCGTGTGCGCCCACAAGTCCTTCAAAAATGACGGGCAAACCGGCTGTGAGGGCGAAGATGCGGGCATCGGCGGGCAACACTTGCTCTTGGTAAGCCTTGTCTTGGCGGCGGAACAGTCCGTCGCTCGGGCAGCTCACCACGCGGCTCTTGATGCCGTCGGCTTTCAGGAGTTCGGCCGTGTCGATGAGCGTGCTGACTTCCGAACCGCTGGCCAGAAGGATAACGTCGAAGTTTTCAGCGTCCTCTACAATATAGGCACCCTTGCGTGCCTGCGTGTAATCCACGTGGCCGGGCAGGGACTTCACGTTTTGGCGGCTGAAAATGAGTGCGGTGGGCGTGTCCATGTTTTCCATAGCCATACGCCAGCATTCCGTCACTGCATTTACGTCGCAGGGACGCAGCACGCGCACGCTGTCGCGACCGCTGTGGTTTTTGAGTTTCTCCATCAGGCGGATTTGTGCCTCCTGCTCAACCGGCTCGTGCGTGGGTCCGTCTTCGCCGACGCGGAAGGCATCGTGCGTCCAAACGAACTTAACGGGCAGTTCCATAAGCGCGGCCATGCGGATGGCAGGCTTCATGTAGTCGGAGAAGACGAAGAAGGTGCCCATCGCCGTGATGATGCCGCCGTGGAGCGTCATACCGATGCAGACGCAGGCCATCGTGAGTTCCGAAACACCTGCTTGCAGGAACCCGCCGGCGAAGTTGGTGCGCGAGATTTCGGTAGTGTGTTTCAGGAAGCCGTCCGTCTTGTCGGAGTTGCAGAGGTCGGCAGAGGAGACAATCATATTGGGCACATATTCCGAGAGCAGCGCGAGGCAGGCGGCAGAGCCGTTGCGCGTGGGCTGGTCGGGCTTTTGCTCGATGGTGTTCCAGGGAATTTCGGGCAGGCGGTTGTGCATCCAGTCGTCGAGGCGGGCTGCCTTTTCGGGGTTGGCATCGGCCCAAGCCTGCTCTTCGGCGTGGCGTTCCTTAGCCCAGGCGCGGAGTTCCGCCTTGCGCTCTTCGTACATCTTGCTCACTTCGGGCCACACAACGAAGGGATTTTCGGGGTCGCCGCCGAGGTTTTTAATCGTATTCACGTAAGCGTCGCCGCCGAGGGGTGCGCCGTGCGTCTTGCAGTTGCGCTCGTAACTTGTGCCGTCGGCTTTGCGTGCGCCCTTGCCCATCACGCAGTGTCCGATGATGAGGGTGGGGCGGTTCTCCTCTTCGTTGGCGGCTTTGAGGGCGGCGCGGATTTGTTCGGGGTCGTTGCCGTCGATTTCAAGCACGTTCCAGTTCCATGCGCGGTATTTCACGCCCGTGTCTTCGGAGATAACGGCCGCTGTTTCGGTGGAAAGCTGAATTTCATTGGCGTCGAAGAACATGATGAGGTTGTTCAGTCCGAGGTGTCCCGCGATGCGTCCTGCGCCCTGCGAGATTTCCTCCTGCACGCCGCCGTCGGAGATGTAGGCATAGATGCGTTCGCGCTCAAAGCCGGGGTTGCCCGTGCGGGCGTAAAGGGCTTTGGCTGCGATGGCCGCACCCACGGCGTAGGTGTGCCCTTGTCCCAGCGGGCCGCTGGTATTCTCGATGCCGCGCTCGGGGCATACTTCCGGGTGTCCCGGTGTGCAAGAGCCCCATTGGCGGAAGTTTTTCAAGTCGTCTATGGTGTAGTTCCCGATAAGTGCCAGTTGCGAATAAAGCATCGGCGACATGTGTCCGGGATCCAAGAAGAAACGGTCGCGACAAGCCCATGTGGGACAATCCGGGTCGAAGTTGAGGAACTCTGAATAGAGCACATTGATAAAGTCTGCCCCGCCCATTGCTCCGCCGGGGTGTCCGGATTTGGCGCGTTCTACCATACTTGCCGCCAATATGCGGATATTGTCGGCTGCAAGGTTCATTAATTCTTTGGAGTGTTCCATTTCTGATTTGTGGTGCTTGGGTGTTATATATATAATATTGTATGGGGCGCGCAAAAACCTGCGCGTCGCTCATTTGTCTGCAAAGTTACATCTTTTTAACTGAATTTGCTTATAAGATACTTTATAATTTGCCGCGATAATGCGAATTAAAGGGCGGGGAAAGGGATTTGGGGAAGACGGGAACAATAAAAAAGCAATAGCCGCGAAGGCTATTGCTTCAATTCGGGGTGAAAAACATAGGTGCGCCCTTCTTCCATCGTCACAGCCTCGCCGCGCACGATGTGCGAAACGTCAGAAACGTCGGCAATCGCGCCGTCGGGCATCTGCACCTTGATGCCCTCGGCATTTGCCGAGTACATCTCTTTCGACACAAAGCGGCTGCGCACGAAATAGCGCGTTGCCTCCAACGGTATGTGCAGTTGTTCGGCCACTTGCCGGCGGCAATCGTCCAAGGTTTCGGCAGATATCTTTCCCTCGAATATGTCAGCCTTAAACAGGCGGCGGTTTACAAATCCTCCTGCAAGGGCAGAGAGCACGGCATCTGCCGAATGTTGCCACACGCCGAGCGCGCAGAGAATGTCGCTGTCGTTTAAGTTTAGGAAATGATTGATGCACTCTTCATCTTCCTCAAAATGCGACGTTTGCACTTCCGAGCGTAAGAAATACTCTAACTGCGGAGAGGCGAACAACCGCACGCCCTCGCGCGTCAGTTCCTTAGCCCTTTCGAGCGCGGCGCGGAGCATTTCTTCCGCCGCCACCGCCGTTTTGTGAAGATATACCTGCCAATACATCAGTCGCCGCGCCATGAGATAGTTTTCTACCGAATACAAGCCCTTGCCCTCCACCACGAGGCGGTCGTCTACCACCGAGAGCATCTTTATCAGCCGCGCCGCGCCGATGTTGCCCTCGCGCACGCCGGTATAGAAACTGTCGCGGCAGAGATAGTCGAGCCGGTCGGTGTCGAGCTGGCTGCAAATGAGCTGGTGGAGGAAGCGTTTGGGATATTCGTCGCAATAAATCTGAATGGCCATGCTCAGCGCGCCGCCAAACTCGCCGTTGAGCCGGCGCATCAGTGCGCGGGTGATTTCTTCGTGCGAGAGATGCTCAATGAGTGTGTGTTCCAGCACGTGCGAGAACGGGCCGTGGCCGATGTCGTGCAGGAGAATGGCAATTTCCGCACCCTCTTCCTCAACGTCGAACACGAACACGCCCTTTTCTTTCAGGGCACGGAATGCCTCCCGCATCAGATGGTACGCCCCGAGCGAGTGCGCCCAGCGTGTATGCGTTGCGCCGGGATAAACCAGTGCCGACATGCCCAGCTGCCTTATGCGCGAAAGCCTTTGAAACGCGGGGTGGTTGATGAGTTCGCAGAGCAGTCCGCGCGGCACGCTTACGAAACCATACACAGGGTCGTTGACAACAAATTGTGACATGCAAATTCGCTTTTATCCAATATTATGTGTGCAAAATTAGGCATTTCAAAGCGTTTGCGGCGTGGGAAGAGGCAGATAAAAGCATGAAAGCAGGATAAATACGCAATAAGCAAACACCCCCGGGCGCGTGGCTCGGGGGTGTTGCATATAAAAGCAGTGTTTTGAAAGTCCGTCCTGTGGCGTAGTGCCTTCCAGGCACATCGTACTCACAACGCCCCACCGGGCACTGCGTACCCGGTTATCGTCGCTATGCTCCGTAGTGCCTTCCAGGCACTTAACACTGAATTTACCCAACAGGAATTAAATTTGAGATTTCAACCATTGACTCGCAAACAAAGCCTTTGAGAAAAATCAAAACCTGTTAATGCCGCTTTGCTCTCTGCGCAGAGCGTGCGCGGCGCGTTTGCAATCGTTAAAGTGATGCGGCGTGAAAGTTTAGGGATAATTAAGACAACGAAAATTTGCTCCGAGAAAAATACGACGAAAAGCATGGAAATTTTCACTTTCAAGCACATCGTAAAAACTATCAAGGAGATAATTTTTACGAGCCTGCTTATAATTTTCACGGTCATATAAGATAATTTTTCTGCTCATATAGGATAGTTAGCCCCCAAAACGCGAAAAGAGGAAAAGTTTGCGCTCTTCCTCTTTTTGCTGATGCAAAGATATGTGTTTTATTCCGTTTCGCCAAAACCTGCCACGTTGTGCCGCGGGCTGGCAAAGCACTTGATGGTTCAACTGTGCACGATGACGTTCTAAAACCCGTAAGGGTTCATGGCCTTGTAGCGGTCGTTCATGCGGTTTTCCACGTTGGTGTATTCGCCATCGGGCACGGCGGCGGCTTCTGGGGCGAGTTCCAGCGACTTTTTGAGGTCGTCGGCCGCACCGGCCTCGTCGTGCAGGGCGTGGCGCACGCCGCCGCGGCTGCGGTATGCCTCGGCAAAGTCGGGCATGAGGTCGATGGCCTCGTCGTAGAGCGTTAGGGCCTTGTCGCGCTGCGCGGTGGCTTCGTAGATATTGCCTAAAAGGAGTATGGCATCGCGGTCGAAAGGATTGAGCGAGCGCAGCTGCTGGAGCAGGCGGGCGGCTTCCTGCAAGTCTTCGTCCTGACCTTTTGTTGCCAAAAGGCGGGCGGTGCGTAGGAGGTACGTTTCGTTTTCAGCGTCGTCCGCCAACAGAGCGCGCATGTCGCAGAGTGCTTCCGCCGTTTGCCCCATGCCTTGCAGCACGTCGGCACGCAGCAGGCGGGCGGCGGCGTAGTCGGGGCGCAGTTCGAGGGCTTGCGTGAGGTGGGCCACTGCCCAAATATCCTCTCCCATGCCATGCTCAGCCTCTGCGGCGAAATAGAGCACGCGTGGGTCGTCGGCGTGGTCGGCAAGCAGGGCGGCGGTGCGCTCTTTCATTTCGCCGTACTCTTGCAGCTCGCCCAGCGTTTGCAGCAGCATGAGTTGCAACTCGTGGTTGCACGGCTCGTCGGCAGAGAGCGATTTGAGCAAAGGCAGGGCTTCGGCATACTGCCTCATGCGCAGGTGTGCCTCGGCCTTGAAAGCCTGAGTGCGTCGGTCGTCGGGCGTGATGTTCAACGCCTCTTCAAAACATTTGAGGGCAAAAGGCACTTCGCCCATCTGCATGGCACGCACGCCGTCGTCGCGCAGGGTTTCAAAGTTGCGGCGGGCGGCTGCCTTGGCCTCCTCTTCGGGGGAGACGTTTTCTGGAGAAGAACCGAATAGTTTTTTAAGGAAAGACATATTTATATAATGTGTGTGTGATGGTTTTGCGCTTGCAATATTACTAAAAAAGCGGGGAAAAGGAGGCGTTGGATGCCGATTTTGCGCAACTTGCTGCGCATAAAAAGGCGATTTTTTGCTTGCAAAACGAGAAATGATTACTTTTGCATCATATAAGTCGCATAAAACCTCTAACACAATGAAAGCATTAGTAAAGAAAGAACCGATGAAGGGCATCTGGATGCAAGATGTGCCCGTGCCCGAAGTGGGCGTGAACGATGTCCTCATTAAAATCAAGAAAACCGCCATTTGCGGCACCGACCTCCACATATACAAATGGGACGAGTGGAGCCAGAAGACCATTAAGACCCCTATGACCATCGGCCACGAATACGTGGGCGTTGTGGAGAAAATCGGCGCAGGAGTGCGCAACATCAAGGTGGGCGACCGCGTGACGGGCGAGGGACACATCGCCTGCGGCCACTGCCGCAACTGCCGCCGCGGCTTGCAGCACATTTGCGAGAACAGCATCGGCGTGGGCGTTAACCGCGACGGCGCGTTTGCCGAATATCTCTGCATTCCCGAGAGCAACGTGGTGAAACTCGACCCGCGCATCAGCGACGACATGGCTGCCATTATGGACCCCTTTGGCAACGCCACGCACACCGCCCTCTCGTTCCCCCTCCTCGGCGAGGACGTGCTGATCACGGGCGCAGGCCTGATTGGCACGATGGCAACGGGCATCGCAAAGTTTGCCGGTGCGAAGAATATCGTCGTGACCGACCTTAGCGAGTATCGCCTCGAAATTGCCAAGAAGATGGGCGCCACCATGACCGTCAACGCCACGAAGGGCGAGACGGTTGCCGGCGCTATGGAGCAGCTCGGTATCCGTGGCTTCGACGTGGGTCTTGAAATGTCGGGCGCACCCGTCGCCTTCCGCGATATGGTAAGCCACATGTACAATGGTTCCAAGATTGCCCAGCTCGGCATTCTGCCGCCCTCCACAACTGTGGACTGGAGCGAAATCATCTTCAAGGCCCTCACCATCAAAGGTATTTATGGCCGCGAGATGTGGGAAACTTGGTACAAGATGGAGCAGATGCTTCTCTCGGGTCTTGACCTCACGCCCGTTATCACGCACCACTTCCCCATTGCCGAGTTCCAGAAAGGCTTCGATATCATGGAAAGCGGCCAGTGCGGCAAGGTTATCCTTGAATGGGAATAAGATTTTCAGAATTAAATCAATAAAAAAACAAGAACGCCGGCGTGCCCGATTGGGTGCGCTGGCGTTTGTTGTATTGTAAACGAATAGACGAGTAAACAAGATTGTTATTCTTCGACAACCTGGACAACTTTAGACAACATTGTTTGTAATTATCTGTTTCCCTTTTATTATGACGACAACCGAGACAACTTTGGACAACTTTCAGTTGTCTTTCTGCGTGTGAGGAGGGCGTATAAAATACGCCCAGTTGTCTAAGTTGTCGTCATATGTAGCGCGTAAGTGTAAGACTCGTAGTTGTCTATAGTTGTCTTTGTTGTCGTTTGAACTTACCCGTCCACTCGTCTCTTGTTTACTCGTTTACTAAAAGGTTGCTTGCCGCCACGAAGCCCATGGTCCAAGCGGCTTGCAGGTTGAACCCGCCCGTCACGGCGTCCACGTCGAGCACTTCGCCCGCGAAGAACAGGCGGGGATGGCGGCGGCATTCGAGCGTTGAGGGATTGATTTCGGAGAGTGCCACGCCGCCGCAGGTCACAAATTCCTCCTTGTGGCGGTTGCGCCCCGAGATGGTCAGCAGATGGTTGGTGCAGCCCGCCGCCAGCCGCCGCAAGTCCTTTGTCCCCACGCTTGCCCACTTCTGTTCCGCCGGCAGGCGCAGGCTTTCCAGCAGGTAGAGCCACAGGCGTTTGCCTAATTGGCGGGGAAAGGCCGAGGTGAGTTGCTTCTGCGGGTTTTCTTCCTTGATTCCTTTCAACAAGTCCAAGGCTTCCGCCTCGTTCATGTCGCCCAGCCAGTTCAGAGCCAGCGTGGCGCGGTAACTGCATTCGGCCAAGTGCCGCGCCGCGTGGGAGGAGAGTTTGAGAATGGCAGGCCCGCTTACGCCCCAGTGCGTGATGAGCAGAGGCCCGTCGGTCTTGAATTTAGTGCCGGCGAGGCGTGCCGTGACGTTGGCGACGACAATGCCCATTAGGCTTTTGATCGGGTGCGCTTCGAGCGAGAAACTGAACAGCGACGGTACGGGCGGCACTGTCTTTAATTGCAGCGGACGGAGAAAATCGATGCCGCTCTCTTTCGGGCTGCCGCCCGTGGTGACTATGGCCGCGTCGGAGCAGACAGACGAGCCGTTCGCGAAACTTATCTTGTAACCGCCGCCCGCCTGCGGGTCGATGCTTTCCACGCGATGGCCGGTCCTGATGACCACGCCGTGGCGCTTCATCAGACGCTGCAATGCACCGATGATGTCCTGAGCGTCCTGCGACTTGGGAAATACGCACTGGTCGTCCTGCACCGTGAGCGGCACGCCCTCAGCCTCAAACCAGCGCATCGTGTCGCGGTGGTCGAACGTGTGGAACAGGCGTTTCATCAGCCTTGCGCCGCGCGGGTACACCGCTTCGAGGCTGCGCACCTCTTGGAAAGAATTGGTGAGGTTGCAGCGCCCGCCGCCCGTTATCGCCACCTTTGCCAGGGGACGGTTGAGGCTTTCGTACACGCAGATGTCCGCCTGCGGCAATCGCCGCGCCGCCTCAATGGCCGCGAAACAACCAGCCGCGCCTGCGCCGATAATGGAAATGGTCATGTGAGTAGATAATTGTATTTAGTAAACGAGTAAACAAGTAGACGAGTAGACTATAAAGAATTCTTTATTGCGCAAAATTACATCTTTCCCCGCTTATCTGCCTTATAAATAAAATATCTGCATCATTTTTGCTTGAAATGATGCAGATACTCTGGTTGCGTATGCTTTGCGTTTCGGGCGTATTGCAATTCGCCCCTACTTTCGTGTAGTGTTATCCGTAAATCACCTTGCCGTTTTCATCTTCGTACGGCGTGAGGTCTTTGGCGTACTGGTTCATGGCGCGGAGGCTCATGCCCATTGATGAGAAGCCGCCGTCGTGGAAGAGGTTTTGCATCGTCACCTTGCGCGTGAAGTCGGAGAACATCATTACGCAGTAGTCGGCGCATTCTTCAGCCGTGGCGTTGCCGAGGGGCGACATCTTGTTGGAGAAGTCCATGAGGTTGTCCATGTCCTTAATGCCTTTGCCTGCCGTGGTGGGCGTGGGCGACTGAGAGATCGTGTTGATGCGTACGTTTTTCTCGCGGCCGTAGATGTAGCCAAAGGAGCGTGCGATGCTTTCGAGCATGCTCTTGGCGTCTGCCATGTCGTTGTAGCCGAAGAACGTGCGCTGCGAGGCCACGTAAGTCAGCGCAACAACCGAGCCGTACTCTGCAATGGCATCCTGCTTCTTGGCCACTTGTAGCATCTTGTGGAAAGATATGGCGGAGATGTCGAGCGTCTTGTTGAGCATGTTATAGTCGAGGTCGTCGTAGGTGCGGTGCTTGCGCACGTTGGGGCTCATGCCGATAGAGTGGAGCACGAAATCCACGGGACCGCCGAGCACTTCGACAGATTCTTTGAACACCTTTTCGAGATCCTCCACGCTCGTGGCGTCGGCGGGGATAATAGTTGCGTTGAGCTGCTCGGCGAGTTTGTCGAGCGTGCCCATGCGCAGGGCCATCGGCGTATTGCTAAGCGTAATAGTTGCGCCTTCTTCCACGGCCTTGACAGCCACTTTCCATGCAATGGATTCTTCATTGAGCGCGCCGAAGATAATGCCGCGCTTGCCTTTCAAAAGATTGTGTGTCATGTTTCCTAAATCTTATTACCTTGAAATTTTGCGCAAAATTACGCATTTTGTGCAAAATGGACAAGTGTTTGCGCAGAAAAGCGGCGAAAAGGACCGTGCAAAAGGGCAAAATGAGCCATGTGCTTACATTATTACATCAATAAAAGAGGAAGAGGCTGCGCCGTAAACAGTACTTACGACACAGCCTCTTTGTATTGCTTGGAATATACTGCAATCAGTCGTCGGCCTTGCGGTTGCGGACGATGCCGTGCTTGGCAGCCTTGATGAAATTGACGATTTCGTCGATTTCGATGCTTCCGGGGATCTGCTCGCCAATCTTGATCACGGCGTCTTCGAGGCTGAAGTTGCCGGTGTAGACGAGGCGGTAGGCGTTGGCGATGTGGCGCAGAATGCGCTCCGTGAGGCCTTCGTGCTGCAAGATTACGGCGTTCACGCCGTGGTAGGAGGCGGGGTTGCCGCCGAGGATAGCGTAGGGCGGCACGTCGTGCTGCACGCGGCAGCCGCTCTGCACGAGCGAGAACTTGCCCACGCGCACATGCTGCTGTATCATGGCGCCGCTGCTCTGGATGGAGCAGTCGAAGATTTCGCAGTTGCCGGCTACGCTCACGCCGATGCCGAGCACGCAGCGGTTGTGAATGTGAGCGTCGTGGCAGATGTGTACCTTGTCCATGAGGAAGTTGCCGTCGCCGATAACGGTGGCCGTGTCGGGGTCGGTGCCGCCGGCGATGACCACGTTTTCGCGGATGCAGTTGTCGTTGCCGATGATGACGGCCGAGCGCGTGCCGGGCACGTGGTGGAAGTCTTGCGGTTCGGCGCCGATTACGGCGTGCTGGTACACCTTGTTGCCGCTGCCCATCGTGGTGCCCTCCATGATGGAGGCGTAGGGCATGATGACGCAGTTGTCGCCAATGGTGACGTTCTTGTCGATGTAGGCAAAGGGCTTAACCTCGACGTTGTTGCCGAGCTTGGCCGAAGGGTCTACGTATGCTAAGGGACTGATCATATTTTTATTAGATTAAGGTTAGGCTATTTGTCGCGTCCGCCGCCAAGTGCCTGGTAGAGGGTAATGGCAGCCTGAAGCTTGCTGTACTTGTCGGAGATGAGCGAGAGCTGTGCGCTAAGGAGCGACTGCTGCGCGGTGAGGGTTTCGAGATAGGAGGTGGTGTTGCCGTGGGAGAAGAGGAACAAGGTCTTCTCGAGGGCTTGTTCCAGTTGCTCCACCTCGAGCTGGCGCTTCTCGGTCTTAGCGATGGCGGTCTGGTAGGCGCTCAAAGCGTCCGACACTTCCTGGCCTGCGGAGAGCAGCGTGTTGCGGAAGTCGAGCGTGAGGCTTTCCTGCTCAATCTTTGCAATCTTGTATTGTGCGCGGAGCTTGCCTTGCGCAAAGAGAGGTTGCACGAGACTACCCACGGCGTTGGCGATGAACTTGGCGGGGTTCATCACTATCGACCCTGCGCTGTTGGTCCAGCCCGCCACGCCCGAGAGGGTGAGGGAGGGATAGAACGCGGAGCGCGCGATGTTGGTGTTGTAGAACGCAGAGGCGAGCTGCAGCTCGGCAATCTTCACGTCGGGACGGCAGGAAAGCATCTGCATCGGCACGCCGGCGGAGAGGCTGGCGGGGAGGGCGTCGGCGTTGAAGGCGGCGCGGGCGATGGGGTGCGGGGCTTCGTTGAGGATCACGCAAAGCGCGTTTTCCGTCTGGCGAATGCTGTGCTCGAGCGTGGGAATCGTGGTTTGCAGTTCGTAGAAGTTGGCGCGTGCCCGCGCAACTGCGGCGTTGTTGGTAAGGCCTGCCTGTTGCATGGCCTCCATAGCGTCGACGTTTTTCTGCCAAATCACCACGGTCTCGTTGGTGGTGCGCAATTGCTCGTCGAGCATTTGCAGCGTGTAGTAGAGGTTGGCAACCGCTGACACTATGGCCGTTTGCGTGGCCTGCTTTGCGCTGGCAGCGATGAGCGTGTCAACGCCGGCTTTCTTGCGGTTATTGCGCAGCGAACCCCACGAGCCGAGTTCCCAAGAGAGGGAAAGCGGAAGCGTGTAGGTCTTGGTGGCCTTGCCGCCGTCGAAACTTGCGATTTGACCTTGGGGGGCAACGGCGAGTGTGGGCAGATAGGAAAGTTTGGAAACTTTCAGACCGATGCGTGCCTTTTGGATGTTGTGGTCAGCCTTTTGCAGGTCGATGTTTTGAGCGAGTGCCTTCTCGATGAGCTGCTGCAACTGCGCGTCGGTAAAGACTTCGCGCCACGGCATATTGCCGAAACTCATCGTGTCCGTGCCCTGCACATCGCGGAAAAGCTGCTCCTTGGCAGTATCCTCGATGCTCTGCGGACGCTCGTAGTTTTTATAGGATTTACATCCTGCCAGCACAAGCGTGCCGGCGAGGATGAAGAGGATTTTTTTCATAATCATGTTTTTTATTAGTAGACGAGTTTACGAGTAAACGAGTAGACGAGACAGAAATGTCCTGCTAATTATATTTTCACGAGTAACTTGTCTTGTTTACTTGTTTACTCGTCTACTTGTTTACTATCCAGTCTATACTTTGATTATTTAGAATATTGTTCGATATCTGCCTGTGCTTCGGTGTTGTCGATATCTTCCCAAACCATAGGCTTAACCTTTTCCTGGAGATACTGGAACACTACGAAGAGCACGGGGACAATGAAGATTTGGAATATCATACCGATGAGCATGCCGCCGATAGCCGTGATGCCGAGCGAGTGGTTACCGTTGGCGCCTACGCCGCTGGCGAACATCAGGGGCAGAAGGCCGATAATCATGGCGAGCGAGGTCATCAAGATAGGACGCAGACGGGCACCGGCGCCGAGCACGGCGGCCCACGTGATGCTCATGCCCATCTTGCGGCGGTCGAGCGCGAACTCAACAATCAGAATGGCGTTTTTAGCCAAAAGACCCATAAGCATAATCAAGGCAATCTGCACATATATATTATTAGATGCGCTGCCGAATATCATGCCCATCGCAGAGCCTAACATGCCGGGCAGAGAACCGAGGCTGCCGAAGAGTTGGATAAAGATAAACGAGCCTGCCAAGCCGAAGGGCACGGAGAGCAGCACGGCGAAGGGCAGCACATAGCTCTCGTACTGGGCGGAAAGCAAGAGGTAGATGAACACGAAGCAGAGCAGGAACACGATGGCCGTGGTGCTGCCGGCACTCCTCTGTTCCTCGCGCGACTGGCCCGAGAATTCGAACGAGTAGCCTTGCGGGAGGCTCTGGGCGGCTACTTCTTCGATGGCCTTAATTGCCTGACCCGAAGTATAGCCCGAAGCCGGGTTACCGTTTACAGATATGGCCGTGTACATGTTGAAGCGGTTGATGTTGTCGGGGCCGAAGGTCGGCGTGATGGTCATGAACTCCGTGATCGGCGCCATCTCGTTGCCGTTTTTGATCTTAATCTTATGCAGGCTTTCGAGGTTGGTGCGGTCCTTGCGCTCGCCCTGCACCATCACGCGGTAAATCTTACCGAAGCGGTTGAAGTTGGAGCTGTAAAGTCCGCCGTAATAGCCTTGCAGCGTGGTAAGGATTGTTTTGGGCGAAATGCCGGCACGCTTACACTTTGCTGCGTCGATGTCGATGAGATACTGCGGGAAGTTCGGGCTGAAGTTCGTTTGCGCAGACTCAATCTCGGGGCGCTTTTCAAGGTCGGCGAGGAAGGTCTTTGCCACGTCGAAGAACTTGTTGAGGTCGCCGCCGGTACGGTCTTGCAGGTTGAGCGTGAAACCGTTGGTTGCGCCGTAACCCGTCACCATAGGCGGCTGGAAGAAGAGCACCTGCGCGTCCTTAAACACTTCGCGGGCGCGGAGGTAGAGGTTGGCAAACACAATGGTCGAGCTTTCCGTCATGCCGCGCTCTTCCCACTTTTTAAGTTTGATGATAAACGAGCCGTAGGACGGACCCTGGCCGCCGATAAAGCTGTAGCCCGAAATCATGGTGCTGATCTCTACGCAAGGCACAGAGCGCACGAGGCTATCCACGCGGCGCATATAGGCATCGGTGCGGTCCTGCGACGTACCGGCAGGCATCGTCACGACACCCATAATCGTACCCGTGTCTTCGTTCGGCACCATGGCGGTCGGCGTAATCGACATCAACCAAACGAGCAGGGCGATAAAGCCGCCCGTGATGCCGAGCGAGAGCGTGCGGTGCTGGATAAAGAAGAGCACGCCCTTCTTATATTTCTGCAACAAGCGTTCGTAAGATTCGTTGAACCTCTTTTGGAATGTCTTGGTGCTAAGTCCTATGACAGCCACGACGGCGATAATCGTCATAATGGCAGCGATAATAGGATGCCCCGTGAAGTTGAAGCCACCGAAAATCATGCCGAGGATAGCGATGACAATCAGCACGAGAATGATGCCGGGCTTCATGATGCGGGCAAATGCACCCTTATAGCCTTCTACGTAGGTTTCGGCTGCGGCCTTGTAGGCAGTGCCGAGGCGTTCCTTCAAGGTAGTCTCTTCCTCCTTCTTATGCGGTTTGAGCAAAATGGCGCAGAGGGCGGGGGAGAGGGTCAGGGCGTTCAGAGCGGAGAAGCCGATGGCAATCGCCATGGTCAGACCAAACTGGCGGTAGAACGTACCTGCTGTGCCCGACATAAAGCTTACGGGCACAAACACTGCCATCATGACGAGCGTAATAGATACGATAGCGCCGCCCAACTCGCGCATCGCGTCGATAGAGGCCTTGCGCGAAGAGGTATAGCCCTGGTCGAGTTTCGCGTGCACGCCTTCCACCACCACGATGGCATCGTCCACCACAATGGCAATGGCAAGCACCATGGCCGAGAGTGTAAGCAAGTTGATGGAGAAACCGATGATGTAGAGCGCGAAGAAGGTACCGATCAATGCCACAGGTATGGCAATGGCGGGGATAAGCGTGGAGCGGAAGTCTTGCAGGAAGATAAACACCACGATGAACACGAGGATAAATGCCTCGAACAAGGTTTTGATTACTTCATGGATAGAGGCGAAGAGGAAGTCGTTCACACTCTGTGCCACCATGATGTCCATGCCCTCGGGCAAGTCACTTTTGCACTCTTCGAGGAGCGCAATCACGTCGTTTACAATCTGCGTGGCGTTGGAGCCGGCAATCTGCATCACGATACACGACACGGCCTTGTGTCCGTTCACCTCGCCGGTGAATGAATAGGTGGTGCGACCGAGTTCCACGCGGGCCACGTCCTTCACGCGCACCACGGTACCGTCGGCATTGGAGCGGATCACCATGTTCTCAAAGTCGCTCACCTCGCTCAGGCGGCCTTTGTAGCGGAGCGTATAGGTGAAGGTTTGTCCTTCGCGCTCGCCGATGCTGCCCGGGGCGGCTTCTACGTTTTGCTCGGCAAGCACGGCGGAGATGTCGGTAGGCATGAGCTGGTATTCTGCCATCTTTTGCGGGTCGAGCCAAATGCGCATCGAGTAGTCTGCACCCATCACCATGGCATCGCCCACACCGGCAATACGCTGTACCTGAGGGATAATATTAATCTTGGCATAGTTCTCAATGAAGTCGGGCGTGTACTTGTCGCCAGTGTCGACGATTGAGAAGATAACCAGCATAGAAGTCTGGCGCTTCTGCGTGATCACACCGATTTGGGTTACTTCGGAAGGCAGCAAGCCTTGCGCCTTAGCCACGCGGTTTTGCACGTTCACGGCAGCCATGTTGGGGTCGGTGCCCTGCTTGAAAGTGATGTCGATGGAGGCTGCGCCGGTGTTTGTGGCGTTTGAACTCATGTAGTCCATGTTTTCAACGCCGTTGATTTGCTCTTCGAGCGGCGCGA
This sequence comes from Bacteroidales bacterium, assembly GCA_004556745.1. Lineage (GTDB taxonomy): Bacteria > Bacteroidota > Bacteroidia > Bacteroidales > Bacteroidaceae > Alloprevotella. The sequence goes on along the minus strand of SFFY01000034.1, from coordinate 5,406 downwards.
TCACGGAGTTAAGCACGGTTTGCGCGTTTGCACCCGTATAGGTCGTGCTTACCTGCACAGTCGGGGGCGCAATGTCGGGGTATTGCGTAATAGGTAGTGACACCAAACCGAGCACACCCAGTATGACAATCACCACTGAAATCACGGTGGAAAGCACCGGACGGTTGATAAATCTGTCTAATTGCATAGTGCGTTATATATGAGATAAACTATATATAAAATGGTTGGCATTTCCTCGCGCGCACGCGTATATATATAATATTGTGTGCGCAGGATGCTGCCATTAGTTCTGTCCCGGCATCTTGCCGTCTTTCAGAGCCTGCTTCTGTTGCTCAACGTTCTTGTTGGCCTGCTCCGGAGTGATAGGTTTGATTTCCATATCGTTCTTGAGCTTGTTCACGCCGTCTACCACAATGCGCTCGCCGGCTTTCAGACCGTCGCTTACTACGTAGTTCTGTCCGTCGTTCTGCACGAGCACCTGGATTTCGCGGCTCTGCACCTTGTTCTTGGCGTCAACAACGTAAACGAACTTCTTGTTCTGGATTTCGTAAGTGGCTTTCTGCGGGATTACGATGGCGCCCTTCTGGTTGTTGGGCATCAGCACGGAGCCAGTGCCGCCGGAGCGGAGCACGTGCTGCGCGTTGCTAAACGTGGCGCGCATCTGCACGGCACCCGTCTGGGGGTCAATCACGCCGCTGATGGTGCTCACCTTACCCGTTTCGCTGTACGTCGTGCCGTCGGAGAGCACGAGTGTCACGGGCGGCATGTTCTTCAAGGCTTCGTTGAGGCCGCCTTGTTCGCGGGTAAGGGCGAGGAGCTGCTTCTCCGTCATGGAGAAATATACGTACATCTCGTTGATGCTCGACACGGTGGTCAAGGGCTGTGCGCTCGATGCGCTCACGAGGCTACCCACGCGGTAGGGAATTACGCCCACCACGCCGTCGCCGGGGCTGGTCACAGTGCAATAGCGCAAGTTGTCGCGTGCGCTTTGCAGCGCGGCTTCGGCCTGTTGCAACTGTGCTTCGAGCGATGCGAGCTGGTTGATGGCGGTTTGCAGGTCGTAGTCGGAGACGATTTGCTTGGAGTGGAGCATCTTCTTGTTTTCCACCGTGAGCTTCTGGGTGTTGATATTTGCTTTCACCACATTCACGGCAGCCTGTGCCTGATTAACGGCGGCCTGATACTGCACATCGTCTATCTTGAAAAGGGCTTGTCCTTTGCGTACCGTTGCGCCCTCGTCCACGAGCAGCTGAGTGAGGTAGCCCGATACCTTCGGACGGATTTCGATGTCCTGCATACCCTTAATCGTTGCAGGGTAAGCGGTGCTGAGTTCAATGTCTGTGGGTTGCAGCGTCACGACGGCGTAGTCGTTGCCGGCTTCGCCGAGCTGTTGTTTCTTTTGTCCGCAGCTCACGAAAAGCAGAGCGGCCAAAGCCCATAAAGCAGTTTTCTTCATAATTTGAGAATTTTGAAAATAGATGTTGTTTGTTTAGTTGTATTCCGTTTTAGATAGCGCTTTTTGCCTTTTTCTTAGCAGAAAGTGCCCATTTTTCGCGTGCAAAGTTACTGCAAAAAAACTAAACATTGCGATTTAGTTTTTTCTGAAAGCAGATAATTATGCTTTTTTAGAGAAATAGCACGTTCTTTGGGTAGAATTGGCGGTTTATATATGGCGGACGAGCCGGATTTTCTGGAAATTCCGGCTCGTCCTTAGGGATTTTCTGTTTCATTCTGCGTCGAGGTCGAATGAGAAGGGCAGCAGGTCATCGATGCTTTCTATGATGCGCACGCCGCTTCTGCCGTAGAGCAGTACGTGGAGGTTTATGTCGCCGCGCTTCTGCGTTTCCGAGAGCACTTGGCGGCATACGCCGCAGGGCGTGATGGGGTGCTCGGTGAACTGTCCGCTGCTGTCGATGGCGGCAATGGCGATGTGCGTCACGGCAGCCTCGGGCCAGCGGGCGTGGGCGTAGAACACGGCACAGCGTTCAGCGCAGGTGCCGGCGGGGAACGAGGCGTTCTCTTGGTTGCTGCCTGTCACGATTTCCCCGTTGTCGAGCAGCAGGGCCGCACCGACATGAAATTTAGAGTAGGGCGCGTAGCTCGTTTCGCAGGCTTCCTTTGCCTTTTGCACCAATTGCTGCAGGTGGGGCGAGAGTTCTTCTACCTGACATTCCTGATAATGGATGCTCAATACTTCGTTCTTCATGGTAAAATCTTATTAGATGTGGCGGTTTCGCGGCCCGCCGCAATGAATGGCCTAAATATTAAAACCTGGCGGTCACTTGCACGTCGAGTGTGTTGTAGTGCGAGTCGAGGGGCTTGGCGGCATTGCGTGCGGAGCGGTCGTCGGTGAAGGTATAGTTGAGTTGGAAGATAAGGTTCTTGCCGAGCGTGTAGTTGGCCGAGAACCCGTAGTCCGTTTTCAGCGAAGCCCATTTGTGCGCGTCGCGGTAGCAGTCCCAGCGGCCGTACACCTTGAAATTCTTTACAATCGGCGCACCAAGCGTCACGTACCACGCGTCCGAGTGGAAAGGCCGCGTCTTGTCGGTTACCACGCCGCCGTAAGAGTACATGTATTCGCTGCGCAGTGTCCATTTGTCTTCATATTTCAGACCCGCGCCCCAACGCTTGCGGTCGGTGCTTTTGAGTTGCTTCTCGGGGTTGGTGAAACTTTCGTTCGTGTACTGTCCAATCCAGCCGAAGCCGCCGATTTCGAGCGTTTTGATGGGGCGAATCCACAGACCGCCGATGAAGTCCTTGGCGTGGTCCTTATCTGTGTGGTTGATGCCCTGTCCGTTGAACACGCCGACCTGATAGTGCAGCCAGTAGTGCCCTTCCTTTTTGCCCTTGATGCCGTCGCCTTGGAATTGCAGACCGAGGTCGCGTCCCGAACTCTTGTGCTCGCCGATGCGGTCGTTGATGGAGGCGAGTTTCATCGTGGCCTGCGAGTAAGAGCCAAGGCCCACGTTGATCGGGCTGTAAGGATTTTCAAAACCGAAAGAGCGCTTGAACTGACCGAGCTTGACGCGGAAGAAATTCCAATGCTGCCATTCCACAAACGCGTCCACGATGCGCGGGCCTTTGTCCACGCCCGGCGCGCCGTTCACCTCGAGCTGGAAGCGGTAGTAGAAGTCCTTGAAGCAGTAGCCGTTGGCATAGAGGCGGATAAAGCGTAGGTCGAAACCGCCGTCGGTGGCCTGTGCCTCGCGGTCGTTGTAAGAATATTTGCCGATGATGTAACCGCCGAATTTGAGTTTGTCCTCAATGCTTTTCAGTTTGTCTTTCGTTTTGGCGATGAAGCCGGTGTGGGTTGTCTTTGTGTCGGTGATGTCGGCAGCCAAGCCGTTGGCGGCCAGCCCGTCGGCCGGTTCTTCTGCGGCGGCGGAGAGTGCGCCTGTGGCAAGGATTGCCAATAAGAGATGCTTGAAATTCATTGTTATTGTATGTGGTTTGATTTGTTTATCAGAGTTGGTTGTTGCCGCGTCGGTTTTCCTTATACAGTTGCCACGAGTTGTAGACGTTGTGCCAAATGCTGTAAAAGCCGCCCGCTATGGACGTGGCGGGCGTGAGGAAGGTGTAGCCCATCCAGATGGCGAGCGTCGTGTTTTTCTGTCCGAAGGCCTGGCAGGCGGCGATGCGGCTGCCGTAGCGTATGCCGATTTTGCGGCCGATGAAGAACTGCACGGCGCAGGCGAGGAGCGACGAGCCGGCGATGCCGCAGTCGACTGCCAGCCCGAAGTGGCTGTGCACGATGATGCGCGTGGTCACGGCGATGGCCAAGGCCAGCGACACGGCCCAGAGGTAGAACACGAGGTTGGGCACGGCCGCCACTTTCCTTACAAAGCCCGGCAGGAACTCCCGCACCAGTTGCGCCGAGATGAACGGGAGAATCAGCGTGGGGAACACCTTAGCCAAAATCAGCAGAAAGGCAGGGAAGAAACTGCTGCCCGCCTCAGGGTGAATCATCGGCACGACGAGCGGGAAGCACACCGCCACGGCCAAGTTTATCATTATGAGATACGTGGTGATGCCCGCCGCGTCGCCCCGCAGTTTCGTGGTTACGACGGCCGAGGCCGTGGCGGTGGGGCAGATGAAGCAGAGCATTGCGGCTTCCATGATGACGCGGCTGCCGCCCTGGGGCATGAGCAGCACGGTTGCGGCGGTGGCGGCGAAGAAGAGCAACTGCACCGCAAGCAAAATGCCGTGCCAGCGGCGCAGGCGCAGGTCGCGCACCGACACCTTGCAGAAGGTGAAAAAGAGCATCAGGAAAAGCAGCGTGGGCTGCACGATGGCAACGGTCGGCTCGGCGTAGGGGCGCACGCCGTCGAAGAGCGGGCACGCGGCAAACGCGAAATACGCCAGCATACCCATCACGATGGATATTGCCAGCGTCCAGTCTTTCAGAAACCTAATGAGCCTTTGTGTTGTCATCCGAAGAAGAGTGCCCTGAATAGTATGTAAAAATAGGTGGCTAGCAGTGCCAGTTCGAGCAGTTCCACCGTGGCGCACTGATAGCCTCCCGGCGTGAAGCCCGCATGCCGCGCATAATGCCCATTGGCATTGAGGGTGGGGCAGAGCCTTTTGGCGGCGAAATAGACCGCCGTGGCGGTGAGCGTGCCCCATAGGGCGCCGCACATCAGGTCGCCCACGTAGTGCACGCCGAGGTACACGCGCGTCCAGCAGTTGAGCAAAGCCCAGCCGAACAGCACGAAGGCGAGCCGCCTGCCGCGCACCAGCAGCGTGAGCAGCGTAGCCAAGGCAAACGTGTTGGCGGCATGGCTCGAAATAAATCCGAATTTGCCGCCGCGATAACCGTTCACCACGTCAACGGCATACATGATCGACGGGTCGTGCGTGGGGCGCAGCCGCCCGAAGAGCGGCTTGCAAATGGACGACGCGCCTTGGTCGGCAATCAAGATGCTCAGCGCAACGGCGAGCACGATTGTGCCCACGGCCCGCAGGTCGTTGTTGCGTATCACGACATAAAGCAACACAACAGCAACGGGTATCCAAGTGATTGTTTGCGTGGCTGTTGTGGCTACTCCGTCAAGAAACAGCGAGTGGCTGCCGTTGAGGGAAAGCGTGAGCGTTTGGTCGATTTGGTTGAGCGTCTGAAGCATTTGCGAAAGGGGCGTGTCCGCACATAAACCCTGCAAAGTTACGCTTTTTTCGCTTGAAACGCGGCCTTTCTTGGCAGATAGATGCAATTATCCGCTAAGAAAACGCAATTTTTCTGCCGTGACCGTTTTTATTTCCTCGGAGATATTTTTTCCTTTCTCCTTGATATTTTTCACTATCCTATAAGAAATTTTTTGTTACAAACTTTGTAACATGTATTACAAACTTTGTAATATGTGTTAGAAACTTTGTAACAAGCGTTACAAACTTTGTAACAAACTTTTTCTG
>SFFY01000033.1 GCA_004556745.1 Bacteroidales bacterium | reverse complement strand
ACCGAATTCGGTACAATTAAAATGAGGATTGTACAGTGTTTCCCACTCCCCAAGATATTCTATAGTACTTTTTAGGCTTAGCCAACGGAATATAATGTGTTCCTGCATTTGGCTACGTGCCATGTCCGTTAGGCTGATATAATCCTCGTTATTATATTGAACAACACTGATTTCCGTGTTTTGTACATTTATTTTTGCCATTTTTTTGTCGTTAATTATTTCTCTTGTTCATGAGATACTTGTTTATAACTTAGTTGCAATCATGACAGGATTTATTATGCGAAGATACAAGAAGCGAATGGAAAAGTCGCTATGTCGGGGTTAAAATTTCGTTTGAATGGATGTTTTATTGGTGTTGGACTTCAAGTTCTGCAGTCAGTGCGCTCGAATATTGCTGTCACTCGAATATCATTTTAGGGTGTGATTTTTGCCGTTAGCGTCACATTTTACCCTCTAATGTACCTAATTTCTCATTTCCCTATACGCAAAAAAATCCCCGAAAAACCCAGCATACCCGTCACTGAATGAGTTTTCTTTCTCTATATCAGGGCGATAAGTATGACGGGCTGAGGCTTTCAACCCGTCACTGGTGCTGGGTTGAAACAGCACCGACCGCCCCGCCTCGCGCCGTGCCAGCCGGCGGCACAATTTGGCGGGATTTGGCGGCACGGCATAAATGGCGTATCTTTGCGTTAGCGAAAGAGGAGGAGCGCAGGCTCTTCCTCTTTTCGCGTTTTTGGGGCAAACTATCCTATATGAGCGCAAAAACTATCTTATATGAGCGTAAAAATTATAAGCAAGATAGTGAAAATTATCTCCTTGATAGTTTTTACGAAGCCCGTGATAATTGCTCCGAAGTGCTTTTCTGTAAAAATTTCCTTAAAGAGCGTTTTGATTTTATAAAGGCAAATTTTCCGTTTCTTAATTATCCCTAAACTTTCGCCCGAGGTCGTCTTAACGATTGCAAACGCGCCGGAAACGCTCTGCGCAGGGACGCGAGCGGCTTTAACGAAATTTGCATTTCTTCCCGCCGGGAAAGGCGAGGCGGCGCGGGCATATTTACGAGGGCGCGCCCGACAATTTTCCTTAACTGCTATTTACATAAAAATGGCAACCACTCGTCATCGCGACGAATGGTTGCCTCACAGAACTTATATAGAGATGAAAAAACTATTTTTCCCTTGTTGCTGATGCAAATTTACGGGAGATGATTTTTTCTTGCAAATATTTTCAGAAAAAATTCGTGGAAATTCGACAAAAAGGCGTTTTTTACCGATGAATTAGTTTGATGTCGGTATCCTCCAGGGCAATTTTGCGTGCTTTGTAGAGTGTGCCGAGGGCTTGCTTGAAGGTTTTCTTGCTCACGCCGAAGCGTGCGGCGATTTCCCCGGCGGGCGTTTTGTCGGTGTAGGGGAGGGTGCCGCCGGCTTCTTTGAGGGCTTCGAGGAGTGCGGGGGCGAAGTCGCGGAATTTGCTCTTGCCGATTTTTTGCAGCGAGAGGTCGAGGCGGCCGTCAGGGCGTACGTTCACCACGGTTGCTTTCAGCCGGTCGCCGCTATGGGGTTCGGTGAAAATCTGATTGTCATAGATCATGCCTGCAAAGCGGTTGTCCACGATGACCTTGAAGCCGAGGGGCGTTTTCTGCCAGATGAGCGCGTCGACCTCCATGCCGCGGTGGTAGAGGCCGGGGCTGGCGTGTCGGATAAAGCGGTCGATTTTCGCCGTGCCCACGATGCGCCGCGACTCCTCGTCCACATAAACGTACACAAGGTATTTGCGCCCTTGCTCCATCTTCATTTTCTGTTCGCGGAAGGGCACGAAGAGGTCTTTCATCAGTCCCCATGAGAGAAATGCGCCGTATTCGTTCACCCATGCCACTTCGAGAAAGGCGAAGTCGCCCACCTGGCAGTATGGTTGTTCGGTGGTGCCCACGAGGAGTTCTTTCTGATCGAGATAGACAAACACGTCCACGGCATCGCCTGGGTGCATCTCGGGACGCACATAGTTTTTGGGCATCAGTATCTCGCCGATGTTGCCGCCGTCGAGGTAGGCACCGTGGTCGGTGAAGCGCGTGATGGTCAGTCGGTTATATTTTCCTAAACGTATCATTGGTTTAAGCGGTTCGTTATTGGTTTACCACCACGCCGTCGACGAGGTGAATGGTACGGTCGGTAAGCGTGGCGAGCTGTTCGTCGTGGGTAACGATGACGAACGTCTGGCCCATTTCGTCGCGCAGGCGGAAAAAGAGGTTGTGCAACTCCGTCTTATGTTGCGTGTCGAGGCTGCCGGAGGGCTCGTCGGCGAGAATGACGTCCGGCTCGTTCATCAGCGCGCGCGCCACGGCCACGCGTTGCCTCTCGCCGCCCGATAACTGTGCGGGGCGGTGCTTGGCGCGGTCGCTAAGGCCGAGGTAGTCAAGCAGTTGCATGGCGCGTTCCTTCATGCTGCTGCGGCTGAGCCGTCCGGCAATCATGGCGGGTATCATCACGTTTTCAAGGGCGGTGAACTCCGGCATGAGCTGGTGGAACTGGAACACGAAACCGAGGTGCTCGCAGCGGAAGCGTGCCAATGCCGAGCCGCGCAGGGCCAGCACGTCGTTGCCGGCGATGCGCAGCGTGCCGCTGTCGGGGCGCGCCAGGGTGCCGGCTATTTGCAGTAGGGTGGTCTTGCCTGCGCCGCTGGGACCCACGATGCTCACCACCTCGCCTTTGGCGATGTGCATGTCGATACCTTTCAGCACCTCGAGTTGCCCGAAGGATTTTCTTAGATTTTGTATTTCAATCATTTCGGTGTTTGTTGTCGGGAAAATCGTAAAATATAATTGGGGCGGCCTGTAAGGCCAAATGCTGCCCATAGCCCCGGGCAGCGCCCGGGGTGGGCGGAAATGCATTGATTTAAGTGTCGCGCTCTGTAAGAACAACCTTCTTTATGAGGGGCATCGCCCCGTGTGGCGTTTAGGGCTTACGCGCTTTCGGCGCGTGGCATTTTTGCTTTGCGCAAAAATGCCGAATGTATTAATCGCTGCATTCATTTCCCAGGGCGTTGCCCTGGGCTGAGGGCAACAATTGGGCTTTTCATAATGTCAGCTGCACTCGGCAATTTGAGCAAACTCAATTGCTCTCGTTTGCACTACATTTCAGCCCGCCCTGATGAATGTTGCAAAACAAGTGTTTCCTCAACCGCTGCAAAGTTACGCAAATCTTGCTTGTTTGCCCCTTTGCTTATAGGATAAATAGCATTTTCCAATAAGAATAATTGGCAGTTTGCGCGGTTTTGGGTAATTTTGCACTCAATATATATCTATATAACGCCAAAATAACGTAATCAAATGAAGAAATTTCTTAGCACAATGCTTCTTTTTGCGGCTTTTTGCTTGACAGCCGCCGCGCAAGTGGCTTCCACAAGCCGTGCGCAGTTGCCCTCCGTGGAACTGAAAGATATAAACGGCAAGTTCGTGAATACGGCAGATCTTCACAACGACGGCAAGCCCTTTATCATCAGCTTCTTCGCCACGTGGTGCAAGCCTTGCAACCGCGAACTCAAAGCCATTCATGAGCAATATGCAGACTGGCAGGACGAGACGGGCGTGAAGGTCATCGCCATTTCTATCGACGAAGCGCAGAATGTCGAGAAGGTGAAGCCTATGGTCGACGCCGCAGGTTGGGAATACGAGGTGCTGCTCGACCCCAATAGCGAGTTCCGCCGCGCAATGGGCGTGAATATGATTCCGCATGTGTTCGTCATCGACGGCTATGGCAAGATTGCCGAGAGCCGCAGCGGCTACACCGATGGCGGCGAAGAACACTTGATTGAGAAAGTGCGCGAACTTATCCAGGCACAAGGCAAATAATATTTTTCCCTGAAAAGAATGCGTTTCAAGACAATCATAATCGCTGGCCTCGCCACACTCGCCCCGCTCTGCGCAGTGGCGCAAGATGGCGACGGCAAGAAGTTCAAGTTGCACGGCAGCATTCAGAGCGATGTGCTATTTCCCGAAAAAGACGGAAAGATAGGCGCGACTAAAGACAACTGGTCGCTCACGAATACCTACGTGGAACTTAATCTGCTCAACAAGTACTTCACCGCCGGCGTGCGCTACGAAGGTTTGGAGCACCCTCTGCCCGGTTTCGACGAAGGGTTTAAGGGGCGCGGTATTCCTTATTTCTATGTAGCGGGCCATTACAAAGGCTTTGACCTCACGCTCGGCGATTTCTACGAACAGTTTGGCTCGGGCCTAATCCTGCGCACTTACGAAGAGCGTGCGCTCGGCATAGACAATTCATTGCGTGGCGGTAAGCTCACGATGCGGCCTTTTAAGGGCGTAAACATTAAACTCCTCGGCGGACAGCAACGCTTCTACTGGGAGCACCGTAACCTCGACGACTGCAACGCTTGGATTTACGGCGGCGACGTGGAACTGAGTCTCGACCGCTGGTTTAAGAAAATGGACGAGACGGGCACGCGCCTCACGCTCGGTTTCTCGGGCGTGAGCAAGCACGAAAAGGTGACCGACGACATCACCGTGTTCCGCGCTGACCCGACCACTGGCCAGCAGGGTGCCTATCGCCTCAATCTGCCCGAGAACACGGCGGCCTTCGATGCCCGCGCCAATCTGAAAAAAGGCAATTACAGCTTCTTGGCAGAATATGCGTGGAAAGGGCAAGACCCCTCCGCGCGCAACGACTACATCTACCGCCACGGCCAAACGCTCCTGCTTTCCGGCTCTTACTCCAAGCGCGGCATGAGTGTGCTTTTGCAGGCCAAGCGTACGGAGGACATGGACTTTATGTCGCGCCGTTCGCTCGATAAGGGCGTTACCACGGCGTGCCACATCAACCATCTGCCCGCCTTCTCCATGCAGCAGACCTACGCCCTTGCCTCCATCTATCCCTACGCCACGCAGAACGCGCTCGGCGAATGGGCTTTCCAAGGAGAGTTTGCCTACACCTTCAAGCGCAAAACGCCCCTCGGCGGCAAGTACGGCACGACTGTGAAACTCAACGCCTCGCACATTCGCGCCATCGACCGCAACGACCTCTCTTCCAACCCGCAAGATTTGGCAGGCACGGAGGGCTATACCTCAAAGTTCTTCAAAGTGGGCAGCCAAATCTATTATCAGGACATTAACGTACAACTCGAGAAGAAACTCACCAAGAAGTTCAAACTCAACATGATGTACGCCAACCAGCGCTACAACAAAACGGTCGTTGAAGGCGAGGGCGGCACGGTGAAATGCCACGTGGCGGTTGTGGAAGGCAAGTATCAGTTCAACAAAAAGTTCACCCTGCGCGGTGAGGCGCAATACCTCCACACGCGCGAGGACCAAAAGGACTGGTGGTACGGCCTGCTCGAACTTTCCATCCTGCCCAACCTCATGCTCACCGTCAGCGACCAGTTCAACGCCAACGTGCCCGATTTCAGCGAGGACGCAGAGGAAGGCAAGACCAACCGCGTGCACTACCTCATGGGCAGCCTCACGTTTACAAAGAAGGCCCACCGCATTCAGGTGGGCTACGGCATGACTCGCGCCGGCTACAACTGCTCGGGCGGCGTGTGCCGCTTCGTGCCGGCGCAGAAAGGTTTGCAGGCTTCCTATTCGTTTAACTTCTGATTGCTCTGAAATATGACTTTTACGAAATACATCAAATATATCCTGCCCGCGATTTTCCTGCTGACGCTCTGCGCCTGCGATGAAATCGACGAGCAAGACCGTTTCCAAAAGGTAGAAATCACTTCCGGCGGCGAAGGTTCGGATTTCGGCGCGAAAAACGTGCTGATTGAGGACTTCACCGGTCAGCGTTGCATCAACTGCCCCTTGGCCACGAATACCATTTCAACGCTTCAGGAAACTTTCGGTCACGACCGCGTGATTCCCGTGGCTATCCACGGCGGCGACCTTACGCTGGCCGCACCCACGGGTTTGGCAAACGCGATTGGCAACACCTATACCACCGAGCGCGGCGTTTCTTCCAAACCCAAGGGCGAGGTGGACCGTACGGGGCAATTGCTCGACCAGGAAAAGTGGGGCACGGCCGTATTGGAGCGCATCGCAATGGCTGCTCACGTGAAACTTGGCGTGGAAAACGTCTCCTTTAATGCCGACACGCGCGAACTATCTTTTAATGTGAACGCCGAAGCCGATTTGACGGGCGCACAGGGCCTGTTGCAGGTGTGGCTCACCGAAAGCCACATACGAAAGTATCAGGCAACGCCCGACCACAACCGCTATCCGCAATATCCCGCCTCGGGCTACGACCTCAACTATGAGCACAACCACGTGCTCCGCGCCTGCGTGAGCGCAAAGGACGGCGACGCCCTCGCACTTGTAGCGGGTGGCAGCGACACGCGCGCGTATAAATATATATTGGAGTCCGACTGGGTGACCGATAACATGTCGGTCGTCGTGATTGCCTACAATGCAGCCGAAGGCGTGTTGCAAGTCATTGAGCAGCCGGTGCAACAACCTTGAAATTTTCCCGAATAAATAATCATCTAAATACCATATCATTATGAAGAAAATCTTTACCCTCTCTTTGCTTTGCCTTTTGTCGGTTGCCGCTGCTAAGGCACAGTTGCAAATAACCAACGGCACGGAAGAAGTAACCAATGGTTCGGTCATCACTTTCACCGCTACCGAAATCCCGGAAATCCCTTTGGTGGAGTGTGCCCCCAGTGCCCCTAAGTTTACCAACGTTTCAGGCGAAAAGGGTACTCTGAAAGTAACCGTGAAGAAGAACTCTTTGTTCGACAGCTTCGACTGGTGCGGCATTACGCAGCAGTGCGAAACTATGACTGGCGGAACGGAAACCCGTACGGCCGAACTTGCTGGTGGAGATTATCGGACTCTGGATTTGCATCCCAATTTTAAGTTTGGCACCTATGTTACCTATTCAGCTACCGTTACGGTCTATTTCAACGATAAGCCTTTCTCTACCTTCATGGTGCAATATGTTTATGCTGATCCTTCTGGCATTGAGCAGGTGAGCGCAGACGGCAAGTCCTCCGTACGTCTCGCCGGCAACGCCCTCCGCTACGCTTTTGCCGATAACGCACAGCGCACCCTCGATGTCTATGCTGCCGACGGCCGCCTCGTGCGCACCGCTTCCGTAAACGGCAACGGCAACCTCTCGCTCGCCGGTATGCCCAAGGGTACATATATATATTGTGTACGCGAAGCAGGCAAGAATGTGCTCGACGGCAAATGCCTCGTAAAGTAACGCCTGATGAAAATCATCGACCTTATCTCGGGCACGCAGGGCACGGCGTTCTCTTTTGAAATCCTGCCGCCGCTCAAAGGCACAGGCATGGGCAGCCTGCTCAACACCGTGCGCCGCCTGCGTGAGTACGACCCGAAATACATTAACATCACAACCCACCGCTCGGAGTACGTCTATACTGAAACCGACAACGGACGCTTCGTGCAGCGAACCCGCATACGCCGCCGCCCCGGTACTATTGCCGTGGCGGCTGCCGTGCAGAACGAGACGCATATCCCCGTTGTGCCGCACGTGCTATGCTCGGGTTTTACGCGCGAGGATATAGAATACATGCTCCTCGACCTGCAGTTCCTCGGCATTGAAAACATTTTGCTGCTGCGCGGCGACAAGGCAAAAGAAGATGCCCGCTTTATCCCCACGCCCGACGGCTACGCCCACACCACGGAGCTGCAGGAACAGGTGAACCGCTTCAACGAAGGTTTCTTTGTCGACGGCACGCCGATAAAAGTGCCCGGCCAGCCGTTCAGCTACGGCGTGGCGTGCTATCCCGAAAAGCACGAAGAGGCGCTCAATCCCGAGACCGACTTCGAGTGGTTCAAGAAAAAAGTGGCGCTCGGCGCGGAATATGCCGTGACCCAGCTCTTCTACGACAATGCCGCCTATTTCCGTTTTGTGGAAAAGGCGCGAAAGGCTGGCATCACCGTGCCCATTATTCCCGGCATCAAGCCGCTGGCGAAACTCTCGCAACTCTCGGTTGTGCCCAAGACGTTCCATTGCGACATCCCCGAGGCACTGGCACACGAAGCCCTCAAATGCCGTACTGACGAGGAACTCAAGCAAGTCGGCATAGAGTGGGGCGAGCAGCAGTGCCGAGAACTTATCGCCAAAGGCGTACCTGGCATACATTTCTACACCGTGTCGGCCGTCGATAGCATTTGCGAAATAGCCAACCGCGTGTTTTAATTCCATTTCCACCATGCACTTTTCTTCCGTTATCGGTCAGGACATCATAAAGCAGCAACTCAAAAGCCTGCTGCAAAGCGGCAAGATGCCGCACGCCCTGCTCTTTGCCGGTCCCGAGGGTTGCGGCAAACTGCCCATGGCTTTGGCGTTTGCCTCCGCCCTGCTTTGCGAGGAGCGCACCGCCGACGGAGAGCCTTGCGGGCATTGTAAGGCGTGCAAGATGCTGGCTAATTGGGCGCACCCCGATTTGCATTTCGCCTTTCCCGTGTTTAAGCCCACGGGGCAAAAGCAACCTCCCGTCAGCGACCAGTTCCTGCCCGAATGGCGCGAGCGGCTGCAAACTGATACCTACTTTACCCTGCGCGATTGGCAGAAGCGCATGGGCGTGGAAAACCAGCAAACCATCATCACCGCCGCCGAAGCCGACAACATCGTGCGCAAACTCAGCATCGTGACCAGTCAGGGCGGCTATCGGGTAGTGATCATTTGGTTGCCCGAACTGATGAATCTCGACTCTGCCAATAAGACGCTCAAAATCCTTGAAGAGCCGCCCGCAAAGACCGTGTTCCTCTTGGTGAGCAACAGCCCCGAGAAACTCATATCAACGATTGTGAGTCGCACGCAGCGCATCACCTTCGGCGCACTCGCCGAGGACGAAGTGGCAGAAGCCTTGATGTCGACGCGCGGCTTGCAAGAAGAAGACGCGAAAGCCATTGCCCACAGTTGTGCAGGCAACTACATGAGTGCCCTCGCGCAGGTGACCAACAGCGTGGACGAGGCGCTTTATTTCGACATGTTTGTCATGCTCATGCGCCAGAGCTATGCGCGTAATATCAAGGAACTCGGCGCCTGGTCGGAGCAGGTGGCGAAATGGGGCCGCGAACAGCAAAAGAGTTTCCTTGCCTATTGCCAGCGGCTGGTGCGGGAAAATTTCGTTTACAACTTTGGTTTGCCCGAGTTGAACTATATGAGCGCCACCGAATCAGAGTTTGCCGTGCGCTTCGCCCGTTTCATCAACGAGCGCAACGTGATTGGCATCACCGAGGAACTGGCAAAGGCGCAGCGCGACATTGAGCAGAATGTCAATCCCAAAATGGTGTTCTACGAATTTGCTTTGAAAAACATCGTGTTGCTTGTGAAGTAGGGGCGTATTGCATACGCCCGAAACGTCCGGCAGGCAACTCAACCATACAATATTATATATATGTCAGAAAATCCAATAGAAAATACACAGGAGCAGCAGCCGGAGGAAAACCTCGCCACGCTGCGCCCCGACAACACGCTTTGGGGCGGACGCTCCCTGCAAGGCATTTGCGCCAAAGGCTGCGGGCGATCGAATTGCCAGCTCAACACGTTCGACTATCTCGCCGACGTGCCCGGCAACGCCGAGACAACCGACCTCGTGGAGGTGCAGTTTAAGAACACGCGCAAGGGCTATTACCGCAACGACAACCATCTGCCGCTCGTCAAGGGCGACATCGTGGCGGTTGAGGCTTCTCCCGGCCACGACATCGGCACTGTGACCCTCACGGGGCAGCTCGTGCCGCTGCAAATGAAGAAAATCTACATGAAGCCCGGCACCGAAATCAAGCGCATCTATCGCAAGGCCCGGCCCGTGGATATGGAGAAATACCATGAAGCAAAGGCGCGCGAGCACGACACGATGATCCGCTCCCGTCAGATAGCTAACGAGTTGAAGCTCGAAATGAAAATTGGCGATGTGGAGTATCAGGGCGACGGCAACAAGGCCATTTTCTATTACATCGCAGACGGGCGCGTGGACTTCCGCCAGCTCATCAAGGTGCTTGCCGATACTTTCCACGTGCGCATAGAGATGAAGCAGATCGGTGCGCGTCAGGAAGCCGGGCGCATAGGAGGCACAGGACCTTGTGGCAGAGAACTTTGCTGCGCCACGTGGATGAAAAACTTTAAGTCGGTATCCACCGCCGCCGCGCGTTTCCAGGACATCACGCCCAACCCGCAGAAGCTCGCGGGGCAGTGCGCCAAACTCAAGTGCTGCCTCAACTACGAGGTGGACACCTACGTAGAAGCCTCGCGCAAGTTGCCCGAGCGCAATGTCCCGCTCGAAACGGCTGACGGCACGTATTATTTCTTCAAGGCCGACATCTTGGCAGGGCTCGTGACGTATAGCACCGACAAGCGTCTCGCCGTCAATCTCGAAACCATCAGTGCCGCCCGCGCCCACGAAGTGATCCGCATGAACCGCCAAGGCGAAAAGCCCCTCACGCTTTCGGAAGAGGGCAACAAGGACGCGCGTACCTCTATCGATCTTGCCGAGCAGGACGACCTCACCCGTTTCGATACGGCCAAGAGCAAGCGTTCCGGCCGCAAGCAACGTAAAGGCAACAACAATAACAACGATAACCGCCAGCGAAACCGCCAAAGAAAAAACGGGGATAACCGCCCGTCATAATTTCCGGCACCACCAAGTTGGGACATAGGGCATACGCCCCAAAAAACATATCGCCGCTGCAAGCACCCACGGGGACAGGCTTGCAGCGGCGATTTTATTTTAGAAAATCATAAGCTACCACTTGATCTTCGCGCCGGCCATCACCATGAAGCCCGGTTGCGGCACGTTGCCGAGGTCGTAATATTTGTGGTTCGTGATGTTCGTCAAGTCGGCAAAGAGTTCGTAGCGCGGCTTCTGCCAAGTCACTTTGCAGTCGAGCAAGGCGTGCGTGCCGTAGGGCTGCAGGCGGTCGGTGGCTTTCAGGTTTTCGTAAATCTGATAAGCCCCCTCGCGGTGCCACACCCGCAGCGACCATTGCGCGCTAAGCGCGGCGAACAGTTTGTGAGAAAGCGAGGCCGTGAACTTGTCGCGCAAATACTCCATGGCATAGTTCGACTTGAAAAACGGTTCGGCATCGCGGCGGTGCTGCCACAGGCGGGCGTACGACAGCGTGAGGCGGCGGAGCGGCTGCCGTGAGCCGAGCAGGGCGGCAAAGTTGATGGCAGCGTCGATGCCCGTGCTGTAATTGTCGAGCGAGAAGTTGCGCGAGCGGTACACGTCGGTAGGCGTGAGCATCACCCAGTCAATCATGTCCGTGCCCCGTGCGTATTGCCCTTTCACCTTGACACTTAGCCATGAGTTGCCGAAATCCGCGCCGATGCGATAGGCAGAACATTCCTCCGGGCGCAGCCCGACGTTGCCCTCCTGCGTGGGACTTTTATACCAAAGGTCGGTGAACGAAGGCAGGCGCAGCGAGCGGTTGAACGAAGCGTAGAGCCGCCAGCCTTTCCCGGGGCGATAGCTCACGTCCACGCCGGGATAGAAGCGGAAGCCCGTGGTAAGCGCAGAGTTGCGCTGTGCCATTACGCCCGCCGACACCGTGAGGCCGCGCCACACCACGTTGTGCTCCAGATAATAGCTCACGTTGGTGCGCCCGTCGCGCTTGGTGTAATGCCCGTCGGGCGTGCCGGCGATGTGCGTCTGCTGGCCTTCGTCGAGCAGACGGCCGAGGTTGGTGCTGAAAATATCCTCCTCGCGCACTTCCGCGCCGAGGGCGGTGCGACCCAGTTTCCACTTAGTCCAGGCATTGACAGAGGCCGTATAGACATCGCCGCGATGGAAATTTTCGCCCTTCGGCGTGTCGCGCACCAGTTGATAGTGGTCCACGTTGCGCAGCCACGATACCTGTCCGCTAAGTCTCACGCGCCCCGCCTTGCTCTCGGCGCGCGCCGAAAGGAAGTGGCGGCGCGTCTGTTCCCATTGGTCGGGATAGGCAGCGGAGTAGAACGTATTGGCCCCGTAGCCGATGAGCGTGAAACCCGTCTGCACGTCGAGGCGCAGCCGCGCGTCGTCGTAGATTCCCTGCCAATACGCCTTATATCCGTCGAAGTCGCCATTGTCCACCGCTCCGTCGCTGCGCCGATAGCCGGCAGAGAGCGAGGACACGAAGCGTCCGCCGCGCCCGCCCGTCAGAGCGAAACGGCTGGCGGCTTCGGCCATGGCCGTGCCGTAACTGCCGCCCTGCGCCACCGCTTCGCCTTGCCACGCCCTGCGCTTGCAGGAATCGGCAAGTGCGGGGTGGGAGAGGAGAGAGGCCGTGCGCGTCACGATGTTGATGGCACCCGAGAATGCTTGGCTGCCGAACACGCGCGAGGCTGCGCCTTCGAGAATTTCGATGCGCTCGATGTCAGAAATGTTAATGGGGAAATCCGAGGCGTTGTGCCCCGTCTGGGGATTGTTGAGCGGAACGCCGTTGAGAAGAATAGCGATTTGGTCGAACGTTCCGCCGTTGATACTAAGGTCTGTTTGCATGCCGAAGGCACCGCGCTGCCTGACGTCCACGCCCGTTGCGAGCTTGAGGATGTCGCCAATGCAGGTGATGCCCGCCGCCGCAGCAAAGTCTTCGCGCGTCAGCGTCACCACCTGCCGAGCCGCCACGTCGGCGGCCAGGGGAGCGCGTGTGCCCGACACTACCGCCTCTGCCAGTTCGAGGCCGTCCTGCCCTGCGGCAGAGCGCAGCGAGTCGCTCGGCGCGTCGATGCCCACCGTCGTAGCTCCGATGCAGGGAGCAGCCGTGGCGAGCGTGGCGGCGCTAAGCACACCGATGCGCACTTCTCGGCCCAAACAGGCAAAAAGCGACCAGCCCTTGCGCGAAAATTGCGTAAAGGTGAGGCTGTTGCGCTCTTTTCTGATGGTTTTGAAATACATAAAGATAAAATTAGAACGTTTGTGCAAGGCGAGCGCAGAGACCGACAAACTTGTTTGGTCGGGCTATGCCGAGCCGCCGCCAAAGGCACATTTTTATGAATAGATTAGTTTAGCCCTTTCCCATCCCCGTGTTGCAGCCAAGGCGCATAGTTGCCCGCCGCTCTGTAAAGGAAAGGACGCGCAAAGTTACCGCATTTCTGCGAAAAAACAGGGCAGACATTGCTTATAAAGCAGGGTTGCCCCCGATTTTCCCCTAAGATTCTTGCAACTATCTGCGCAGATCGTTAATGCGGTCTGCGCAGAAATTTTTTATTTTCTCGGAACTATTTTTCCCTTTCTCCTTGCAATTTTTTCTTTTCCTATAAGATAGTTTTTGTTACAAAGTTTGTAACGGCCGTTACAAACTTTGTAATACGCGTTAGAAACTTTGTAACATGTATTACAAACTTTGTAACAAAAACTTTCTTATATGACAGGAAAAAATTGCTTGCATAAAATAAAAATTGTCTGCGCAAAGCGGAAGATTTGTCCTATAAGAAAGCAGCGGCGAAGTACTATGAAATCTGCCGTAACCTGCCAAAATGCGTTTCTTCTTACTTGTAAATAGGCAAAAGCGTGCGGGTGTTGTCAAAATATTGTAACTTAGCGGCACGATTTCGGCAGTTGCTTTATGGTCAATTATGGTTGTGGCGGGCTGAAATGTCGTGCAAACGAGAGCAATTAAGCTTGCTTGAATTGCCGAGTGCAGCTGACATTATGAAAAGCCCAGTTGTTGCGCTTAGCCCCGGGCAACGCCCGGGGGAAACGTACGCCACGATTAATACATTCGGCATTTTTGTGCCGATGGCGCAAAAATGCCACGCGTTAAAAGCGCGTAACCCGCAATGTCACGGGGCGTTGCCCCTCATAAATGCCGGAAGAAGCAATAGAAAGGGGGGTGCCTTGAAAGGCAGTACGCCTGTGGCGATGTATAAAGCACACGTCCTGTGGCGTAGTGCCTTCCAGGCACATCGTTCTTGCCTCGCCTATCCGGGCACTTCGTACCCGGTTACTATCGCTACGCTCTGTAGTGCCTTCCAGGCACTTAGCGCAAAATGCTAATACTACCAACATATAATATATATGCATGAAACACTCAACTTAACCAAAACTACGCCCGGTGCGCCCCTGACTTTGGAAAAGATAAAGGGCGTGCTGGTGAAAGAGGTGCTGTCGCGTCCAACGCTTTGCATTGGCGATCTGGCGGCCATGCTGGGCGTGGGGCCGCGCACGCTTTCGGCGGTGCTCAAAAGGGAGGGAGGCGGCAATTTCTGCACCTTCATTTCCGACCTGCGCCTTGCCGAGGCCGAACGGCTGCTGAGGCTGCGCCGCTATGCGCGGTTTTCAGCTGAGCAGATAGGACTTATGGTGGGCTTTGCCTCGCGCCAATCGTTTTATCCGCATTTCAAGAAAAAATATGGCTGTACGCCGATAGAATATAGAAAACGAAATCTTAAAAATAACCAAGAATCAGAAGATGCTGACTTTTGAAGAGAAACAACAAATCACGGCACTGGTGCGCCGGCAGGTGGTGCCTGCCGTGGGCTGCACCGAACCGGGTTGCGTGGCGCTTGCCGTGAGCCGCGCCACGGAGTTGCTGGGCTGCACGCCCGAGAAGATTGAGGCGCGGCTCAGCGCGAATATCCTCAAAAATGCCATGGGCGTGGGCATTCCCGGCACAGGCATGACGGGGCTGCCCGTGGCCATTGCGCTCGGCGCACTCATTGGCCGCTCGGAGTATAAATTGCAAGTCCTGAAAGATTGTACGCCCGAGGCAGTAGCGCAGGCGCGGCAGTATATCGACGAAGGGCGCGTGTGCGTTTCTTTGAAAGACGATGCTCCCGATAAACTGTATGTTGAAGTTACCTGCACGGCCGGCGGACACACGGCGACGGCGGTAATTGCCTGCGAGCACACGCGTTTCGTGCGGCTCGAAAAAGACGGAGCGCCGCTTGCGGAAGCCATTTCTTCGGGCGCGCCCGGCACGTCCGCGCCCGGCACAGACGCGCCGGAGTTGACGCTGCATAAGGTGTGGGAATATGCCACAACGATGCCGCTCTCCGAAATCAGTTTCATCAACGAGGCGCGGCTGCTCAACGAGCAGGCGGCTTCGGCTTCCTTGAAAGGCAATTACGGCCACTGCCTCGGCAAGGCCCTTTCGCGACCCTTGGGGCGCGGCATTATGGGCGACAGCATTTTCTCGCACATCCTTTCGAGCACCTCCGCCGCCTGCGATGCGCGAATGGCGGGTGCTAATATTCCCGTGATGGGAAATTCGGGTTCGGGCAACCAAGGCATTTGCGCCACTAACCCCGTGGTGGTCTTTGCAGAGGAAAACCATAACACGGAGGAGGAACTCACGCGTGCCTTGATGCTTTCGCACCTTACCGCCATTTATATCAAGATGCACCTCGGCTCGCTCTCCGCGCTGTGCGGTTGCGTGGTGGCCTCGACGGGCGCAGGCTGCGGCATCACGTATCTCATGGGCGGCAACTACGACCAAGTAACCTTTACGGTGAAGAACATGATAGCGAACCTCACGGGCATGATTTGCGACGGCGCGAAACCGAGTTGTGCGCTCAAACTCACCTCGGGCGTGAGCACGGCCGTGCTTTCGGCGATGCTGGCGATGCAGGGCAACTGCGTGGAAAGTGTGGAGGGAATTATCGACGACAGCGTGGACCAGAGCATTCGCAACCTTTGCGACATCGGTGCGGAGGCGATGAACGAGACCGACCGCCACGTGCTGCACATCATGACGCACAAGCATTGATGAGGGGATAGTCAATATGCATATTATATAGGCGTTGTCCGAATTATTTTGTTGGTTTTAGATAAAAACCAGTAAAAACATCTTGCTTTGTTTGAAGCCCAAGGGCACGCCGCCGGTCTTAACGCCGAGCTTGTGAGCCTAAACGGCTCACGCTCGTCCTTAATCCCTGCGGCTGCGGTCGGTGCCCGCCCGCTTCAAACGCCGCAAGGAAAAAACCATGAAAAACCCGTGAGACCTTGATGCAATCGATAAGCATTTATTTGGCTTCTTATTGAAAATGGGTTTTTCATGGTTTTTCCCTTGTTCTGTGTGGGGCGGGCGGGCACCGACCGCCGCCTTATCGGATAGGACGCGAGACGGAAGCCGACAGGCCCACAGGCTCGGGGACTGTCCGATAAGGCAAGCGATAGCTCCACACAGAACAAGCTGTTTTTACAGGTTTTTATCAAATTCAATGCACACATATAATATATATACGCGCGAGGCAGATTGCAACAGCAACCCGCCTCGCGCGTTTTGTCAGGGCGATGAGAAATGCGCCCCGGTATTTACTTCAAAATCTGTTTCTTTCCGTTCACGATGTAAACGCCTTTGCCGGGCTTTGCCACGCAGCGGCCGGCGAGGTCGTAGACGAACGTCTGCTTAGGTTGCCCGAAAGCAACGCTGACGATGTCGGAGGGCGTTTGCACTTCCTTTTCCACCAAAGTGAAGAGGTATTGGCAACCCGTGTCGGTGGTGTTCGTGCCGCCGCCCCAGTTGTAGACGTTCCAATTAAGGGTGGCATTGTTTGTCTGGTTGAACTGCGCCGTTCCCGAAGTTATGATATAATAACCCAGGGTTGCGGCCGGCGAGATGCTCCAACCGGCAGAGGGCTCGTCGGCTACGGTGCGCAGGGCGGTGTTATTGGCGGAGTTGGGAGAAACATAGGTGTCGTCGGCGCGGCATACAATATTATAAGAGCCGTCTGTGCGTGCCGTGAGTTTCCACTGCGAAGCTAATGTTGCTTCCGTCTCGCCTACCATTGCCTCGCCCGCACCCTTGCCCGTGGCGTAGCGGCCGTTACGCAGCGGGGTGCTAAGCGTGTACCAGTAATAAGTTTGGTCGTTACTGACCTGCGGCATTTCCACTTCTTCAATGCGGTATTTGCAACCCGTGTCAGTGGTGTTCGTGCCGTCGCCCCAGTTGAAGATTTTGTAGCCGTTAGGGTTTGTGGTTTGGTTGAACTCAGCCGTGCCCGAGGTGATGATGACATAGCCCACTTCGTCGGCAGGTTTGATCGTCCAGCCACTTCCGGGTATGGCGGCAACGGTGGTGAGGGCGGTGTTCTTGCTGCTGTTGGGCGAGATGTACAGCCCTTCTTGAGATGAAACGATATTAAATGTCCCGTCCGTGCGTTCCTCGAATTTCCAAAGGGCGGCAGTGCTTGCGGCAGTCTGTCCGATGAGTTGCTGGTCGCTGCCTTGCGAGGTCACATAGCGGCTTTCGCGCAGCGGTGTGCAAAAGGTGTAGAGATGCGTTTCGGAGGCTGTGGTTGCTTTCGGCTGGTTGATAGATGCCGTCTGCACCTTGCTTTTCAGAGCCTCGAAAGCCGTGTTGAGGCTCGCGGCTTGCGCGGCGCGCTCGCTTTCAGAAAGGCTTTGCCCGAGCGTGGCGCGCACCTCGTCTGCCAAGGCAGTGAGTTCTTGGCAGAGGGAAAGCGGATAGTAGCCTACTTTTTCCGAAAAGTTTGCGCCGATGTAGGCGGCAATGTCTCCGAGGAGCAGGTCGATTTGCTCGGTGCTGCTGTCCATGGCCTTTGAGGGAGAGTACACGATGCCGTCGAGCGCGTTCTTGCCTTCGGTGTCAGTGAGCACGAAGGTGAACTGCCACTTGTCGCGTCCCGTACCCGAGGCGGCGGCGTGCGGCAGGCGCATCAGCACCTTGTTCCAGCCCTGCTTGAGCTGAATTTGCACGACGGGTCGCGCCGTGAGGTTTTCATTTGTCAAGCCGCTCGTGGAGTGATCCTGCGGGATAGAGGCATTGGGCTGCTCCCAAGAGGGCGCGGCAATCTCGATGCCGTTTACCCAAAGCTTAGAGCCTCGGCGGTCCCACTCGCCTGCGGGCGGCGCGGTTTCATTTCCCGAACGACTGTAAGTATAAAATTCCACTTGCGCCCCGGCTGTCTGCGCCACGGGCGAATATACGTACGTCCAGGCATAAGCCGTCTGCCCGTAAGCGGGGTTGGAGAAGAAAGAGGGCACGGTGGAGTGCCAGATGTGACGCAGATAGATGCCCGCGCCCGTGGCCACCTTCGATCCGTAAGTAGTGCCGTTGTAAGTGAAAGAGGAGGGCAGCACGCCGTCTTCGCCCTCGTTGGTCGTTTCGGGCGGGAACTGCATCGTCTTGTCGCCGTTGTTGGGGAAGGGGTCGGTGATGCGCCAGCGCACGTTGGTCTGTTTCACGTAGGGGATAGGCTCGTTTTTGAGCACGTGCGCTTTGTGGAAGAGGAAGCGGCGTTCAAAGTCGGCAAACTCTTCAAATTCCTCGCCCGAGTTAGGCAGCGTGGTGCCGCCGGTCTCGATGTACTGCTTACCGCCGCCGTACCAAGCCCTTTCGGCCGAGGCGATGATATTGGCGTAAATGTTGTTCTGCTTAACGATGTCGGTCCACGTCTTTGTCTTCGTGTCGTTCCAGGCCGCGCTGATTGTGCCCGCCACGTCGCTCGTGCCTTGCTGCGCGTAGTAGATGTTGCTCTTGTAAATGCCCACGAGGTCGGCGTACACGTCAAAGTGGTTCGTGTAGTTGTAGCGGCAGTCAATGTTGGGCAGCCCGCTTACCACGCGCCCTGCCGTCGCCCACATTTGCGTCATGTCGCAGAGCGAGCTTGTGGGAGGGCCTGCAACGAGCCTGTTCCACATAACTACTTTCTTGCCTTTGCCGCGCACGTAGTCCGCCATCGTTTGCAGGAAGTTGGGATAAGTAATCGTCACCTCGTCGCCGCCGATGTGGATATAGGGGGCAAGGGGGAATGCTTCCACCACTTCGTCGAGGATATTCTTCAAAGCAGCCACGCCCTCATCGCTCTGCATCGAAAAGCCCATGGCCTTGGTGAAGGCATCGCTGTGGCCGGGCATGTCAATTTCGGGAATAACGGTCACGCCGCGCTCTGCCGCATAGGCTTCGAGATTCTTGCATTGTTGTTGCGTGTAGTAGCTGCCGGCATAGCGCGTCATATTGTCAGCGGCGGTGAGTTGCGGATAAGCCTTCACCATAAAGCGCCAGGCGAGTTTCTCCGTCAGGTGCCAGTGGAACACGTTTACCTTGAAGCGCGAAAGCATATCGATTTCGTGTTTCAGTTCTTCAAAGGGAATGAACGAGCGTCCCACGTCGTGCATGAAACCGCGCACTTTGAAGGCCGGCCAGTCCGTGATTGTCAGAGCTTGCAGCGATGCCGTGCCGCCGTTGTCGTTGGTGCCCGAGGCGAGTTGCAGCATGGTCTGCGCGGCGCGTATTACGCCCGTCTGCGTCACCGCCTCGATGGTGATTTTATTGGAGGTGACGGTGAGCGTATAGGTTTCGTTGGGCATATACGCCACGCTGTGGTTGTAGGCGCCGGCGATAACCGCCACGCGCTTTACCTCCACCGTTGCTGCCGCGCCTTCCGTAATGGTGCAGCCCATTTCTTCGAGGGCTGTGCGCAGGAAGGGCGTGTCGAAAGCGTCGGTAACGCTTACGGCTCTGCCGAGCGCGAAGTTTTGCCCTGCCGTAATCTCCATGGAGTGGGGCTTAGGCAAGAGGTCGCGCGGGCCTGCGCTTGCCGTCAGGGGCAGCAGCGCGGCAGCCAGCAGCACGCCTTTCAAAAAATGTTGTTTCATGATACAGATGTTTTTATTAGATTGTTTGAAAAATATTGAATTGGCGAGGAGGTTGACAAAAACAATAAAAACCGCTTGCTTCGTTTGAAGCCCTGTGGGCAACGCCGGCCGTTCGCCTGTCTGTGGCTGTAAGCCTTTCGGCTTCCGCCACCGCCTTGCGAACGTTCGGCTGCGGTCGGTGCCCGCCCGCTTCAAACGCCGCAAGCAAAAAACAGGAAAAAGTGGCCGATTGCTTTATTGGCATAGGAAAAAGTTATTTCGCACAAGCCTTATTCATGCTTCATTATGGCTTAAAACATAAATATTGCTTGCTGTTCAGGGTCATAATAGTACTTTTCGCATTCGTCTTTAATTGGAGCGAAATTGTAAAGAATGCCAACGCGTATTCCTGATAGCCGCATATAGTTCCAAAGCTGTTGCCGTTGCTCTGATCCGAGATGGTCTATCGCCTTGCATTCTATCAGAACCTTTTCATTGATTAAAAAGTCCACTTTATGCGAATGGCTAATGCGGCGATTATGGAAATGTGTAGTGAAATAGTATTCCTTTATACAATTCTTCCCAATGAAACCGGCTTCTTCAAAACAAATGCTTAGTGCTTCCTGATACATGTATTCATTAAGGTATGGACCCATATCTTGATGTACAGTTTGGCAACAACCTACAATGGGAAAAACATATTGTCGTAATTGTTCGGCTAATGCAGGATTGGCATCACGCAACTTTTGTATGTTTGTGATAACGGTATAGAAATTGCCGGGATTCATGGTTGCATTCAAATTTTTAATCTTCGCAACAAGTCGGGAAAAGTTTGCGCTTCCATGTCCACGTAAACAATGGAGAGGGAAAATGCTTTACTTTTTCTTGTTTTTTGCTTGTTCTGTGTGAAGCGGCTGCCTCGCAGCCGCAGCCTTATCTGAAAAAACACGAGGCGGAAGCCGTTAGGCTTACAGGCTCGGTTTTTTCAGATAAGGCGAGCCTTTGGCTTCACACAGAACAAGCGGTTTTTACTGTTTTTGTTAAAGTTCAATCCTAAGATTTTTTACTTCTTCCCCTTCATCACAAAAACGAGCGTGCCGCCGCGCACGATGTCGGAGTGATTGATGTAGTTGGTCTTAACGCGCTTGCCGTTGAGGAAGATTTTGTCGACGTAGAGATTTTCCTTGCTCAGGCCGTCGGCTTTCACCGTAAACGTCTTTCCGTTCGGCAGATGCAGGGTCACCTGCGGCAACTGCGGCGCACCGAAGACGTAGCGGGCAGACACGGGATCGACGGGATAGAATCCCATCGACGAAAGCATATACCAGGCAGACATCTGGCCGCAGTCGTCGTTGCCGCAAAGGCCTTCGGGCTTAGGCAAATACTGCGTCTCAACAATTTCGCGCACCAATTCCTGCGTGCGTTCCGGTTTGCCGGCAAGGGCATAGAGATAAGCCACGTGGTGGCTCGGTTCGTTGCCGTGGGCATACTGGCCAATCAGGCCCGTCACGTCGCAAAGCGTGCTGTTGAGCTTGGTGGTGAAGAACGAGTCGAGTTTGGCGATAAAGGGCTTGCTGCCGCCGAAGAGTTGGATAAGGCCCGGCACATCGTGCTGCACGTGCCACGTATATTGCCATGCGTTGCCTTCCGTGTAGTCACCGCCATCGCTTTCAGCATGTGCAAGGGCAGAGGGATTGAACGGCGATTTCCATTCGCCTGTGCTAAGGCGCGGACGCATGAAGTTGGTGCTCTTGTCAAAAAGGTTCTTGTAAAAATCAGCGCGGCGGTTGAAATATTCGTAGTCCTCCTTTTTCTTCATCAGCAACGCCATGTCGGCGGCGGCGTAGTCGTCGTAAACATTTTCAAGCGTGCCCGAAACCGACTCCATCTTGATGATGTCGCAAGGGAAATAGCCGTATTTCATATAAGTCTCCCAGTCCGATTTCATCTTGTGCGACTTCGTCTGCGTCATCTTGATGGCCTGGAAGGCGCGCTCGGCGTCGAAGTCGCGGAAGCCCTTGTGATAAGCCTCGGCAACGATGGGCACGCTGTGGTTGGCTATCATGCAATAGTTTTCCTTGCCCCAAAGCGCCCATATCGGCAAGTGTCCCTGAGTTTCGGCCTGGCTGATCATCGAGCGCACGAAGGGACACACCATTTCAGGCACGGCCAGCGTGTAGAACGGGTGCGCGGCGCGGTAGGTGTCCCAGGTGGAGAACGTGGAGTAGAACGTGCCGTCTTCGGCTTTCGCCAAATTGCCGTTGGCGTCGCGGTACGCGCCGTCTACGTCGGCAATGTTGTTTGGCTGGATAAGGGCGTGGTAGAAGCAGGTATAGAAATTTGTCTTTTCCACGTCAGAGCCTTGCACCTCGATGCGGTCGAGATAGCTGCTCCACACGTCCTCGGCTTTCTTTTTCGTGGTCTCGAAATCCCAGCCCGGCAGTTCGGCCTGCATGTTGCGGCATGCGCCGTCGATGGTGGCGGAGGAGAGGGCGATTTTCACCTCCAGCTGCTCGCCTTTCTTGAGGTCGAACGCCACGAGCATCCTTTGTCCCTTCTCTGTCGCGGCGAGCGGCAGGGCGGTGATGCGCGTCATGGGACGGCTGAACTGCATCTGGAAATATACGTCCTGTTCCACCCACACGTTGCTGCGCACGTGGCCCGTCAGACACGTGGGACTTTCCCAGTTCACCTCACAGGCTTTCACGTGTGAGTGATATTGCTCCTCGCTCCACGTTGGTCCGTGCTGCAGGTCGATGAGCAGGGCGGCGGAGTCTGCCTTGTGGAACGTGTAGCGATGGTATGCCACGTGCGGTGTGGCGGTCAGTTCGGCCGTTACATAGTTTTCCGTGAGTTCCACCGAGTAATAGCCGGGGCGTGCCCGCTCGCTGCTCTTGCTGAACGTGCTGCGGTAGTCCTTGCGGCCGGGGCGCGCCGTTACGGGCATCACCAGTACGTCGCCGAGGTCGGTGCAGCCCGTGCCGTTGAGGTGCGTCTGGCTGAATCCCCAGATGCGCGTGTCGGCGTAGATGTATTCAGAGCAATACTGCCAGCCCACTGCGCCCGTCACAGGGCTTGCCTGAATAAGTCCGAAGGGCACGCAGGCACCGGGAAACGTGTGCCCAGTTGCGGCGCTGCCGATAAAGGGATTTACGTAGTCAATGGGTTTGTGCGCAGGCTTTTGCGCGAAGAGGGCAGTTGCCGCAAATGACAGCAACAGCGCGGAAAAAAGCTTTTTCATGGTATGAGGTTTGGAATAATGTAGTATTAGATATGCAAAACTACATTATTTTTTTGTAATCAAACCATTATACGCGCGTGTTTCTTATAAGATAGGGGCGCTTCCGTGCTTTTCCGTAACGGGAACCCCTATCGGGGCTCCCGTTCGGTTAGGCGTGTTCAATTCTTGAGGATAACTGTTGGTGGCTTAGTTGTTCCAAGGAGAACTTTCTTCCTCTTCTCCCCAAATGGGGTGCTTCTTGTTGGTGAAATTTCCGTCGCCGGCGCCGCCGTTGTCCATTTCAACTTTATCGCCACTGCTTAATGCCAACATTCCTTCGGTTTCAATCTTTACAATGATTGCTGTCGGGGTGATATATTTCTTCTTCATTATTTTTCTGGAATTATTTGATAAACATTTTCTTGCCGTTCACGATATAAAGGCCTTTGCCGGCGTTTTGCACGCGGCGGCCGGAGAGGTCAAACACGGTGTTTGCAGTGCTTTGCTGCGTGCCAATGCTATTGATGCCCGTTTCAACGTCTTCTTTGAAGCGCATGCCTTTCACGGCTGTGCCACCCGTGTTCAAATAAGCGCGGCAGCCTTGCAGTTTCGTGCCGTTGAATTTGCGGAAAACCAGCGGTGTCGTTGCTGTGTCGGGGTCGGAGGGCAGTTGCAGCGTATAAATAGTGATTTCGTTTTCATTTTCAGGAACTATGTTAACTATTGTTTCGAGGTTGCCTTGCATGCTGTAAGTGCTGGGCTCTACTGCGTCGGCAGTCTCAGCAACTGTCATCAATACGCCGCCGTATGTGCTGTTGTAAGCAGCGCCTTCCTGCAATTCGATGAGGAATGGCGTTTTGGCGGGAATGTTGCCGCTGTGCTTTGTCAGCGTCACGTAGCCCTCTTCGTCAATCTTACCGGTAAAGAATTTGAGTTTGCTCTCGTCTGCCACCAAGGGAACAGGGCTGTAAAGTGTACCGAGTTTATACGTGCTATTGATAACTACGGGCAGTTCCGTAACCTCCTCGATTGTCCAATGATACCCTGTGTCGTCTGTTATAGAACCGCCAGAACTTCCAGAATTCACAATCGCGCTTGTGCCGTGTAGATTGCGCGCGCCCCCACTATTATTAACGTATAAACCATAAGTGCCCAAATGTGCTGCATTTAAACTTAAAGCATAAACATCTCTGAATGTAAATGTATTGACCGAAGACGAGCTCGTGCCAACATCATATAGCTTCATGTTAGGCGAAGCGATACTTCCTGTATATTGCCCAGTATTGTAAGACAATAATTGGTTGCTTTCGTTCAGATAGAAATACGTATTAAGCCCTTCATCAGGAGTCATTTGCACTTTCCCGTCGTTGCTATTCGTGGCAGACGAAAGCCATTTCCCGCCGTTCACACATTTGAAACGGTACACCTTTCCTGTTTCGGGCTGATTGATGCTGCCGATGTTGTTGCCAATTTCATTCAGCTTGTCAACGCAGGCCTGCACGGCTGCATAGTCTGGAACGGTCGAAGAGTTCAGTAATTCGTTTGCCTCGGACATGACTTCTTGAACGTTAGCTGTTCCAGTATAGGCATAGTGCCCAACGCCCTCACCTATATATGCGGGCTTAGCCAATGCAGGCGTTAGCATACTTGCCGCAATAGTTTTAGGAATTGCCAATTGTAATTCTTCCGACAAATCGCCAACTTCTAACACTTGGAAAATATTTCCTGATGCTGAATAATTAGTCTTTCCGTATTCCCAATTGCATAATCCATTCTTCCCAGGAGCACGTGTTGCGTTTATTAATCCAGCACCTGCATTACAAGTAAAGCAAAAAGGATAGGTGCTATTCGTTGATGAGATAATCTGAACATCTGTATTAGGAACTGATACTAAGGGTATTGTAGCAGCATCGCCGGAAACGGTGCCAATAAATTTGTTGGCGCCAATATTGTAAAAGTAATACTTCTCTCCATATTTATATATAGAGAATTGGAAAATAGGGTTGTTTTGGTCAAAAGAAATTGACGGACCTGAACCATATGTGGCAGAAAGATAATCAGGCGCTCCATCAGAATAAACCATGTAATAAGAAGTTGTGCTGGAGGAGTATCCAGACTTAATAACGTAAACCTTCTCATTGCTCAACGCCTCTTTAGAAGTAATTGAGGTTTGAGCTACTGCCATTCCTGTTAATAGACAGAAAAGGACCAATAAAAATGTAATAGATTTCCTCATAGTTAAACAGTTTGTACTTTAGTTAGTTATATAGGATAAGAATAATTTTACGCTTATTTTGCGCTGCAAATCTATTACAAGTTTTAATAGTAACCAAGCGGGGGTAAAAGATGTTAAAAGATAAAATTTTCTTTGTTTTCATATTAGTTTCCCTTTCTTTCTATTGAGTATACTTCAATTTTATTAATATAGGCTTTTTTAGTATCTGTAGCAAAACTTGAATTAGACCTAAAAACTCTACCAGCATCATTTTTACTTGACGGTACAATTTTATATTCGATTACACCATTCCCTAAAACCGTATAATCCTCAATATTAACCCAATGTTGTCCAAGCCCACCTCCAATATATGCTCTTCCTAAAATATAATGAATATATTTAGAATCTTTCTTCAAA
>SFFY01000032.1 GCA_004556745.1 Bacteroidales bacterium | reverse complement strand
TTTGTAACGCTTGTTACAAAGTTTCTAACACATATTACAAAGTTTGTAATACATGTTACAAAGTTTGTAACAAAAAATCTCTTATAGGAAAGGAAAAAATATCAAGCAGAAAGGAAAAAATGTCTGCGCAGAGCGCAAAAAATAACTGCCTCGAAATAGAGACAGTGTTACGACAAAGCCCTAACTTTGCGGCACAACCCAATAAATATCATAGCGATATGCCAAAGTTTGAACTATTGTGGACGCGTGCCAAAGCGTTTTTCAAGTTCTCCGTTGAGAACGAAGAAGAAATCATCAGGGAAATCAGCGAGGGCGTGAGCTTCCGGGGCTCCACGCTGTGGGTGCTGATTTTCGCCATCTTTATCGCATCGCTCGGCCTGAACGTCAATTCCACGGCGGTGATTATCGGCGCGATGCTCGTGTCGCCCCTCATGGGGCCGATAATCGGCATGGGACTGGCTGTGGGCATCGGAGACCTCGAACTCCTGAAACGCTCGGGGCGCAACTTCGGCGTGGCCACGCTCATCAGCGTGCTGACGGCGATGGTATACTTTCTCATCACGCCCCTGAGCGACGCGCAGTCGGAACTCCTGGCGCGTACCACGCCTACCATCTACGACGTGCTGATTGCCACCTGCGGCGGCGCGGCCGGCTTCATTGCGCTCTGCACGAAGGGCAAGAGCAACGTCATTCCCGGCGTGGCTATCGCCACGGCCCTTATGCCGCCCCTCTGCACTGCGGGCTACGGATTGGCCACGGGGCATATACTCTATTTCCTCGGCGCGTTTTATCTCTTCTTCATCAACACCGTCTTCATCAGCCTCTCGACCTATGTGGGCACGCGCCTGCTGCATTTCCACCGCAAGCGGCTCGGCACGCAGACCTTGGAGCGCAAGACGCGGCGCGTGGTGCTCTCGCTGGCACTGCTCACGGTGCTGCCCTCGCTCTTCATGACCGTGGGCATCGTGCGCAAGAGTATTTTTGAGAACAATGTGAACCGCTTCGTAAAAAAAGAACTTTCGCAGACGGGCACGCAAATCATTTCAAACGAGGTGAACAAAGATAGCCTCCTGCTTAGCGTGGTGGCCGTGGGGCGCGAGATACCGGTGGCGCGGATAGCAGAGGCGAAGCGGCGCATGGAGGATTACGGACTGAAAGCATACGGCCTGAACATCATTCAAGGCGAGCAAAGCGACAGTGCCTTGATGCTGCTCAGGCAAGTCACCGCCTCGCGTTCGGGCATGAGCGAGGAGCGCAAGCAGCTGGCGGCGGAAACGGCCCGCGCCAACGACCTGCATCAGCGGTTGGACGCTTACACGCGCTATGAAAACCTTTCGGGAGAAATGGGACAGGAACTCACGGCCCTCTTTCCGCAGATAGAGTCGCTAAGCCTTGCCAACGTGGTGGAGGCGCGCACCGATACAATCGCCTCAAAGCGTTACGTGCTGGCCATGCTGGGCATGAGGAAAAAAGCGAAAGCCTTGCCCGCCGACCAGCAAACCCGCCTCACCGATTTCCTCAAAGCCCGCATTAAGGCAGACAGCCTTGTGGTGGTGTGGAGGTAGGAGAAAATATTGATGGGAATTTTTGTGCCAGCGAGCGCAATTTTCGTGCAAGTGAGCGCAATCAAGCTTACTTGAATTGCCGAGCGCAGCCGAAAATCTGGAACTCTTTTCGTGAGAAAGTTGAAATATGCTTGGATTTTGCGCGTACCTTTCACTAAATTTGCAAACGGAATTTAATATACTTGTGATGGATAATAAAGTTGATTACTGGCTTGAAATGTCAGACTATGACTTTGAGACGGCAAAAGCGATGCTTGCTACACAACGGTATCTGTATGTAGGCTTTATGTGTCATCAAGTGATAGAGAAGGCTCTTAAAGCCTATTGGAGCAATGTACTTGAAGAACCGCCCTTGAAAATACATACATTGTCCAGGCTTGCAGAAAAAAGCGGTTTGGATAAGTTTATGTCAGAAAGTCAACTGGATTTTATTGATGAATTAGAACCGCTCAATATTGAAGCACGTTACCCCTCGTACAAGGAGCGTTTTATGAAAAGTTTATCAGATGCTCGCTGCAATGAATTGATATTGAAAACCGATGAATTAAGATTATGGATAAAGAAACTGCTATAGAATTGGCTCGGCATTATAAACAAATCATTGCAGAGCACCTGCCATTGAAGGCTCTTTATCTATATGGATCGTATAGCAAGGGAGCTTTTACGGAGGATAGCGATATAGATATCGCTGTAATTGTTGAGCGTATGAGCGATAATTATTTTGAAGATACGCCGTTGCTGTGGAAGCTTAAAAGAAAAATAAGCAATTTGATAGAACCTGTATTATTGGTAGAGGATGAAAGCAATCCGCTCTATGCAGATGTGGTGAAGACTGGTATCCTGATATAGTGCGTTTATTCTTCAATCTCTTTACATAATCTTATCATCTCATCTCTAAGCTGCGCCGCCAATATAAAATCGAAGCGGGCGGCGGCGGCTTTCATCTCTTTTTGCAAACGTTCGATACGCTGTTGCGGAGTTTCCGCAGCAGCGTTTTTCTTGTTTTTGCCGTAAGCGGCTTCCGCCTCTGCGGCTGCCGTGTACTTGGTGCCCGAGGGTAGGGCGTAGGGATTTACCGATACGGCCGCGCCGTGCTGTGCCTGCGTCTGCATGCTGGCGGCGGAGGGCTTGCGCAGAGAGGTTAGGTCGGACGCGCTGTCGAGCGACTTCTTGATTTGCTGCGGCGTGATGCCGTGTTTGGCGTTATAGGCCAGCTGTTTCATGCGGCGGCGCTCCGTTTCGTCGATGGTTTGCTGCATGGACGGCGTTATTTGCTTGGCGTAGAAGATGACGCGGCCGTTCACGTTGCGGGCGGCGCGTCCCGCCGTTTGCGTGAGCGAGCGGGCAGAGCGCAGGAAGCCCTCCTTGTCGGCATCGAGCACCGCCACAAGAGCCACCTCGGGCAAATCCAAACCCTCGCGCAGAAGGTTCACGCCCACAAGCACGCTGTAAATGCCCCGGCGCAGGTCTTCCATAATCTGCACGCGCTCCAAAGTGTCCACGTCGCTGTGGATATAGGCCGTGGAGATGCCGTTCCTCAAAAGGTAGTCCGTAAGTTCCTCCGCCATGCGCTTGGTCAGGGTCGTTACCAAGACGCGCTCGTCTGCTTCGCAGGCTTTAGCGATTTCCTCCATCAGGTCGTCAACGGGGTGGTCGGTGGGGCGCACCTCTATGGGCGGGTCGAGCAGTCCCGTGGGACGGATCACCTGTTCCACCACCACGCCTTCGCTTTCTTGCAGTTCGTAGTCGGCGGGCGTGGCACTGATGTAAATCACTTGCTTGGCCATCTCGTGGAACTCGTCGAAGGTGAGCGGGCGGTTGTCCAAGGCGGCGGGCAGACGGAAGCCGTAGTTCACGAGCGACTCCTTGCGCGAGCGGTCGCCGCCGTACATGGCGCGTATCTGCGGCACGCTCACGTGGCTCTCGTCGATGACGATGAGAAAGTCCTCGGGAAAGAAGTCCAGGAGGCAATAGGGGCGCGTGCCTGGCGAGCGGCCGTCGAAGTAGCGTGAATAGTTTTCGATGCCGCTGCAATGTCCCAGTTCGCGTATCATTTCGATGTCGTATTCCACGCGCTCTTTCAGTCGCTTTGCTTCGAGCGTTTTGCCGCAGGCCTCAAAGTCGGCGATTTGCGCCACAAGGTCGTCCTGAATTTGCCGGATGGCAAGTTCCTGCGTATCTTTCGAGGTAAGGAAAAGATTGGCGGGATAAATTTTATATTCTTCAAAAACATCGATGCGCGCGCCGCTCTCGGCATCAATCTCCTCGATGCCGTCGATTTCGTCGCCCCAATATGTGACGCGGATAATGTCGTCGGCGTAGGCCAGGTAAATGTCCACGCTGTCGCCCTTGACGCGGAAGTTGCCCGCCGAGGGCGCAACGTCGTTGCGCGAATAGAGGCTGGCCACGAGGCGGCGCAGGAGTTCGTTGAGGCTAAGTTGCCGCCCTACTTTCAGTTCTATAACGTTTTCGTAGAAAGCAGAGGGGTTGCCCATGCCGTAAATGCACGAGACGGACGAAACCACCACCACGTCCTTGCGGCCCGAGAGCAGCGCGGAGGTAGCGGCGAGGCGCAGTTTGTCGATGTCCTCGTTGATGGCAAGGTCTTTCTCTATATAAGTATCTGTGGAAGCGATATAGGCTTCGGGCTGATAATAATCGTAATACGAAACGTAATACTCCACCGCATTTTCAGGGAAAAAGCCCTTGAACTCACTGTAAAGCTGTGCCGCGAGCGTCTTGTTGTGGCTAAGTACCAGCGTGGGCTTGCCCAGTTGGGCGATGACGTTGGCAATGGTAAACGTCTTGCCCGACCCGGTAACGCCCAGCAAAACCTGAGCAGGTGCGCCGGAGGACGCACCTGCTACAAGTTGCTGTATGGCTTCGGGCTGGTCGCCCGTGGGCTGATATGCTGAATGGAGGATAAAGCGGTTCATTTGAAGTAGGGGCGTTTTGCAAAACGCCCGGGCAATGTCGTGCAAACGAGCGCAAAACCCAACTATTTAGGCTATGCCGAGCGTCACAGACATTATGTAAATGGTTGCTTCTTTGATTTTTACCATTCGGCGCACACGGCGGGCGTTTTGCAAAACGCCCCTACTCGTGAGACCTTAATAGCAAATCCAACGAAGTTGAATAATTCAACCACCGCGTTAATAATTTATTCTTTCACAATGTCCAGCATCAGTTCGTCGAGCTGTTTCTGGTCCACGAAAGAGGGCGCGTCGAGCATCACGTCGCGGCCGGAGTTGTTCTTCGGGAAAGCGATGCAGTCGCGAATGCTGTCGAGGCCGGCGAAGAGCGAAACCCAGCGGTCGAGGCCGTAAGCCAAGCCGCCGTGGGGCGGTGCGCCATACTTGAAGGCGTTCATCAGGAAGCCAAACTGCTCCTTGGCGCGCTCCGGCGTGAAACCTAATGTCTTGAATATCTTTGCTTGCAGTTCTGCATCGTGGATACGGATGCTGCCGCCGCCCACTTCCACGCCGTTGCACACCATGTCGTAGGCATCGGCAAGCACGGAGGCGGGGTCGGTGTCGAGTTTCGGAATGTCGCAGGGCTTCGGTGAGGTGAACGGGTGGTGCATCGCCATGAGGCGGCCTTCTTCTTCGCTCCACTCGAACATCGGGAAGTCAACCACCCAAAGCAGGGCAAACTTATTCTTATCGCGCAGGCCGAGGCGGCTGCCCATTTCGAGGCGCAGCTCGCAGAGTTGCTTGCGCGCCTTCATGGCGTCGGGACCCGAAATCATCAAGATAAGGTCGCCGGGCTTTGCGCCGGTAAACTCTTTGAGGCGCTGCATCACCTCGGGTGCGTAGAACTTATCTACGGAGCTCTTCACATTGCCTTGCTCATCAACGCGGGCGTAAACAAGGCCCTTCGCGCCGATTTGCGGCGACTTCACAAAGTTAGTCAGCTCGTCCAACTGCTTGCGCGTATAGGAAGCGCAGCCTTCGGCCACAATCGCGCCGATATAGGCTGCCTCGTTGAACACGCCGAACTCGCCAGTGCCTTTCAGCACGTCCATCACCTCGATGAACTCCATGCCGAAGCGCATGTCGGGCTTGTCGCTGCCGAAGCGGCGCATCGCTTCGTGCCAAGGCAGGCGCAGGAAAGGCGCATCGCCGAGGTCGTAGCCGCGCACCTCTTTGAAGAGATACTTGGCCATTTCCTCAAAAGTATTGATAATATCGTCCTGCTCCACAAAACTCATTTCGCAGTCAATCTGCGTGAATTCCGGCTGGCGGTCAGCGCGGAGGTCTTCGTCGCGGAAGCATTTCACGATTTGGAAATAGCGGTCCATGCCTGCCACCATGAGCAGCTGCTTGAGCGTCTGCGGGCTCTGCGGCAGGGCGTAGAACTGTCCGGGGTTCATGCGCGAGGGGACGATGAAGTCGCGCGCACCTTCCGGCGTAGAACCTACGAGCACCGGCGTTTCAATTTCGAGAAAGCCTTTCTCATCAAGGAAATGGCGCACGGCGAGGCAGAACTTATGGCGCAGTTCCAGGTTGCGGCGCACCACTTCGCGGCGTAGGTCGAGATAGCGGTACTTCATGCGCAGTTCGTCGCCGCCGTCGGTGTTTTCTTCAATGGTGAAGGGCGGCACGTCGGAGGCGTTGAGCACGGTGAGCGTGGTCACAGTTATTTCAATGTCGCCCGTCGGCATCTTGTCGTTCTTAGAGTAGCGTTCGCCCACGGTGCCAATCACTTGGATAACGTATTCGCGCCCAAGTTTGTTGGCCTGTGCGCAAAGTTCGGCGTTGGTCTCTTCGTTAAACACGAGTTGCGTGATGCCGTAGCGGTCGCGCAGGTCGACAAACGTCATGCCGCCCATCTTGCGCACGCGCTGCACCCAGCCGGCAAGCGTCACGGTCTCGCCGACATTATTTATACGGAGTTCTCCGCAAGTCTTTGTTCTATACATATAATATTATATTGAAAATTCAAAATATAGGAAGCCGCCTCTAATCGCCGTTCTTTTGGAATAAGTCGGCAAACATTTCCATGCTCTCGGGGTGCTCCGTAGCGAAGGTGTCGATGTGGCGCATGCGCTTTTCTTCCAAAATCTCGTTCACGGCAATCAGGATGCCCGTCTCCTCCACGTCGCCGAACTCGTGGTTCACGGCCGTGCCGAACACGCGCATCGTGGGGCTGAGGCCCATATAGGCGTTCACCAGCGGCGGAATGTTGAAGCCGAGGCGGCGCACGACCGTGTTGAGAATGCGGTAGTCGCTCTTGAAGTCATCTTCCACGAAAATGGCCTGCAACTCCTCCTCCGGCGTGTCGATGGTCAGCGGTGTGAGCGGCGTTACCAGCCCGTCCTTGTCGCCGAAGTGCTTTTTGAGAAAATAGAGGATCATGTCGCGGGCGGGGCGGTTGAACGACGGGTACATCGTCATCTTGCCGAAAAAGTATTTTAGTCCCGGAATGACTACTGTGAGCGCGCCGAGGCCGTCCCAAAGGTTGTCGAGCGCGAATAGCCCCTTGCTCAAAAGGCGCGTGCTCTGGTATTCGAGCGTCACGAACGAGCGGCCCAGCTCCACCGTGTCGCGCAGGTAGGTATCGATAAACTCCTGCGAGAAGTGAAACATGTGCGTCGTGGCGAGCATGGGCTGCCCCTCGGCGTTGAGCTTCATCTCCCTGCCAGGCAGGAAGCGGTAGCCGCCCAAGATTTGGCGGTCTTCGGGACTCCAAACAATCAGCTGGTAGTAAGGCGTTTCGCCGCCGTCGAACTCGTCGATGTCGCAGTCCTTTCCCGTTCCGCCGCCGGCTGCGCGGAAGGCAATTTCGCGCAAGCGTCCCACTTCGCGCATGGCGTTGGGGGCTTCGTCGGCTTTGAACACATAGATTTCGTTGCCTGCCTTATTGGTGGCACGCAACCGCCGCTCGGGCGTAAGCTCTGCCGCCAGCAAGTCGCGGTCTATGGGAGCAATTATAGGGAGCATATATAAAGGGGCTTTTTTACTGTTCTGTTTGCTACTCGTTTACTTGTCTACTCGTCAACTCGTTTACTATAACTTATAAACAATGTCTTCAACGTACGCCGCCCAATCCTGTGGCTTGCGGCTTTTGTCGAAAGTAGAGTAGGGAATAGGTTTGCCAATGGTCACGTTGAACGTTTTGCCGCGGTTCTTGTAAAGTTCGTCCACGAGATAGAGCATGGCGATGTTGAATTTCAGTCCCAACCGCTTGCCTACGTTCGCGATGCGGTAGAAGAAATCCGAGTTGCGCCCGTCGAAGCGTATGGGCACGATGTCGCGCCGCGTCTCCACGCTCTTCGTGATGAATGTCTTTTGCCAGGGCAGGTCGTGGATTTGTCCGTTGATGCGGCGCGAGCAAAGTCCGGCGGGGAACATGATGATATGGTTCGGACTGTTGAACACCGCCTCCACCAGTTGCGGGAAGTTGCGGCTCTGCTTGCCCGTCTTGTTGATAGGCACGAAGAACGGCGCAAGGCCGTGCAGGTTCATCAGAAGGTCGTTTACGAGATATTTGATGCGCCCGTCGTAGCGGTGTCCCAGCAAATGGCCGAGCGCCACGCCGTCGGGTCCGCCGAGCGGGTGGTTGGAGACGAAGGTGAAAAGGCGGCCGTCGCTATCGTCGGGCAGGTTTTCAAGCCCTTTCACGTTGAGCTTCGTGCCGAGATATTCCATGCAGTCGTCCAGCCAAGGCATGCCCTGCTTGTCGCCCTCGCCGAGAATGAACTCGTTCACCTCGTCCTGATGGATGATGCGCTTGAGCCACGACAGCACGAAGCGCGGCACGAACCGCGCCTTTGCGCCCGCCTTGCCGCGCACTATTTCATCAATATCTATCGTGAAGACTTTGCTGTCCATTCTACCTATTAGTCAAAACTTTTGCAAAAGTACTAATAAATTTCCTACAACTTTCTTATAAGAAAAAAAGATTTTAATAAATTTGCTTCTAATCTAACGCTCATTCCTCCCGATGCACACACTTACAATCGTTACCATAGAGTTTGCCGCCACGGCTCACCTGATGATGAGCCTTGTGATGTTCCGCTTTGCGCGGCGCAGCGTCAACTATCTGTCGCAGGCATGGATTATGCTCCTTATCTGCCTGATGTATTGCGGCGCGCTCTTCTTCGTCTTCACCCGCGAAATCCCTTCTTTGGGCTTTCTCCACCCCGCTTTGCTCATCTACCTGCTCGCCTGCTCCTACCTGCAAAGTATCTATCCCTTGGGGCTGTGCATGCCCGGCTACCTGCAATGGGGCAGAATGTGGAAATACGCCGCGCCGGCGTTGGCACTCATATTTATATATATATTGGGTGCGCTACTCGGCAGCGGCTTTGCCCGCGTGTACGAACTGAGTGATGTGGGGCAATACCTCCTCAGCGGCGATATTCTGCTGCGCTTCGCCGCCCTGGGACTTTCGGGCTACTACATTGCCAACATCTTTTTCTTGCCCCACCGCCTGATGCGCCGGTTCGAGTTGCCGCGCGACCTCATTGCCTACGGCGCGGCGTTGGGCATCGTGAGCGTCTTCTTTGTAATCCTCACGCTCAATTTCAACCTCATAGGGCTGACGGTTTATATCCTGCTTTTCACCACGGTGAACATGTTTCTCTTCTTCAGAATCATGCGCCCCGTGCTCGACTCTATGTCCTATCCCGTTATCCGCGAGATAGAAACGCCGCCCACGGAGGCAGAACTCACGATCTCCGAGACAGACGACTTCAACCGCGCCAACTTTGTGCGTTTCGAGGCGTTGGAATATCTCATGCAAAAGGAGAAGCCCTTTACCGACGTGCTTTTCACGCGCGATAAACTTTGCCGCCTCTCCGGCTTCAACCGCCACCTCGTGCTGCAATGCCTGCGCTCGCAGGGTTACAACGATGTCCACGAATACATCAGCCGTTACCGCGTGGCGGAGCTGCGCAAGATGATAGACGAGGGCGCAATCACCGACCTTCGGCAGGTGGACCGCGTGGGCTTCCGCACGCTCAAGACAGCCGCCGGCTGTTTCGAGCGTTACGAAAACCTTTCTTTGCCCGATTATTTGCAAAGCGTGCGCAAAAAATAACCATAAAACAATCGCCCCGACAGGCATTTGCTTGTCGGGGCGGTTTGTTTGTAGCGCGACCAGGGATTGAACCAGGGACCTCATGATTATGAATCATGCGCTCTAACCAGCTGAGCTATCGCGCCGCGTTTATGTAGGCGTTTCCGCCGTTTTGCGGTGCAAAATTATGCTTTTGTTTTGAATTGGCAAAGGCATTGCCTGCTTTTTTGCTGATAAAAGTGGTTTTTGGGGAGAAAAATATGCGATTACTGTGCTTTTCTAAAAGATTCCTGTCTGCCGAAGAAAATATTTCCATCGGGAGTTTGTGCCGAAATTACAGTTCCGACAAATGAGTTTTCTTCCATTTCGATAATCGTGCCTTCCACCCAACCACTTGATTGGGTTAAGTCTGGTGAGATTAGAATTTTATCGCCTAATGACATAATCACGGAATAATATTACGTTATATAATTGGCGGGAAATGCTTTATGGCAACTCTATAAGCAATAGAGCATGCTTTGCTTTGCAAAGTTATGAAGTTTTTTGGTAGTCGGCAAGTGTCTTATCGCAAAAGCACACTTAATGGTCATGTTTGGAGTTTCTTCTGTCGCGTATCAAAATCGTAAACAAACGTTATCGCCTTTTTACTCTCTACGCAGAGCGTGATTTTTCTGTTTGCAATTTTTACGCTTGCAGTTTCTCGGAAATTTTGAAAGTTTAGGAAAATATAACGCTGACGGACTTGCGAAAAATTTTCAGGCGGAAAAGAAAAACGATTTTATAACATCGTTTCAACTATCCTATAAGCTCGCAAAAACTATCCTATAAGATAATATTTACGATCACGGAGATAATTTTTACGCTCTTGCTTAAAATTTTTACGTTCTTGCTGATAGTTGCGGGTAAAACAAAAGCAGGAAGGGCGGTGTGCCGCGCTCTTCCTGCTTGCAAGGCAAATTTAATCATTTATCCCCGTTGGCGCAAATATCAAAAAGT
Source organism: Bacteroidales bacterium (assembly GCA_004556745.1). Taxonomy (GTDB): domain Bacteria; phylum Bacteroidota; class Bacteroidia; order Bacteroidales; family Bacteroidaceae; genus Alloprevotella. The sequence continues at coordinate 14,978 of SFFY01000032.1, read as the reverse complement.
GTTGCGAATAGTTTAATTCGTAGAAATGAATTGACAAGCTATGGACGAATTTTCCAAACAAATATTCAAACCGCCCCCGCCCGCCGCAATATTTTCCGCTTTGCTTATAGGATAAGGCGAAAAAGTTGTAATTTTGCAGTGTTTCGTGTCGCCACAGTTTTGTGCGGCTTATCCAGATAATCTCTCTCACGGCCAATGACCATCATAAAGAAGTTAGATAGCTTTATTCTGAAAAAGTTCCTGCTTGTCTTTTTCGGCGCATTCTTTATCTGCCTCTTCGTCTTTATGATGCAGTTCACGTGGCGCTATGTGGACGAACTGATTGGCAAGGGCTTGTCTTTTGAAATCTTGGCGCAGTTCTTCTGGTACATGGGGCAGACGCTCGTGCCGCAGGCCTTGCCGCTGGCCATTCTCCTTTCTTCGCTGATTACGTTTGGCAATATGGGCGAAAGCCTCGAACTGCTGGCCATGAAGGCCGCGGGCGTGCCTCTGCTGCGCATCATGCGCCCCATTATGCTATTCGCGGTGCTGATGACCGGCGTGGCGTTTTATTTCCAAAACAACTTTTCTCCCAAGGCGCAGATCAACCTGCGCACGTTGCTCATCAGTATGAAGCAGCAGTCGCCCGCCGTGGAAATTCCCGAGGGTACTTTTTACAGCGGCGTGACCAACGTGAATCTTTACGTTGAAGAGAAGAATGCCGAAACGGGCATGCTCTACGGCGTGATTATCTACAAAACCGACCAAGGTTTCGAGAAGGCGCAAATTGTGCTGGCCGATTCAGGGCGCATGGAGATGACGCGCGACAAGCTGCACCTCAAGCTCTCGCTTTGGAGCGGCGAGCAATTCCAAAACCTGCAATCGGGCGGGGCTGCGCCGACGCGCGGTGCCAATTCGCCTTACGACCGCGAAACGTTCCAGCACAAGGAACTGCTGATTGACTTCGACAGCAATTTCAATATGCTCGACAAGGATTTGCTGTCGGGTATGCCCTCTGCCAAGAATATGGTGCAGATTGAGCACAGCGTGGACTCTATTTCCCACGAACTGGACAGCCTCGGCAGGGAGCATTATAAAATGGCCTGCATGCAATATTATAAAAGGCCTGAGGTAGACGCTAAGAAACTCGAAACGATAAGCCACGCCTCACGCCAAGTGCCCTTCGACTCATTGGCGGCCCAGTTGCCCGATGCGAAAAGGCAGCAAGTGATGCGTATGGCGCAAAACAACGTGGTGTCCTTCCGCGCCGACATTGAATGGAAAAGCCAAGTGCTGGCTAATGGTGAGAAAGACATCCGCCGCCACTGGATAGAATGGCATCAGAAAATGGCGCTTTCGCTCGCCTGCCTCATCTTCTTCTTTGTGGGCGCACCGCTCGGCGCGATCATACGCAAAGGCGGTTTGGGCTTGCCGACGGTCATCTCTGTCGCAATCTTTATCATTTATTACATCATCAACACCTCGGGCATGAAGATGGCGCGCGACGGCGAATGGAATATGGTCTACGGCATGTGGGTCAGCACCGTCGCCCTCGTGCCTTTCGGCGCGTTCTTCACCTATAAGGCCAACAAGGACTCTGTTGTATTTAATTCTGAATTATATAAATCTTTCTTCGTGAAACTCCTCGGGCTGCGCTCCTCGCGTCACATTTTCCGCAAGGAGGTCATCATCGAAGACCCGCACTACGACCTTTTGCCCGAGCGGCTTGAAAAACTGAAAGCAGAGTGCCAAGCCTATATGCAGGAGAACAAACTGCTCCTCGCGCCCAATTATATCGACATTTTCTTCCGTTCGCGTCCCGACGAGCGCGTGGCGGCCATTTGCGCCGAAATGGAAGAGATTGTCGAAGACCTTTCCAACAGCAAGTCCTACAAAGAGTTGCAGCAACTTAACCGCCTGCCCATTATCTTCGAGCACGCCCATACCTCGCCTTTCCGCAATGGCACACTCAACATAGTGGCGGGCATTTTGCTGCCGCTCGGTTTGGTACTCTACCTGCGCATCTGGCGTTTCCGCCTGCGCTTGCAGCGCGACCTGCAGACGGTGGTAAAGGTGTGCGACCGCCTGCAAGGTCTCATTTCAGGCAATGCCACAGCCGGGGAGGCAGAGGAAACATCTGCCGACGACAACAAGAGGCGCAACAGGCTTCACCTTCACCTCGGCCGCAAGGCGCGGCGCATCGTGCTCATTGCCTTTGCTTTGATAACTGTTGCGGCGGCCATTTACATATTAGTGCGCGAGCGGTCGGCAAGTGCCAGTTATTATTATCCCGAACTATCTGTGCCCGAAGATACGGCGGAGTCCCAGCTGCAGCCGGGTGGTCGCGACACCATTGTCACGGAACAAAAGGCCGTGCCCCGGAGAGGCCGGCCAATCATAAAGCCCGTGCCACCGCCTATGCGTTGAAATATAAAGATTTTAGTAAACGAGTAAACGAGTTAACAAGTAAACAAGATAAGTTTCTCATGTAAAATATAATTAGCAAGCCATCTCTGTCTCGTCTACTCGTTTACTCGTAAACTCGTCTACTAATAAATCAAAGTACATACATTATTATATAAATATGGAACAATTCCGTCTCGCCTCTATCGATGAGGCAATAGAAGATTTCAAAGCCGGCAAATTCGTCATCGTGGTTGATGATGAAGACCGCGAAAACGAGGGCGACCTCATCATGGCCGCTGAACTCGCCACCCCGGAGGCTGTCAACTTCATGCTGCGCTGTGGGCGCGGCGTGCTTTGCGCACCCATCACCAACGAGCGTTGCCGCCAGCTCGAACTGGAGCATCAGGTGCAAACCAATACCAGTATGCTCGGCACGCCCTTTACCGTCACCGTCGACCTGCTCGAAGGCTGCACCACGGGCGTAAGCTGCCACGACCGCGCCGCCACAATCCGCGCCCTTGCCGACCCTGCCCGCAAGCCCGAGGATTTCGGCCGCCCCGGCCACATCAATCCGCTCTACGCGCAGGATAGGGGTGTGCTGGCACGCGCCGGCCACACAGAAGCCGCCATTGACCTCGCCCGCCTCGCAGGGCTCACGCCTGCCGCCTGCCTCATCGAAATTCTCAACGACGACGGCACCATGGCGCGTATGCCGCAGCTGCAGGAATTTGCCAAGCGCGAGGAACTTAACATCATCACGATTAAAGACCTCATCGCTTACCGCCTCAAAAACGAGTGCCTAGTAGAGAAAGGCGAGGAGGTGGACATGCCCACAGAGTACGGCCATTTCCGCCTTATCCCCTTCCGCCAGAAGAACAACCGCCTCGAACACATTGCCCTGATTAAGGGCGAATGGGAAGAAGACGAGGCAATCCCCGTGCGCGTGCATTCCTCCTGCATGACCGGCGATATCTTCGGTTCCAAGCGTTGCGACTGCGGCGAGCAGCTGCACCGCGCCATGAAGATGGTCGATGAAGCCGGCAAGGGCGTGATCCTCTACCTCAACCAAGAGGGGCGCGGCATCGGGCTGATGGCGAAGATTGCCGCCTATAAGTTGCAGGAGCAAGGCTACGACACGGTAGATGCCAACGTGCACCTCGGCTACGACCCCGACGAGCGCGACTACGGCGTGGGGGCGCAAATCCTCGGTCTGCTCGGCGTGCACAAGATGAAGCTCATCACAAACAATCCCGTCAAGCGCGTGGGACTGGAAGCCTACGGTCTTGAAATCACCGAGAACATTCCCATTGAAATCACCCCCAACCCTTACGACCGCCGCTATCTCGAAACCAAGAAGAAGCGCATGGGGCATAATTTGCACTTATAATTTTCTCATTTACTCGTATACTTGTAAACTTGTCTACTCGTTTACTTGTCTACTCGTTTACTAATAATCCAACATAATATCAAAACAATGGAAAACAACTTTTACAACCAAGTAGAAGAGCGTGCGCAAAACAGCGCATTGGCTTTCCCCGCCCTTATGTCTAAGGTCTATCTGTGGATGACGCTTGCTCTTGTCGTTACGGGCATGACGGCGTACTACGTGGCCAGCACTCCCGCAATCCTTTATGCCATTGTCTCTAACCAAATTGCCTTCTGGGGCTTGTTCATCGGCGAACTCGTGCTCGTGTTCGTGCTCAGCTCAAGGATTATGAGCCTTTCGTTTGTCACGGCGAGTCTGATGTTCGTGATATATTCTATCATGAACGGCGTGTTCTTCTCCTTCATCTTACTCGCCTACACCGAGCAGTCCATTGCCACAACCTTCCTGATTACTGCCGGCACCTTCGGCGCGATGAGCCTCTTCGGCTTTGTCACGAAGCGCGACCTCTCGACCATGGGACGCATCTTATTCATGCTTCTCATCGGGCTGATTATTGCCACGGTGGTCAACATCTTCATGAAAGCAGAGGGCTTGGCACTTATCCTCAATTACGCCGGCGTGGTCATCTTCGTGGGACTTACTGCCTACGACACGCAGTCCATCAAGCAGATGCTCCAAGAGCATGGCGACAAGGAAGGCGCAGAGAAAATTGCCCTCCTCGGCAGCCTCTCGCTCTACCTTGACTTCATTAACCTTTTCCTCTATTTGCTGAGATTTTTTGGCGAAAGCCGCAAATAATAAATTAGAAAAATAATGGAACTTTCTGCAACCGTAAACCGCCTTGCGCCGTCGGCCACTTTGGCCATGTCGCAAAAGAGCGCAGAACTTAAAGCCCAGGGCGTGGACGTGATAAACCTTTCCGTCGGTGAGCCCGACTTCAACACGCCCCACCATATCAAGGAGGCAGCGCACAAAGCCATCGACGAGAACTTCTCGCGCTATTCTCCCGTGCCCGGCTATGCCGCTATCCGCGAAGCCATTTGCCAAAAGTTGCTCCGCGAAAACGGCTTGGCATACGATGCCGCGCAAATCACCGTGTCGAACGGCGCGAAGCAGGCTGTGTGCAACGCCGTCATGGCACTGGCTTCCGAGGGCGACGAAGTGATTATCCCCGCGCCCTATTGGGTGAGCTACCCGCAAATGGTGCTGCTCGCAGGTGCCAAGCCCGTGTTCGTGGAAGCCACGATTGAGCAAGATTTCAAGATAACGCCCGCCCAACTCGAGGCGGCCATCACCGAGCGCACCCGCGCCCTTATTCTCTGCTCGCCCAGCAATCCCACGGGCAGCGTTTATAGCGCGGCCGAACTGGCAGCCCTCGCCGAGGTGCTCCGCCGCCACGAGCAGGTCACGGTAATCAGCGACGAGATCTATGAGCACATCAACTACGTTGGTGCGCACGCTTCCATCGCCGCCCTGCCCGACATGAAGGAGCGCACGGTGGTGATCAACGGCGTGTCGAAGGCGTATGCCATGACAGGCTGGCGCATCGGTTTCTCTGCCGCCCCCTTGGCATTGGCAAAGGCAATGAACAAACTGCAGGGGCAGTACACCAGCGGTCCTTGCTCCGTAAGCCAGATGGCTGCCGTGGCTGCTTTCAGTGGCCCGCAGGAGTGCGTGGAAGAGATGCGCCAGGCTTTCTTGCGCCGCAAGAACCTCATCGTGGAACTCACGCGCCAAATCCCCGGTCTCGAAGTTAACGACCCCCACGGCGCGTTCTACCTCTTCCCCAAATGCAGTAGCTATTTTGGCAAGACCGACGGCAAGCACGTCATCAACACGTCTTCCGACCTCGCCCTGTATCTGCTTGAAGAGGGGCACGTGGCAACGGTGGGCGGCGATGCTTTCGGCTCGCCCGAGTGCTTCCGCATGAGTTACGCCACAAGCGATGAGAACATCGTTGAAGCCATTCGCCGCATCAAGGAAGTCCTCTCGCGGCTCAAATAACGTAGATCTTTTTGCCTTAATCGGTATATAAATAAAAATCTGCCGCGCAGGGAATTGTTTCTGTGCGGCAGATTTCTGCCTTGAATCTTATTTGTCATGGAAAACACGAATGAAAATATCACCGCCGCCGCAACCGATGAGATGATAGTCGGCCTTATTGCCAAGAAGTTGGGTTTGCGCGAGCGGCAGGTGGCAGGTACGGTGAACCTGCTCAAAGGCGGTGCCACCATTCCCTTTATCAGCCGTTACCGCAAAGAGACTACGGGCGGACTGAACGAAGTGCAGATTGCCGAAATCAACGACAGTTGCGAGAAACTTGAAGAATTAGTGCACCGCCGGGAATATATTCTCAACACGATTGAAGAGCAGGGAAAACTCACGCCTGAACTGCGCCAGCGCATCGCCGGCTGTTGGGACGCAGACTTGCTTGAAGACCTCTATCTGCCCTACAAACCTAAACGCAAAACCCGCGCCGAGGCAGCCAGAAAGAAGGGTTTGCAGTCTTTGGCGGACAGCCTTCTCAAACGTCCGTATGATAATCCCGAGCGAACGGCGCGGCAATTTATCAATGACGAGGTTCCCGATGTGGAGGCTGCGCTTAGCGGCGCGCGCGACATCATTGCCGAGCACGTCAACGAGGACGAGCAGGCGCGTCAGTCGGTGCGCCGCTCTTATCAGCTTACGGCCGTAGTGCGCTCCAAAGTAGTTAAAGGCAAAGAAGAAGAGGGCGCGAAATTCCGCGACTATTTCGATTGGCAGGAACCGCTGCGCCGTTGCTCGTCCCACCGTATGCTTGCCATGCTGCGCGGCGAGGCGGAGGGTTTCCTTAAAGTAAGTATTCTCCCTGCCGACGACGATGACTGTCGCTCGCGTGTGGAGCGCCGTTTCGTGCATCCCGGTTCTGCTGCCGCCGAACAGGTGGGCATGACAGTGGCTGATGCCTACAAGCGTCTGCTTCGCCCCTCGATTGAAACGGAGTTTGCCGCCTTGGGCAAGCAGAAGGCCGACGAAGAGGCTATCCGCGTGTTTGCCGAAAACTTGCGCCAGCTCCTGCTCGCTGCCCCGCTCGGCGAAAAGCGCATTATGGGCATCGACCCCGGCTACCGCACGGGCTGCAAAGTGGTGTGCCTCGACAGCCACGGCATGCTGCTCCACAACGAAACTATCTATCCCCACCCGCCACGCGGCGAGTATGCCCGTTCCTCGATTAAGGTGCGTACGCTTTGCGAGCAATATAAAATTGAGGCCATTGCCATTGGCAATGGCACGGCGGGGCGTGAGACCGAGGAACTGGTGCGCGACCTGCATTTGAAAGATGTGGCCGTGTTCCTCGTGAGCGAGGACGGCGCATCGGTCTATTCCGCTTCGAAGACGGCGCGGGAGGAATTTCCTGACTACGATGTCACGGTGCGCGGCGCGGTGTCTATCGGCCGCCGCTTGGCAGACCCTTTGGCGGAGCTCGTGAAAATCGACCCGAAGGCTATTGGAGTGGGGCAGTATCAGCACGACGTGGATCAGGGTGCGCTTAAAAAGACGCTTGACCGTACCGTGGAGCTTTGCGTGAATACCGTCGGCGTGAACCTCAACACCGCCGGCACGCATCTGCTTACCTACGTGGCGGGGCTTGGCCCGGTTTTGGCAAAAAATATTGTGGACTACCGCACGCAGCACGGCGCGTTTGCCAATCGTCGCCAGTTGCTCGATGTGCCGCGCCTCGGGCAGAAAGCCTTTGAGCAGTGTGCTGGTTTCTTGCGCATAGCGGGCGGCGACAACCCGCTCGACAATACGGCCGTGCATCCCGAGCGATACAAGCTCGTATCTGCCATGGCGGCGGATGCTGGCTGCACCGTGCAACAGTTCATTGGCAGTGCCGAGGCACGAGGCAAGGTAGACTTGCAGCGATATTGCTCTGCCGATGTGGGTTTGCCCACGCTCAACGACATTATGGCGGAACTGGACAAGCCCGGGCGCGACCCACGCGGCACGGCCAAGGAATTTGCCTTTGCCGACAGCGTGCATTCTATCGAAGACCTCGAAGAAGGCATGGTGCTGCCCGGGGTTGTGACGAATATCACCAACTTCGGTTGTTTCGTAGACCTTGGCATCAAAGTGAAAGGCTTGGTACACGTGTCGCAAATAGCGGACCGCTACGTCAAAGACCCCGCGCAGGTGGTCAAGCTGCGCCAGCAGGTGAATGTGCGCGTGCTCGAAATCGACGAAGAGCGCGGGCGCGTGGCTTTGAGCATGAAAGGCGTGGAGCAAGGCGCAGCCTGCTGAATTTTTTATACAATAAAAAATATGTCTGCAACGTCCGAAAATTTACGCCGCTACGACGATGGCACGCCGAGTGTGCTTAGAACGCCCACGCACTATCAGGAATTGTATTTCTACCGCAAGAGCGATGTGCTTGTGCAACTTACGAAAGTGTTTTGCAAGCGTTTTCTGCCGAAATATGGCGACCGCACCGTAGACCAGATGGTGCAGTCGGCGCGTTCCGTGAAGCAGAACATAGCCGAAGGCCTTACGGACGGACAGACCAGTTTTGAAGTAGAGATAAAGTTGCTTGGCATTGCCCAAGGCTCCAACCGCGAATTGCTCGAAGATTATCAGGATTACCTGAAAGAGCATGGACTCCCCGAATGGGCTGCCAGTTCTGATGACGCTGCCAAAGAGCGGTTCAATAAGATGCGTGCTTTTTGCAAGCAATATAGCGACGACAAGGACTATCGCCCGTTTTATCTTCGCTGGACGGACGAAGAGATTTGCAACATAGCCATTTGTCTGTGCCACATGGTAGACAGGGCGATGACCACCTTTATTCAGAAGCGCGACAAGGAGTTTGTGACGGAGGGAGGCATTAAAGAGCGCATGACTGCAGCCCGCCTCGATATGCGCGGCACGCAAAAGCAAATCATCGCCCGCCTCGAAGCAGAAAACGCCCAACTCAAAGCCGAGCTTGCCAGCCTTCGCCGCGAGCTCGATGCCCTTAGAAATCATTAGCCCGGATATCCCGGATTAATCCGGATTATCCGGATATTCCGGAACTTCCGGAAAAACTTAATTCCCCATGCCCGACGAATATTTCATGAAGAAAGCCCTCGATGAGGCTAAGGCGGCGTTTGGCCGCGACGAAGTGCCTGTGGGCGCGGTGGTGGTCTGCAAAGACCGCATCATTGCCCGTGCGCACAACCTTGTGGAAACCCTCACCGATGTCACGGCACATGCAGAAATGCAGGCTGTAACCGCCGCCGCCAACCATTTGGGCGGCAAATACCTCAACGAATGCACGCTCTATGTCACCGTGGAGCCTTGCACCATGTGCGCCGGCGCGCTCGGCTGGGCGCAGCTTGGCAGGCTGGTTTATGGCGCGTCCGACCCCAAGCGTGGGTTCAGCGTCTACGCCCCCGATGCCCTGCACCCTAAGACCGAGGTTACGGCAGGCGTGATGGAAGAAGAGTGCGCCGCGTTGATGAAAGATTTTTTCAAGAAAAAGAGATAGCGCGTCATGGCACAGCACAATGAGTTCGGCATACTCGGCGAGCGGGAGGCTTGCACCTATCTCTCCAAGGGCAACTACCGCATCTTGGAGCGCAACTGGCACAGCGGGCATCTCGAAGTGGACATCATTGCCGAATGGTTTGGCGAAATTGTCTTCGTGGAGGTCAAGACGCGGCGCAACGAGCAGTTCGCGCCGGCTGAATTTGCCGTGGATATGCGCAAGCAGGAGCACCTTGTGAAAGCTGCGCTGGCATATCTTTCGGAAAACAGGCTTGATGCGCCTTACCGCTTTGACATCATAACGGTAGTAGGCACCCAGCCGCCTTTCAAGATTACCCACCTGCGCGATGCCTACTCCCCGGAAACCGTGCGCTACAACCGCCGCCCGCAATATAAAGATTTTTCTCGTTTGATATGAATATAGAAACCATGCGCGCCCTCCTGCTGGGCTTCACCGATGTGACGGAGGACGAACCGTTTGGCCCCGATTACCTCGTGTATAGGATTGCCGGCAAGATATTTGCCGCGCTCAGCCTTGAACGCACGGAACTTGTTTGTATGAAATGTGAGCCGGAATATGCCGCCGAACTGCGCGAGCACTACGACGGCATCCGCCCAGCCTGGCATTGGAACAAGCAGCATTGGAACGATGTGTATTTCGATAGCGATGTAAACGACGATTTGATAGGGCAACTTGCCCGCCACGCTTACGGGGAAACCGTAAAGTCGCTGCCGCAGAAACTGCTTTATGGCTTTCGCCTGCCCTCGCCGCGCTGGCAGCACCGGCATTTTGCGCTGCTTGATTCCACGATGGCTTTTCTCAAAGAAGAGGGTGATGAAGAACAAAACGCCGAGTTTGCGCTTGTCACGGCCGACTATCAGACGGCGGGCCACGGACAAAAGGGCACGGTGTGGGAAAGTGCGGTGCAGGCAAACCTTTTGCTCGGCATCGGCCTGCACCCCTCGTTCCTCACCCCCGACAAGCAGTTCCTGCTCTCGGCGGGCACGGCTTTGGCGGTGGCGGATACGGTGCAGAAATATTGCAAATGCGCGGTCTGCGTCAAGTGGCCGAACGATATATATATAAATGATAATAAGGTATGCGGCATGTTGCTCGAGCACACGCTTTGCGGGCGTGCAATCAGCCGTAGCATCATCGGTATCGGCCTGAACATCAATCAACAGTCGTTTGAGGGCGATGCGCCCAACCCCGTGTCCTTTTATAAGGTGCGTGGCAAGGAGACCGACCGCGCCGCCGTGCTGCGCTACCTCCTGCAACGCTTTGAGCATTACTACGGCCTGCTTCAAAACAATCAGGGCGATCAGGTGCTTGAAGAATATAACGGCAGAATGTATCGCCGCGATGGCAGGTATTGGTATGCCGACGCACAGGGTAAATTCCTGGCAGAAATAGTAACAGTCGCGCCCGATGGCACGCTTCATTTGCACGACCGTGACGGCAATTTGCGGCAATATTTATTTAAGGAAGTAAGTTATCTGCCGTGATAGTGTGCGTCCCACAGTAAGAAATCGTAACTTTGCAATGTAAATCAATATTTTCAAATCATGCCAAAATTCAAAAGAATACTCCTGAAACTAAGCGGCGAAAGCCTCTCTGGAGCACAAGGGCACGGCATCGACGTGCAAAGGCTCAACCAATACGCTGAGCAAATCAAGGACGCGCTTTCCACTGGCGTGCAGATAGGCATTGTGATCGGTGGCGGCAATATCTTTCGCGGATTGAGCGGCGCAGGCAAAGGCTTCGACCGCGTGAAGGGCGACCAAATGGGTATGTGCGCCACGGTGATCAACTCCCTCGCCCTTAGCAGCGCCCTCGGTGCGCAGGGCGTGAAGAGCCGCGTGCTGACGGCCATTCGCATGGAGCCGATCGGCGAGTTCTATTCCAAATGGAAAGCCATCGAGGCCATGGAGCGCGGCGAGGTGGCCATTATCAGCTGCGGCACCGGCAGTCCCTATTTCACCACCGACACGGGTTCGTCTCTGCGCGGCATTGAAATAGAGGCCGACGTGATGCTCAAAGGCACGCGCGTGGACGGCGTCTATACCGCCGACCCCGAGAAAGACCCCACGGCTACCAAGTTTGACGAAATCACCTACGACGAGGTGCTCAGCCGGGGCTTGAAGGTGATGGACATCACGGCAACGGCCATGTGCAAAGAGAACGGCCTGCCTATTTACGTCTTCAATATGGACGTTTACGGCAATCTCAAGAAAGTGCTCGACGGCGAGAACATCGGCACATACGTACACGCATAATATTATTATTATCTCATTATAACTATGGAACTCGTAGAACAACTCATCACACGTGCCAAGGCAAACCGCCAGCGCATCGTGCTTCCCGAGGGAACGGAAGAGCGTACCCTCAAAGCTGCCAACCAAATCCTCACCGATGAGGTGGCAGACCTTATCCTGCTCGGCAATCCCGTGGAAATCGCCGCTATGGCGCAGAAGTTCGGACTGGGAAATATCGGCAAGGCACAGATTATCGACCCCGAAAACCACCCGAAGCAAGAGGCATACGCCCAGCTGCTTTGCGAACTGCGCAAGAAGAAGGGCATGACCATTGAAGAGGCGCGCGAACTGGTGAAGAATCCGCTTTATCTCGGCTGCCTCATCATCAAGAGCGGCGATGCCGACGGCCAGCTTGCCGGCGCACGCAACACGACGGGCGACGTGCTCCGTCCCGCCCTGCAAATCATCAAGACCTCTCCGGGCATCACCTGCGTGAGCGGTGCCATGCTGTTGCTCACCCACGCCCCCGAGTGCGGCCAGAACGGCGTGCTCGTGATGGGCGACGTGGCAGTAACGCCCATGCCCGATGCCAATCAACTCGCACAGATTGCCATCTGCACCGCCCGCACTGCCAAGGCCGTTGCCGGTATCGACGAGCCCCGCGTGGCCATGCTTAGCTTCTCCACCAAGGGCAGTGCCAAGCACGAAGTGGTGGACAAGGTGGTTGAGGCCTTGAATATTGCCCACGAAATGGATCCCGAGCTTTGCATCGACGGCGAACTGCAGGCCGATGCCGCACTTGTGCCCTCCGTCGGTGCTTCCAAAGCCCCGGGCAGCCCCATTGCCGGTAAGGCAAACGTGCTCGTCGTGCCTAACCTCGAAGTGGGCAACATCGGCTACAAACTCGTGCAGCGTCTTGGCCACGCCACGGCAGTTGGTCCTATCCTCCAAGGCATTGCCCGCCCCGTCAACGACCTTTCGCGCGGCTGCTCCGTCGACGATGTCTATAAGATGATTGCCATTACTGCCAATCAGGCCATTGCCGCCAAGGAGTTGGAAAACAAGTAATTCTTTGTAAGATACTGACGCAAACGGCGCGGGCATTTTGTTGCCCGCGCCGTTTGTTGTTTGCTTCAAATAGCTAAATATATGTTGCTGCTGCTTATTCGTGGCTAAACAGTCCGTGCTCCTTAGCCATTTTGCGCATATTGTTGATTGCGTAGTGCATGCGGCCGAGGGCGGTGTTGATGCTGATGCCTTTGAGGTCGGCTATTTCCTTAAAGCTGAGGTCTTGATAGTAGCGCATTTTCACGACCTCTTTCTGCGACTCCGGCAGATGCTCAATCAGGCGGCGCACGTCTTCAAGCGTTTGCTCGCTCACGATTTCGCTTTCCTTGCAGGCGTCTGATACCTGAATGGAGTCAAAAATGCTCATTCCAGCCATTTCGTCCGTCATAAAGTTCTCTGCTTGCCCGTCGCGGAAGTGGTCGATGAGCAGGTTGTGGGCAATGCGCGTAAGCCAGGCGTAAAATTTGCCGTCGGCGCGATAGTTGCCATTGCGCAAGGTGACAATTGCCTTGACAAATGTCTCCTGAAACAGGTCGTCTGCCGTGTCCTCCTTGTGGACTATGTAAAGGATGTAGTTGTAAAGCCTATTCTTATAACGTTCCAACAAAACATCGAAGGCATTGTCTTGCCCTGAAACATAAAGACTGACCAACTGGTCGTCGGTCAATAAGGTGTAATCATTCATGACGCAAACCTTTCTTCTTTAATTCTATGTAATTCAATTTAAGAAGTAAAGTGTGTCGATAGGCTTATGGATTTTGTTGGTTACTGCGGCAAAGGTAAAAAGTTGTTACGGAATAAACAAGCCTTTTCCTCAAAAATCACTAATTTTGTGCGCAGAAACTTAGTTTTCCTCCTTCTAAGCACAATATGATCCAAGAATATTTTCCCCTTTTCGAACCGCAAGGCGGCGGTTCCTTGCAAGCACAACTGGCAGAAATCGAGGCGCAGACGGTGCGATTTATGTCTGAAAACAGCCTCTCGTCCCGCCATCTGCTGATGACGCGCGTCTATCTGAGCGATGCCGCCAACTGCCAGCCCGAAGTAGAAAACCATAAACTCACGCGCGAAGTGCTGAACGCCGGGTTTGTGTCCTACGTGGAGCAGCCGCCGCTTTCAGGGTGCAAGGTGGCTTTACAGCAATGGTGGATAGGCGACGATGATTTGCAGAAGAGCGGCACGCCCGACCGGTTGGTGGCCCGTCTCGGTGCACTTGCCTTTTATTTCCAGAGCGTGCGCTTCGCCGGCGGGGTGGGAGAGGACACTACACCTGATGCACAGATGCGCTCCGCCTTTTTGCAGCATCAGGCATGGCTGGACACGTACGGCCTGAACGTGGCAGACCATTGCCACCGCACTTGGATCTTCGTGCGCGACGTAGACCGCGAATATGCAGCCGTTGTGAAGAGCCGCAACGAGTATTTCAGCGAAATAGGACTTACTAAGGACACGCATTTCATTGCCTCAACGGGCATCGGGGGGGCGAGCTTCGATACCTCCGCCGCCGTTGCGGCAGATTTCTTTTCCGTTTCGGGCGTTCCTGAAACGGGCGTAAAATATTTGCAGGCCCTCGACTATCTGAACCACACGCATGAATACGGCGTGGCATTCGAGCGCGGCACCGCGCTCGACCTTCCCCTTGGCCGTCACTTGCTGATTTCAGGCACCGCCAGCATTGACCGTTACGGCCAATGCCTTTATCGCGGCGATGCCGTGCGCCAAACGGAGTGGCTGCTGGAGAACATCGATGCGCTGCTGCGCGACGGCGGTGCCTCGCTTGCTGACATGCAATACATGGTGTGCTATCTGCGTGACCTTGCCGACTATCCCGCCGTCAAGGCCTGCCTGGCAAAACTTCTTCCCAGCGTGCCCTGTCTCATGACCCTCGCCCGCGTGTGCCGTCCCGAGTGGCTGGTTGAAATCGAAGGCATCGCCGTCCGCCGTTAAGGCATTCCCTTTTCTTAGTTTCCTCTTCTTTTGTTCCGGCAAATAGCATTGCCGGAACGCTCCCTTATACGCTTTTTTTTACCCCGAAAAACCTTTCAACCTTTCAGCGTTACACTTATTCCGCTATATATTAGAGAGATATGGCTGAACGGTTTGTGCCCCAAACCTTTCAGCGATGAAAGGTTTGGGGCTGTGTCGCGTCCACAATAAGTCCGTGCTAATTTTTCTTTTCAGGCAGCAAGTTTTCTCTTTCTGCCTGATATTTTTTCCTTTCCTATAAGAAAGTTTTTGTTACAAACTTTGTAACGCATGTTAGAAACTTTGTAACACATATTACAAAGTTTGTAATACATGTTACAAAGTTTGTAACAAGCTTTTTCTGCGCAGATAGTGAAAAATGTCAAGCAGAAAGGGAAAAACAGATCGGGCTTAG